>NZ_JBSFOK010000130.1:0-1045 GCF_053587635.1 Streptomyces sp. NPDC003635 | reverse complement strand
TGCCGGCGGGTCTGCTCGACCACGCCGTTGCGGGCGTCGATCAGGATCACCGTGAGTTCGGCGGTGGAGGCGCCGGTGACCATGTTGCGGGTGTACTGCACATGGCCGGGGGTGTCGGCGAGGATGAACCGGCGTCTGGGGGTGGCGAAGTAGCGGTAGGCCACATCGATGGTGATGCCCTGTTCCCGCTCGGCGCGCAGGCCGTCGGTGAGCAGGGCGAGGTCGGGGGCTTCCTGGCCGCGGTTGCGGGAGGCGTGCTCGACGGCCTCCAGCTGGTCGGCGAGGACCGACTTGGAGTCGTGCAGCAGCCGTCCGACGAGGGTGGACTTGCCGTCGTCGACCGAACCGGCGGTCGCGAACCGCAGAAGGGTCGTCTCGGAGAGTTCCGTGGTCGTGCTCATGCTTAGAAGTACCCCTCGCGCTTGCGGTCTTCCATCGCGGCCTCGGACAGCTTGTCGTCGGCGCGGGTCGCGCCGCGCTCGGTGAGCCGGGAGGCGGCGATCTCGGCGATCACCTTCTCGATGGTGTCGGCGTCGGAGTCCACCGCGCCCGTGCAGGACATGTCGCCGACCGTGCGGTAGCGGATCTGCCGCTTCTCGACGGTCTCGCCGTCCTTCGGGCCGCCCCACTCACCCGCGGTCAGCCACATGCCGTTACGGGCGAACACCTCACGCTCGTGCGCGAAGTAGATCTCCGGCAGTTCGATGCCCTCGCGGGCGATGTACTGCCAGACGTCCAGCTCGGTCCAGTTGGACAGCGGGAACACGCGGACGTGCTCACCGGGGGCGTGCCGCCCGTTGTAGAGGTTCCACAGCTCGGGCCGCTGCCGGCGGGGGTCCCACTGGGAGAACTCGTCGCGCAGCGAGAACACCCGCTCCTTGGCGCGCGCCTTCTCCTCGTCCCGGCGCCCGCCGCCGAACACGGCGTCGAACCTCTCCTCCTGGATCTTCTCCGTGAGCGGCAGCGTCTGCAGCGGGTTGCGGGTGCCGTCCGGGCGCTCCTTGAGCACCCCGCGGTCGATGTAGTCCTGCACGGAGGCCACATG
>NZ_JBSFOK010000129.1:0-1069 GCF_053587635.1 Streptomyces sp. NPDC003635 | reverse complement strand
GCGACGGACCATTCGGCGCCGTCAAACCATTCGACGCACCGTCCTGATTGACCGCCGAACCCCGCACCACCGCCAACACCCGATGACCACGACGACGCGCATCCGACAACCGCTCCACCACCAGCACACCCGCACCCTCGGCGGGGCCGAAGCCGTCGGCGGCGCCCGCGAACGCCTTGCAGCGGCCGTCCGCTGACAGACCGCGCTGACGGCTCAGCTCCACGAACCCGGTGGGGGTGCACATCACCGTCACACCGCCCGCCAGGGCCATGTCGCACTCGCCGTTGCGCAGCGACTGCGCCGCCAGGTGGAGCGCGACCAGCGAGGACGAGCAGGCGGTGTCGACGGTGACGGCCGGACCCTCCAGGCCCAGTTGGTAGGCGACCCGGCCGGAGGTGACGCTGGACATGTTGCCGGTGCCGAGGAAGCCCTCGATGCCGTCCGGGAGGGCGTTCAGCCGTGCCACGTACTCGGAGGCCAGAGCGCCGGCGAAGACCCCGGTCCGGGTGCCTCGCAGGGATCCGGGAGCGATGCCCGCCCGCTCCACGGCCTCCCAGGACGTTTCCAGGAGCAGCCGCTGCTGCGGGTCCATGGCCAGTGCCTCGCGCGGCGAGATACCGAAGAACCCGGCGTCGAACTCGGTCGCGTCCGGCACGAAGCCGCCGCCCCGGACGTAGGTCTTGCCCTGGGTCTCGGGGTCGGGATCGTAGAGGTCGTCGTCCCAGTCGCGGTCCTGGGGGAAGGCGGTGATGGCGTCCTCCCCGGCGAGGACCAGCCGCCACAGCTCCTCCGGGGAGTCGATGCCGCCCGGAAGACGGCACGCCATGCCGACGATCGCGATCGGCTCGTCCGCCGGACCGGCGAGGACCGCCGCACTCCGCTCCTCGGTGATGTCGGGCAGCCCGGACACCTGGGAGCGGATGTGCTGGGTGAGGGCGACGGGGGTGGGGTGGTCGAAGACGAGGGTGGCGGGCAGTCGTAGGCCGGTCGCCGTGTTCAGGCGGTTGCGCAGTTCGACCGCTGTCAGGGAGTCGAAGCCCAGGTCCTTGAACGGCCGCCCGGCCTCGAC
>NZ_JBSFOK010000128.1:0-1097 GCF_053587635.1 Streptomyces sp. NPDC003635 | reverse complement strand
GGTGTCATCAAGATGGTGATGGCTCTGCGGGAGGGTGTGCTGCCGCGCACGCTGCACGTGGACGAGCCGACGCCCCACGTCGACTGGACGGCCGGGCGAGTAGAGCTGTTGACCTCTCCGACGGAACTGCGGCCCGAGGGACGCCCCGGACGGGCCGGCGTCTCGGCGTTCGGAATCTCCGGGACTAACGCGCATGTCGTTCTGGAAGGCGCCCCGGCCGTCGAGGCGGAGACGCAGCCGGTGGCAGAACCCGGAGGGCTTTCTGGGTCGCCGGTGGTGCCCTGGTTGGTGTCGGGGCATGGTGCGGCTGCACTGGCCGCCCAGGCGGGGCGGCTGGCGAGGGTGTCGGGGGATCCGGCGGCCGTGGGGTGGAGCTTGTGGTCTTCGCGTACGGCGTTGGAGAGCCGTGCGGTGGTGTGGGGCCGGGAGAGTGGCGAGCTGAATTCCGCGCTCGGTGCGCTGGCGGAGGGCTCTCTGGCGCCGAATGCCGTGTCGGGTACGGCTGGTTCGGCCACCGGTGTCGTGTTGGTCTTCCCGGGTCAGGGCTCTCAGTGGTTGGGGATGGGGCGGGGGCTCCTTGAGTCCTCGCCGGTGTTCGCGGCGCGTGTCGCGGAGTGTGAGGCGGCGCTCGGGTCCTTTGTGGACTGGTCGTTGAGGGAGGTGCTGCGCGGGGACGATGACGCGTGGATGGGCCGGGTGGATGTGGTTCAGCCGGTGCTGTGGGCGGTGATGGTGTCGCTGGCTGCGGTCTGGGAGTCGCTCGGCATCGAACCGGCCGCTGTGATCGGGCATTCGCAGGGTGAGATCGCGGCTGCCGCGGTGGTTGGTGCGTTGAGCTTGGAGGACGCGGCGCGGGTGGTGGCGCTGCGGTCGGCGGCCATTCGCGATGAACTCGCCGGTCGTGGTGGGATGTTGTCCCTGGCGACCGGTGCGGAAAAGGCGTCGGCGTGGGTTGAGCCGTACGGCGACCGGCTGGCGATCGCTGTCTTCAACGGCCCCGACGCGACCGTGGTCGCCGGTGATCCGGAGGCGCTGGACGAGATCACAGCTCTCGCCGAAGCCGATGGTGTGCGGGCGCGCAGGGTTCCGGTGGACTA
>NZ_JBSFOK010000127.1:0-1111 GCF_053587635.1 Streptomyces sp. NPDC003635 | reverse complement strand
TATCCGTTGCGGGAGTTGGTCACCGCCTCCGATCCGCTGCCTTTGCTGGTCGAGCGGGAACGGGCCCTGTACGGCTCCTGGTACGAGTTCTTCCCCCGGTCCGAGGGCACCCCCCAGCAGCCGCACGGCACCTTCCGCACCGCCGCCCGCCGCCTCCCGGCGATCGCCGCGATGGGCTTCGACGTCGTCTACCTCCCGCCGATCCACCCGATCGGCACCACCTTCCGCAAGGGCCGCAACAACACCCTCTCCCCCACCCCCGACGACGTCGGCGTGCCCTGGGCGATCGGCTCCCCCGAGGGCGGCCACGACGCCGTCCACCCCGCCCTGGGCACCCTGGAGGACTTCACCTGGTTCGTCGAGCAGGCCCGCGCCCAGGGCCTGGAGGTGGCCCTGGACTTCGCCCTGCAGTGCTCCCCGGACCACCCCTGGGTGGACAAGCACCCCCAGTGGTTCCACCACCGCCCCGACGGCACCATCGCCTACGCGGAGAACCCGCCGAAGAAGTACCAGGACATCTACCCCATCGCCTTCGACGCCGACCTCGACGGACTCGTCGCCGAGACCCTCAGGGTGCTGCGGCACTGGATGGGATGCGGGGTGCGGATCTTCCGGGTGGACAACCCGCACACCAAGCCGGTGCTGTTCTGGGAGCGGGTGATCGGCGACATCAACCGCACCGACCCCGACGTGATCTTCCTGGCCGAGGCGTTCACCCGCCCGGCGATGATGCACACCCTGGCCCAGATCGGCTTCCAGCAGTCCTACACCTACTTCACCTGGCGCAACACCAAGCAGGAGCTGACGGAGTACCTGACCGAGCTGTCGGGCGAGGCGGCCGCCTACATGCGGCCGAACTTCTTCGCCAACACCCCCGACATCCTGCACGCCTTCCTCCAGCACGGCGGCCGGCCCGCCTTCGAGCTGCGCGCGGTGCTCGCCGCGACGCTCTCACCGACCTGGGGCATCTACAGCGGCTACGAACTGTGCGAGAACACCCCGCTGCGGGCGGGCAGCGAAGAGTACCTGCACTCGGAGAAGTACCAGTTGCGGCCACGTGACTGGGACACCGCGGACACCATCGCTCCACTCATCACCAAGCTCAACGCCG
>NZ_JBSFOK010000126.1:0-1348 GCF_053587635.1 Streptomyces sp. NPDC003635 | reverse complement strand
CCCTGTCTTCATGCGCGCACGACGGGAAGATCACCCCGGCGGGAAACCCGTTCGACCCGCACGTTCCATGATCGGTTGAGATACGGCTTCTCAGGCGCGCAGCCGTCTGACGGCAACGCCGACGGCAACAGGGGCGCACAGCACGGCACTTCCACGCACACCTACGGACCAGCCGGAATTCGCTGACCAGCGAAAATGCAGGTGACGGCCGCCCGGCGAGCACACGTACTATGTGCTGGCGGGCGCCACGCCAGTCCTGGTGCATAACTGCGACAGAGCCTATTTGTATTTCACTGATGCCGAGAGGCAGAAGGTCTACGACGCCAATGCCGCCAAGAACGGCGGCGAGTACAGATGTGAATACTGTGGGCAGAATGTGGAACGGCGCGGATCGCGAGATGCCGATGGAAACCGCGTCCCGGGAAGGCCCGACGATGCCCAGATCGACCACGTAGTGCCTAGGGTCGATGGCGGGCACGGTGGCGACCATAATGGTGCTGTGGCCTGCCGTCGATGCAATAGGGATAAATCCACGAAGACTATGGAAGAGTGGGACGATGAGCTCAGAGACTTCCTCGACCCCTAGCGGCGGCGAGTCGGTGATGGCAGGTAAGCCTGAGAGGCTGTACAAGGTAGCCTTCGATCTTCCTGACGAGACTGCCGATTGGGCCCACGCCTCTTCGGAGCGGCTCTGGACTGGGAAGACCTCCGTGCAGATGGAGGTCCAGGTTCGGAACACTCCCTTCTACGTGAAGGGAATCGCCTTCGGGGACATTGTGCGAGTCAGAGCTGATCACGAGCGCAGAGAGTTCGTGTTCGAGGAGTTCGTTTCGGAGGCCGGGCATTCGACGGTCCGCGTCATCATTAAGGATGACGACGCGAGGGACATGATTGATGCCATGCTCCGCAGCTTTGAGTGTTCCTGGGATATCGATACGACGGGATACTTGTGGGCGATCGATGTGCCGCCGCACGTTGATTATGCATCCATGAGAGTTGCCCTCCTTCGTCTTGCCAATGAATGGAAAATCGGCATCGAAGAGGGTGCTCTTGCGAGAGCCCATCGTGATGGGCTCGGATTGCCAGAGTCTGACCGTTAATTGTATTCGCGAGAAGCCCCGGCGGACTTCGTTCCGGCGGGGCTTCTGCGGTTCTTGACGGCAACGTCAGCGGAGGGTCTGTACGGTGAGTGGCCCTGTCTCGCTTTCGGTGGTGACGGAGGGTGCTGCTATCCGAGTGAGGTTCCCCCGAGATGCGGCGGGTGGTGACAGAGGGTCAGATGGTTCTCATGAGAGGAGCATCGATCATGGCTGCACCCAGGAAGTACTCGCTTGAGTTGCGTGAGCGC
>NZ_JBSFOK010000125.1:0-1408 GCF_053587635.1 Streptomyces sp. NPDC003635 | reverse complement strand
TCCTAGTACTGCAACGGTGCTTGCCGTGACTGGTGGCCAGGTCAGGGGATATGTCCGCGTCGTTTGTAGTGGCTGGTGCGGGCCTGGTGTTGTCGTTGTCGGCGCCAGGTCGACCAGTGCAGGATGTGCTCGACGGGTGTGGGCCGGCGGTTGGTGAGGCGGGTGATCAGCCGTCGTATCTCGGCGAGGCTGAGGTGGATGAGCTGGGAGGATCCGTTTCTGCTTTCCTGGCATCCAGCTCGCGGGCTCGCAGGACGGTCAGGCAGGCGTGGGCGGCCATGGCGAGGGTCATGTGTCGGTGCCATCCGGGGTAGCGGCGGACTTGGTAGTCGTCCAGGCCGCATTCCTGTTTCGCGCTCTGGAAGCATTCCTCGATGGCCCACCTGCTGCCCGCGATGCGGATCAGCTCGTCAAGCGTTGTCCCGGCCGGGCAGTAGGCGATGTAGTAGGAGATCTCCCCGGGCCGGCTCACGCTGCGGCGGGCGATGACCCAGTGGCGGCGGTCGGGCCGGTGCCAGGGCCGGACCTCGACGCGTGCCCAGTCGTACATCCGCAGGCCGTGCGCCCCTGTGCCGCAGGAACGGCGCTTCCATTTCTGCCGGGCAAGACCGTTGAACAGGTCGTGGACGGGATGGTCGATCGCCCAGCGGGTGACCACGGTGTCGTGGCGGGTGGTGGCCATGACGTGGAAGACGTCCGCCCGCTCCAGTTCCGACCGCCAGCCTTTGCTGAACCCGTAGGCGGCATCCGCGGTCACCCACCGAAACGGGATCTTGTCCGCGATGGCCCGGCGGACCATTACCTTGGCCATGGCCACCTTGGTCTCGAAGGCGACCTCGTCGTCGATGCCGGCCCGGCGGCACCTTTCGCGGTCGTCGGTCCAGGAGGTGGGCAGATACAGACGCCGGTCAATCAGTGTCCGCCCGCGGTCGGTTGCATACGCGAGGAAGACGCCGACCTGGCAGTTCTCCGTCCGCCCGGCCGTGCCGGAGTACTGGCGCTGCACTCCTGCCGACCGCGTCCCCTTCTTCAGAAAGCCTGTGTCGTCCACGACCAGGACGGCATCCCGGTCGCCGAGGTTGTCGACCACGTACCGACGCACGTCGTCGAGTACCTCGTCGGCGTCCCACTCGATCCGGTTCAGCATCCGGTGGATACGATCCGGACCCTCGTGGCCGGCTTCCTCCGCCAGCGTCCAGCCGTTCTTCCGCTGCAGCGGAGCGATCAGGCCCCGCATATAGGCCAGTGCCGACTCCCGCGGCTCCGACCTGCTGAAACGGTGCACGAAACGCCCATGCACAGCTTCCAGTTCGCCCGCCCACAACCTGACATCAGCAAGGTCCCCACCCATGAACACACCAACGACCAACCTGGCCACCAGTCACGGCAAGCACCGTTGCAGTACTAG
>NZ_JBSFOK010000124.1:0-1591 GCF_053587635.1 Streptomyces sp. NPDC003635 | reverse complement strand
TGGGTGCCCGGTGACCGTGGTGGTCGCCGGGTGTCCGGGTTCTTGTGTCAGGCTGCGTCCTCGATCGGGTTGAGGGTGACGGTGTAGCCGAGCTGGTTGAGCGCGGTGATCGCGCGGCGGGTGGCGCGTTCGGGGTCGCGCTGGACGAAGTAGGTGCCCCCGAGCTCGCGGTAGCGGACGTTGTCGGTGAGCATGTGCCAGATCGCGGTGATGATCGAGTGCTCGACGGCGACCAGGGCCCTGAGCGGGCCGCGGCGGGCGGTCAGCCGCTTGTAACGGGCTTGCAGGTAGGTGTCCTTGGTCTTCACCGCGCCGAAGGCGGCCAGGCCGAGGGCTCCTTTGAGGTAGGGGTTGCCGGGGCGGACCTTGGTGTTCTTGGTGCGGCCGGCGGACTCGTGGTGGCCGGGGCAGACCCCGGCCCAGGACGCGAGGTGCCTGGCGGAGGCGAAGCGGGTCATGTCTCCGCCGGTCTCCGCGATGATCACTTCGGCGACGGCCTGGTTGATGCCGGGGATGGTGTCGAGGAGGTCGAGGGCGCCTCGAAAGGGGGCCATCGCCTCCTCGATCCGCTCGTCCAGCTGTCCGATGGCGCCGGTGAGCTGGTCGTAGTGGTCCAGGTGCAGTCGGGTGAGGAAGGCGTGGTGGGCGCGGAAGCGGCCGGTCAGGGCCTCGGTGAGTTCGGGGATCTTGTTACGGAGCTTGCGCTTGGCCAGGTCCGCGAGCGTCTGCGGGTCGCGTTCCCCGTCGATGAGGGCCTCCAGCATGGCCCGGCCCGAGACGCCCATGATGTCGGAGGCGACCGCTGCGAGCTTGATCCCGGTGTCTTCCAGCAGCTTCTCCAGGCGCTGGACGATCTGGCCGCGTTCGCGGGTCATCTGGGTGCGGGCCCGGGTCAGATCCCGTAGTTCGCGCACCGGCTGCGGTGGCACGAACGACGGGCGGACCAGGCCGTGCGCGCCGAGCTGGGCCAGCCAGGCGGCATCCGAGACGTCCGTCTTGCGGCCGGGCAGGTTCTTGACCTGCCGGGCGTTGACCAGGATCACGTTCAGGTCCTCGGTCAGCAGGTAGTAGAAGGGCTTCCAGTAGTCCGAGGTCGCCTCGATCACGACGAGGGTGACCTCGGCGGCGAGCAGGTGGTCCCGCAGGGCGAGCACGGCGTTCGTCGTGGAAGCCCAGGTCGTGGTCTCGTTGGCGAATGACCTCCGCCGCTTCGCGCTCGGCGTGCGGACGCATACCTTGGCGTCCTTCTTGCTGATATCCAGCCCTGCGCAGCGTTCGTGCAACACGTCCACGGCCCTGTTCCCTCCCTTGGGCAAGCGGTACGCCGTTCCGGGAGGGCCAGGGTGAATCAGGAATTCTGACGCACGTGCTCACAGCAACACTCCACGGTTCCCGTGGACGGCCCCCAGTGCCACGCTGACCTGCGAGCTCACCGGCATCACAGAGACATCGGCTTCGGCCGGAACGAACCCCACCAGCGTCCCGGACCAGCAGCAACCTCCGTCAGGGCAGACAGAAGCACCCCCGGCGCACGCCACGGCATTTACCACGCCCCCGGCGCGCACCGAAGGTGCGCTGGATCGCTGACCTG
>NZ_JBSFOK010000123.1:0-1659 GCF_053587635.1 Streptomyces sp. NPDC003635 | reverse complement strand
AGAAGCCGTATCTCAACCGAACGTGATCGCTTGATTTGCGCTGGTCAGGCATGGTCTGGCTCGGAGTGAGGGAGGCATGCGGCGTCTTGTTTCGGCTCCGTGATCGAGGGGTGCACGATGGCGTCGGTGCTGGGAATGCTGGAGGAGCGGGAGACAGCGGCCCGGGTGCGGGTGGAAGGACTGCGGGAGGAAGTCGCGCGGCTGGCTGGGGTGTTGGAGGCCGCGGAGATCGAGCTGGACCGGCGGGTGATCGCACGGGAGGAGCTGGTCGAGGCCCTGGCAGCCTCGGCCTCCGAGACCACCGCCGTGACCGGGGCGGAGGCGGAAACCGTGTCGTCGCCCGCGCCGGTGCCGGGCTCGGTCGTGCCTCCGTGGCGCGAAGGACTGCCGGTGACGGTGCTGGCGCCGGACTACCAGCGGATTCTGGGCGTGCTGGAGGAGCGGCAGCCCGCAGGCCAAGGGCCGCTGAAGGCCAGGGAGATCACGGCTCGGCTGGGCTTGGAGACAACGCCGGCGAAGGTCGAGGGGGTGCGTTCGAAGGCCCGGCGTCTGGCCGAGCGCGGGTGGCTCCTCCTGGAGACGTCGGGGGCATTCAGCGTCGGCCGACGGCCCGTGGCCGTGCCAGACGCCGGCCCATCCGCGTGACCATCGACCACTGGATCATCGCCTCGCTGCTGGCCGGCAGCGTCTCGTAGTCCCGGGCCAGCCGGCGCGAATGCATCAGCCACGCGAACGTGCGCTCTGCCACCCACCGTCTGGGCAGCACCACGAACCCTGTCATGTCGTCGGTGCGCTTGACGATCTCCAAGGTCAGCGCGAGTTTCTGACGGCACCAGTCGACGAGGGAGCCGGTGTAGCCGCCGTCGGCCCAGACGAGAGTGATGTCGCGGTGCAGACGGCGCAGCCGCTGCAGCAGGCCCGTCGCGGCGTCGCGGTCGCCGATGTTCGCGGCGGTGACCGCGACGACCAGCAGCAGGCCGAGGCAGTCGGTCACGATGTGCCGCTTACGGCCGCCCACCTTCTTCCCGCCGTCGTAGCCGCGTGAGGCTGCCGGAACCGAGGCCGCGGCCTTCACCGACTGCGCGTCGATGATCCCCGCCGTGGGCTCGGCCTCACGGCCCTCGCGTTCACGGACCCTCCCGCGCAGCCGGTCGTGGAACTCGGCGATCAGCCCGTGCTCGCGCCACCGGCGGAAGAAGGCGTAGACGCGGCCCCATGCGGGGAAGTCCGCGGGCATCGCCCGCCACGAGATCCCGCCCGCGACCAGGTAGCGGATCGCGTCCAGCAACTGGCGGTGGCAGTAGCCCTCGGGCTGCCCGCCCCTGCCCTGGAACCAGGCCGGCACTGGCAGCAACGGCCGGACGGCCGCCCACTCCGTATCCGTCATGTCCGACGGATACCGGCGCACCCGGTCAGGATGATCTGCCGCGTTGCCGTACACGTGCGCGAGGCAATCACACGATGGTGCAGCCGAGTTGAACTGGACGGGCTCGGACGCGTACAACAACGACACCAGGGCCTCCCGGCATTGCTTGGTCAGATTCGCATCCCCGAGCTACCGAGAGGCCCTGTCTTCATGCGCGCACGACGGGAAGATCACCCCGGCGGGAAACCCGTTCGACCCGCACGTTCCATGATCGGTTGAGATACGGCTTCTCA
>NZ_JBSFOK010000122.1:0-1781 GCF_053587635.1 Streptomyces sp. NPDC003635 | reverse complement strand
ACTCCGCCCAAGCCGTCACCGTCGTCGACCCACCCCCACCACCACCGCCGGGCGTGCACGGCAGGCCGACCCCGCGGTCGCGCAGGTACGGGACGGGGTCGATGCCGCGGACCGAGGTGGAGGTGCCGACGCGAACCCGCAGATGCAGGTGAACCCCGGTGGAGTCGCCCTCGGAGCCCATCAGGGCGATGCGCTGACCGGCCGACACCTGCTGCCCGACGGACACGTCCCGCTGGTACATGTGGCCGTACTCGGTCACGGTGCCGTCGGGGTGCAGGATGCGGATCCACTGGCCGTAGCCCTGGGCCGGTCCGGAGGCGATGACCTCGCCCGCGCCGACGGCGTGGATCGGGGTGCCGAGGCCATTGGCGATGTCGACTCCGTCGTGGGAGCTGCTGTAGCCCTGGGTGACGACGCCGGCGGCGGGGCAGGAGCCGGCGAAGGCGGTGGTGCCGTTCGTCGCCGCGTGGCCGGGGGCGGCCACCGCCAGGGGCAGCAGCAGGGCCGCCGCGGCCAGCAGCCCTGCCCGCAGGTTCGTGCCGCGCAGACCAAGACGCATGGAGTTCCTCCCAGGGGACAGCGGCTTCCGACGAGCCGTGGGCCACGGACGCTAGCGGCGCTCACCTGCCGCGCGGCATCCGGAAGTTTGCGGAGAGACGGTGCCCGCGCCGGGCGGTAGTCCTGGACCGTCGTCCGCTTCCGACCGCCGTCCGCATCCACCGAGGGGGAACCCGTGCGTGTCGCATCCGTGCGTGCCCAGTGGCACAAGCCGCTGTGGGCCACACAGATCCTGTGTCTGCTGCTCGTCCTGACCGGACTGGCGGCACCGCCCGCCGCCGCACAGGATCAGCGGGGCAGCTGGCGCATCGACCTGGCGGGGCCCGGAGCCGAACAGGGCAATGTCGGCCGGGGTCCGGACGGGCTCACCGTCGAGGACAACAGGCACCGCACCCCGTCGGCGCCCGGCGCCTCCCACGCCGTCTACACCTCGCCGGGCCGCAGCCTCGGCCGCCAGCTCACGGCGTTCACCGTGCGGACGCAGGCGGACGTCCCCGCCGGGACCGAGGTGCTGACCGAGATCCGGGGCAGCAACCATCCGGACACCTGGACGCAGTGGCGGACCGTGGAAGGGGCGGGGGCGGTCCGGCTGCCGCAGGCGGTCTCCCTGCTCCAGGTCCGGCTCACCCTGCTCGGCGTCCCCGGTGGGGCGTCCCCGACGGTCCGCGCGGTCACCGTCACCGCCGCTACCGTGCAGCCCAAGCCGCAGCAGACCCCGCAGAACGGCATGTCGGCGGCCGCATCCGGGCCCACCTACCGGCTGTACGCCACCCGGGAGGGTCTCGTCGGACAGACCACCGCCAACGGCCATGTCATCCAGCCCCGCGACCACTTCGTGGCCCTGCCCTCCCGCCGCATGCTGGCGACCAACGGCGGCCGCGAGTACCAGGTGCGCCTCTGCTACAAGGGCCGGTGCGAGACCGCGCCGGTGTGGGACGTCGGCCCGTGGAACACCCGCGACGACTACTGGAACCCGTCGTCGCAGCGGGAGATGTGGCGGGACCTTCCGCAGGGCACGCCCGAGGCGCAGGCGGCGTACCTCAACGGCTACAACGGCGGGCTCGACGAGTTCGGCCGGCGGGCCGCCAACCCGGCCGGCATCGACGTCGCGGACGGCACCTTCTGGGACGGCCTCGGCATGACCGACAACGACTGGGTGGACGTCACCTTCATGCCGGACGGTGGTGGGGGTGGGTCGACGACGGTGACGGCTTGGGCGGAGG
>NZ_JBSFOK010000121.1:0-2030 GCF_053587635.1 Streptomyces sp. NPDC003635 | reverse complement strand
CAGCAGACCTTCCTGCAGTGCTCCCCGGTGTCGTGGGACGCCTTCGCGCTGGAGGTGTTCGGGCCGCTGTTGCACGGCGGGGTGTGTGTCCTCCAGCCGGGGCAGCACACGGATCCGCAGCAGATCGCCGAGCTGGTGGAACGTCACGGCGTCACGTCGTTGCAGATGTCCGCCAGCCTCTTCAACCACATGCTCGACGAACACGCTTCGGTGTTCGCGCACTTGAGGGAGGCCATGACCGCCGGCGAGGCGGCCTCACCGACTCACGTGGCCCGCGCCCTGGAAGCCCACCCCGGCCTGCGCCTCCTCAATGGCTACGGTCCGGCGGAGAGCATGGGCTTCACGACGACCCACACCATCGGGGCCGAGCAAGGGGCGATCCCGGTGGGTGGGCCGCTGCTCGGCAAGCACGCGTATGTGCTGGACGAGAACCTGGCGTTGGTGCCGCCGGGTGTGCCGGGTGAGTTGTATGTGGCCGGTCACGGTCTGGCGCACGGCTACATCGGTCAGCCCGGGCTGACCGGGGACCGTTTCGTGGCCAACCCCTACGGTCCGGCCGGCTCCCGGATGTACCGCACCGGCGACTTGGCCCGCTGGAACAGGCAAGGCGCCCTGGAGTACCTCGGCCGCGGTGACGAGCAGGTCAAGCTGCGCGGCTTCCGTATCGAACCCGGCGAGATCGAGACGGCGTTGACCGCGCACCCCGACGTCCAGCAAGCCGCGGTCGTCGTCCGCGAGGACCGCCCCGGCGACAAACGCCTCGTCGCCTACGTGGTCGGAGCGGGTGTCGACACGGCCGCCGTACGCCGGTACACCGCGGCGCGCCTCCCCGAGCACATGGTGCCCTCCGCCTTCGTCGTCCTGGACGAGCTGCCCCGGACGGTCAACGGCAAGCTCGACCGCCGGGCCCTGCCCGCACCCGACCTCGACGCGGACAGCGGCGGCCGCGCCCCGCGCAACCCCGCCGAGGAGATCCTGTGCGGCCTGTTCGCGGCCACACTGGGCCTGTCGTCCGTCTCGATCGACGACCACTTCTTCCACCGCGGCGGCCACTCCCTGCTCGCCACCCGGCTCACTTCCCGGATCCGGGAGGCCTTCGGCGTGCGGCTCGGGGTGCGGGAGATCTTCCAGTACCCGACGGTCGTACGGCTGGCCGAGCTGATCGCGGTGAGCGGCACCGAGGAGGAGCGTCCCGCCCTGGTGGCGGGGGAGCGGCCGGAGCGGCTGCCGCTGTCCTCCGCTCAGCAACGGCTCTGGTTCCTGGACCAGTTGGAGGGACCGTCACCGACGTACAACATCCCCCTCGCCGTCTGGCTGACCGGCACGCTCGACAAGGAGGCGCTGCGCCGCGCCCTCCACGACGTGCTCGGCCGGCACGAAGCCCTGCGAACCTCGTTCCCCTCCGAGAACGGCACGCCTCACCAGGCGATCCGCTCCGCGACGGAGACCGACCTCGCGCTCCCGGTGACCCCGGTGACGGAGGAGTCCCTGCCCCGGACGCTGGCCCGTGCGGCCGGTGTGACCTTCGACCTCTCCGCCGATCTGCCCATCCGCGCGGATCTGCTGGAACTGTCGCCCGAGGAGCATGTGCTCCTGCTGGTGATGCACCACATCGCCTCCGACGGCTGGTCGAACGGCCCGCTCCTGCGGGACCTCGCCACCGCGTACGCGGCCCGCTGCCAGGGCGGTGCCCCCGCGTGGGCGCCGCTGCCGGTCCAGTACGCCGACTACACCCTGTGGCAGCGGAACCTCCTCGCCACCGATGAGGAGCGCCAACTCAACTTCTGGCAAGAGGAGTTGGCCGGGCTGCCTGAGGAGGCCACGCTGCCGGTGGACCGGCCGCGGCCCGCCGTCGCCTCCTATCGCGGGGCCACCCACAAGGTGACCGCCCCCGCCACCACGCACGCTGCCCTGACCGGGCTGGCGCGCGAGACCGGAACCACCCTGTTCATGGTCGCCCAGGCCGCGGTCGCCACGGTCCTGGCGAGGTGCGGTGCCGGAACGGATGTCCCGATCGGTTCGCCGGTCGC
>NZ_JBSFOK010000120.1:0-2088 GCF_053587635.1 Streptomyces sp. NPDC003635 | reverse complement strand
CGCAGGGCGGTCCCACCAAGCTCGGTGGGACCGCCCTGCGCGTTCACGCGGTCTCAGTTCCCGGAGACGGTGACCTTCTCGTCGTTGTTCAGCTGCTCCACGAGCGTCTTCACCTTCGTCTTGTCCCAGACGAGGTTGCCGCCGGAGGAGCCCGAGATCGGCATGTTCATCGACGTGCCCTCGCCGCCCGTGACGCCCTTCATGCCCCAGAACATCGAGGCCAGGTCGAACAGGCCCATCTCCTTGTCGACGATCAGGGTGTCCAGACCGGCGCTCATCGTCGGGTACAGCTTGAACGGGTTCAGCACGGTGCTCGGCGTCGCGGTCTGGTTGGCCAGGGCCGCGAGGAACTTCTGCTGGTTCTTGGTGCGGTCCAGGTCGGAGCCCTTGAGCGCGTACCGGGTACGGACGAAGGCCAGCGCCTCCTCGCCGTTCAGGGTCTGCTTGCCCTCCTTCAGGTCGGCCCCGGACTTGGAGTCCTTGATGCCGCCCTTCGGGATCTCGATCTCCACGCCGCCGACCGCGTCCACGATGTTCGCGAAGCCCGCGAAACCGATCTCGACGTAGTGGTCGATGTGCAGACCGGTGTTGAACTCGACCGTGCGCACCAGCAGCTCCGGGCCGTCCTCCGCGTAGGCGGCGTTCAGCTTCACGTGCCGCCCGGTGCCCGGGTAGGTCTTGCCGGACTCCGAGCCCACGAAGGTGGGGATCTCCACGTCGGAGTCGCGGGGGAGCGAGATCAGCGTCGGGCCGTTGTCACCGGTGTGCAGGATCATCATCGAGTCCGTGCGCTTGCCCTCGGCGGACCCGGTGTGCAGCTCCTTCTTCTCCTCGGCGGACATGCCCTCACGGCTGTCGGAACCGACGATCAGGTAGTTGGTGCCCTCGCCCGCCTCAGGCCGGTCGATGACCTTGGACAGGTCGACCTCGCGGTTGAGCTTGGAGTCGGCCCAGAAGTAGGTGCCGACGGTGGTGACGACGAGCACACTCACGACGGTGATCGCGGTCCACTTGATCCGGCGCCGCCAGTTCGGCGCGGGCCGCGGCTCGCGCATCCCGGCACCTCCGGGCCCGCTCGGGGGCGAGCCGTAGACCTGTCCGGTGTTGTAGCCGCTGTCGTAGCCGTCATCGCCCTGAGCGCCGTAGTACGGCTGCTGCTGCGGCACTCCGTACGGCGGTGCCGCCTGGCCCCCGCCGGGTGCCGTCGTACCGCGGCGGACCTGCCGCATGACGCGGGCGCCATCAGGCTGTGCGCTCGCGCTGCCGTGTCCGTAGCCGCCACCGCGGTTGTCGTCGGACCATCCCTCGGGCCAGTTGTTCATGCGCCCCAGTGTGCAGGGAACGGCTGTGCGTCTTACAAGGGTCGAGGAAAAATAGGGGCACGGCTGTTGCGAACCCAACACAAAAGTCGACGGATTGTCCCTCGGCATAAGGTGGAGGACATGACACACCAGGTCTCCACCGCGGAACAGGACACTCCGGACATCCCGGGCAAGCCGACGTCCGCATCCCGCACCACGCTGAGCCACATCATGACCCACAGTGACACCAACCTGCTGGGCACGGTGCACGGAGGTGTGATCATGAAGCTCGTGGACGACGCGGCGGGCGCTGTGGCCGGCCGCCACAGCGGGGGCCCCGCCGTGACGGCGTCCATGGACGAGATGGCGTTCCTCGAGCCGGTCCGCGTGGGTGACCTGGTCCATGTGAAGGCCCAGGTCAACTGGACCGGCCGGACCTCCATGGAGGTGGGCGTCCGGGTCCTCGCGGAACGCTGGAACGAGTCCACCCCGCCCACCCAGGTCGGCTCGGCCTACCTGGTCTTCGCCGCGGTCGACGCCGACGGCAAGCCCCGCCGGGTGCCTCCGGTCCTCCCGGAGACGGAGCGTGACAAGCGCCGCTACCAGGAGGCCCAGATCCGCCGCACCCACCGCCTGGCCCGCCGCAGGGCCATCATGGAACTCCGGCAGAAGCGGGCGGCGGAGGGCATCGAGGACTAGTGCCGCGTCAGGCAACGTTCGCCCCGTCGCGACGCCCGGCACGCACTCTCGCCGCACCGGGCACAAGCCCAAGTACATCCAGTACGAG
>NZ_JBSFOK010000119.1:0-2477 GCF_053587635.1 Streptomyces sp. NPDC003635 | reverse complement strand
TACACCCGCAACATGGTCACCGGCGCCTCCACCGCCGAACTCACGGTGATCCTGATCGACGCCCGCAACGGCGTGGTCGAGCAGACCCGCCGGCACGCCGCGCTGGCCGCGCTGCTGCGGGTGCCGCACGTGGTCCTCGCCGTCAACAAGATGGACCTCGTCGGCTACCAGGAGTCCGTGTTCGCCGCGATCGCCGAGGAGTTCACGGCGTACGCGACCGAGCTGGGCGTCCCGGAGGTCACCGCGATCCCGATCTCGGCGCTCGCCGGGGACAACGTGGTGGAGCCGTCCGCGAACATGGACTGGTACGGCGGCCCGACGGTGCTGGAGCACCTGGAGACCGTGCCCGTCACGCACGACCTGAGCCACTGCCACGCGCGGCTGCCCGTGCAGTACGTGATCCGTCCGCAGACCGCCGAGCACCCCGACTACCGCGGTTACGCGGGCCAGATCGCGGCGGGCTCGTTCCGGGTCGGCGAGGAGATCACCGTGCTGCCGTCCGGCCGGACGTCCCGGATCTCCGGGATCGACCTGCTGGGCGAGTCGGTCGACGTCGCGTGGACCACGCAGTCGGTGACCGTCCTGCTGGAGACCGACGTCGACATCTCCCGCGGCGACCTGATCGTGCCGACCAAGGACGCGCCGGCCACCACCCAGGACGTCGAGGCCACGGTCTGCCATGTCGCCGACCAGCCGCTCACCGTCGGCCACCGGGTGCTGCTCAAGCACGGCACCCGCACGGTCAAGGCGATCGTCAAGGACATCCCGTCCCGGCTCACGCTCGACGACCTGTCCCTGCACCCGCACCCCGGACAGCTGGTCGCGAACGACATCGGCCGGGTGAAGATCCGCACCGCCGAGCCCCTGCCGGTCGACTCCTACGCCGACTCGCGGCGCACGGGTTCGTTCATCCTGATCGACCCGAACGACGGTACGACCCTCACCGCCGGCATGGTCGGCGAGTCCTTCGCCTCCCCGGAGCCCGTCAAGGACGAGGCCGAGGACGACGGCTGGGACTTCTGACCATGAACTCCACCGGGTTCTACGAGTCGTTCGCCAAGGAGGGCGGCCGGGTCGGCAGCGGCGCCCTCGGCAGCGGCGAGGGCGGAGTGGGCCGATGTGCCGGCTGACCCCTCCCTCGTCCATCTGCCGTTCCCCCGGCCGCGCCTGAGCAGGGCGTGACGCCGGGCCACCGAGAGGAACACCTCCCGTGCCTGCCATCCCCGCCCTGCGCCGTACCCTCGCGGTACTGGCCGTGCTGCCCCTGATCGGGCTCGCGGCCGCCTGCGGTTACGGCTCCCAGGCCGTGGAGAACACCGAGCACGCGATACCGGGGGCCGCGAAGGTCGACGGCCTGGACTCGGTGCGCATCGGCTACTTCGGCAACCTCACCCACGCCACCGCGCTGGTGGGGCGGCACGAGGGGATCTTCCAGAAGGAACTCGGCGGTACGACGGCGAAGTACGCCGCCTTCAACGCCGGTCCGTCGGAGATCGAGGCGCTCAACTCGGGGTCCCTCGACATCGGGTGGATCGGGCCCTCGCCCGCCGTCAACGGCTACGTGAAGGCGGCCGGCAAGAACCTGCGGATCATCTCCGGGTCGGCCTCGGGCGGGGTGAAGCTGGTCGTCAACCCCGACAAGATCAAGTCCTTCGACGACGTCAAGGGCAAGAAGATCGCCACTCCCCAGCTGGGCAACACGCAGGACGTGGCCTTCCTCAACTGGATCGCCGAGCAGGGTTGGAAGGTCGACGCCCAGAGCGGCGAGGGCGACGTGTCCGTCGTCCGCTCCGACAACAAGGTCACGCCCGACCTCTACCAGTCCGGCTCGATCGACGGCGCCTGGGTGCCGGAGCCGACCGCGTCGAAGCTGGTCGCGGAGGGCGGGAAGGTGCTGCTGGACGAGGCCGACCTGTGGCCGGACAAGCAGTTCGTGATCACGAACGTGATCGTGCGGCAGGACTTCCTCAAGGAGCACCCGCAGGCCGTGGAGGCGGTGCTCAGGGCCTCCGTCGAGGCCAACCGGTGGATCGAGGCCAACCCCGGGAAAGCGAAGGCCGCGGCGAACGCGCAGTTGGCCACGGACACCGGCAAGGCCCTGCCCGCCGATGTGATCGACCAGGCCTGGCCGTCCATCCGGTTCACCGACGATCCGCTGGCCGCCACGCTCGACGCGCAGGCGAAGCACGCGGTCGAGGCGGGTCTGCTGGAGCGGCCCGATCTCCGGGGCATCTACGACCTCGCCCCGCTGAACAAGGTCCTCGAGGCCGAGGGCCTGGACGCGGTCGACGACGCCGGTCTCGGCATCAAGTAACGGACCCGATGAGTTCCCAGGAGGTGACGACCATGGCAACCGCCCTCGCCAAGGCCGCCGACACGGATACGTCCGTGGAGCACGCCGCGCGTATCGACCACGTGTCGAAGTCCTTCGCCGGCCCCGCGGGCCGGCAGCTCGTCCTCGACGACATCACCCTCGA
>NZ_JBSFOK010000118.1:0-2744 GCF_053587635.1 Streptomyces sp. NPDC003635 | reverse complement strand
GGTGTCATCAAGATGGTGATGGCTCTGCGGGAGGGTGTGCTGCCGCGCACGCTGCACGTGGACGAGCCGACGCCCCACGTCGACTGGACGGCCGGAGAAGTCGCGCTGCTCACCGAGCAACGGGAGTGGCGGGCGAACGGCCATCCGCGCCGCGCCGGTGTCTCCTCCTTCGGTATCTCCGGCACCAACGCGCACGTCGTCCTGGAGGAAGCACCGGCCGAGGAGGGGGCCGAGCCGCGCTCGGTGGTGGTCGACGGCTCCGCCGGGTTGTCGGGGTCGCCGGTGGTGCCTTGGGTGGTGTCGGGGCGTACCGCTGGGGCCTTGGCCGCGCAGGCGGCGCGGTTGGCGGCGGTGCCCGGTGATCCGGTCGATGTGGGGTGGAATCTGCTCCGGACGCGTTCTCCGCTGGAGCACAGGGCCGTCGTGTGGGGGCGGGACAGGGCCGAGCTGACCGCGGGGCTGGACGCTGTGGCTTCGGGGGGTGTGGCAGGGCATGTGGTGTCGGGAACGATTGCGGGCTCCGGCGCCCCGGTCTTCGTCTTCCCCGGTCAGGGCTCTCAATGGTTGGGGATGGGGCGAGGGCTCCTTGAGTCCTCGCCGGTGTTCGCGGCGCGTGTCGCGGAGTGTGAGGCGGCGCTCGGGTCTGTCGTGGACTGGTCGTTGACGGAGGTGCTGCGGGGCGAGGACGACGCCTGGATGCAGCGGGTGGACGTCGTCCAGCCCGTGCTGTGGGCGGTCATGGTGTCGCTGGCCGCGGTCTGGGAGTCGCTGGGTGTTGTACCGGCTGCGGTGATCGGGCATTCGCAGGGGGAGATCGCGGCTGCCGCGGTGGTCGGTGCGTTGAGCTTGGAGGACGCGGCGCGGGTGGTGGCGCTCCGGTCGGCGGCCATCCGCGATGAACTGGCCCGTCGTGGTGGGATGTTGTCCCTGGCGACCGGTGCGGAAAAGGCGTCGGCGTGGGTTGAGCCGTACGGTGATCGTGTCGCGGTGGCCGTCTACAACGGTCCCGATGCGACCGTGGTCGCCGGTGATCCGGAGGCGCTGGACGAGATCACCGCTCTCGCCGAAGCCGATGGTGTGCGGGCGCGCAGGGTTCCGGTGGACTACGCGTCCCACTCCGCGCACGTGGAGGACATCCGGGAGCGGCTTCTGGATGTGCTCGCGCCCGTTACACCGCAGGCGTCCCGCGTCCCGGTCATCTCCACGGTCACGGGTGGGGAGTTGGACACGACGACGATGGACGCCTCGTACTGGTACGAGGGTCTGCGCCGACCTGTTCGTTTCACCGATGCGGTTCAAGGGGCCCTCGGTCAGGGCCACTTCGGGCTGGTCGAGGTCAGCGCCCACCCGGTGCTGACCATGGCGGTGCAGGCCATCGCGGAGGCCGATGAGAAGCCGGTCACCGTGGTCGGCACCCTCCGCCGTGACGAGGACGAGAACGCCCGCTTCATCGCGAACGCGGCCGAACTCTGGGTCCACGGCACCGACATCGACTGGTCCGCCGTCTACGCAGGACGCCCCGTCAAACGCGTCGACCTCCCCACCTACGCCTTCCAACGCGAGCGTTTCTGGCTGAAGGCACCCAGCACCAACGGCGACCCCGCTGAACTGGGTCTCAGCTCCGCCGGACACCCTCTGCTGGGCGCCGCGGTGAGCCTCGCCGACGGCGGGGTCATGCTGACCGGCAGGCTCTCCACCCGTACCCACCCCTGGCTCGCCGACCACAGCGTGGCCGGCACGGTGCTGTTCCCGGGGACGGGCTTCGTGGAGCTGGCGATCCGGGCCGGGGACGAGGTCGGCTGCGGACATCTCGCCGAACTCACCCTCCAAGCCCCCTTGGCCCTCCCCGAGCGAGGCGCCGTCCACCTTCAGGTGGCCGTCGGAGCGCCCGAGGACAGCGGAGACCGGACGGTGACCGTGCACTCCCGGCCGGAAGGCGCGGAGACGGACGCACCGTGGACCTGGCACGCCGAGGGTGTGCTCACGGCCAAAGCCGCCGAGCGGCCCGCCACAGATCTGACCGCCTGGCCCCCGACCGGTGCCGAGAGCGTTGACGCATCGGGCTTCTACGGCGGCGCCGAGGCGGCAGGCTACGGTTACGGACCAGCCTTCCAGGGCCTGCGTGCGGTCTGGCGGCGCGGGGACGAGGTGTTCGCCGAGGTCGAACTGTCGGATGCCGGGCGGGGAGAGGCGGCTCGGTTCGGGATTCATCCGGCCTTGCTGGACGCGGCGTTGCATGCCAATGCGTTCGGCGAGTTCGCCGGTGGCGGTGGTGAGGGGCTGCGGCTGCCGTTCGCGTGGACCGGTGTCTCGTTGTTCGCGGCGGGTGCGGACCGGCTGCGGGTGCGGATCACGGAGGCCGGTGAGGACGCGCTGGCGGTGGAGGTGGCGGACGGTACGGGGCAGCCGGTCGCCGAGGTGCGTTCACTGGTGCTGCGGCCGGCGGCCGCCGCGGCTTTGGGCGGCGGTGCCTCGGGGCCCGATGATCTCTTCCGCGTGGAGTGGACGTCTTTGGCGTACGGCGAGGAGATCTCAGGGTCCGGCGTGTGGGCGGTGCTCGGTGCCGAGGATCCGTACAACGTCGGGGCGGCGGTGCAGGGTGCCGGGCTTGCCGTGGACTCGTATCTGGATCTCGATGGGTTGCGGGTTGTGCTGGAGGCTGGGGTTCCTGCGCCGTCGGTGGTGTTCTGGACGCCGTGCGGTGTCGACGGTAGCGCCCGCCGGGTGACGGAGGATGCTCTGCG
>NZ_JBSFOK010000117.1:0-2966 GCF_053587635.1 Streptomyces sp. NPDC003635 | reverse complement strand
CGGGCGCGCAGGGTTCCGGTGGACTACGCGTCCCACTCCGCGCACGTGGAGGACATCCGGGAGCGGCTTCTGGATGTGCTCGCGCCCGTTACACCACAGGCGTCCCGGGTCCCGGTCATCTCCACCGTCACGGGCGGGGTGTTGGACACGACGACGATGGACGCCTCTTACTGGTACAAGGGTCTGCGCCGACCCGTTCGTTTCACCGATGCGGTTGAAAAGGCCCTCGGTCAGGGCCACTTCCGGCTGGTCGAGGTCAGCGCCCACCCGGTGCTGACCATGGCGGTGCAGGCCATCGCGGAGGCCGATGAGAAGCCGGTCCACGTGGTCGGCACCCTCCGCCGTGACGAGGACGAGAACGCCCGCTTCATCGCGAACGCGGCCGAACTCTGGGTCCACGGGACCGACATCGACTGGTCCGCCGTCTACGCAGGACGCCCCGTCACCCGCGTCGACCTCCCCACCTACGCCTTCCAACGCGAGCGTTTCTGGCTGAAGGCACCCAGCACCAACGGCGACCCCGCCGATCTGGGTCTCGGCTCCCTCGACCACCCGCTGCTGGGCGCCACAGTCAGCCTCGCCGCGGACGGAGGACTGGTTCTCACCGGCAGGCTCTCCCTCCGCACCCACCCTTGGCTGGCCGACCACGCCGTGGCGGGGACGGTCCTCTTCCCGGGGGCGGGCTTTGTGGAGCTGGCGATCCGGGCCGGGGACGAGGTCGGCTGTGGCCACCTCGCCGAACTCGCCCTCCAGGCACCGCTGGTGCTCCCCGAGCAGGGAGCCGTGCAGGTCCAGGTCGTGCTCGCCACCCCTGACGGGTCCGGCGGCCGAGCGCTGACCGTCCACTCGCGGCCTGACGGGCTCGACGCCCCCTGGACCAGGCACGCCGTGGGCGTCGTGTCGTCGGAGGCGGCACCGGCATCGGCGCCGGTCGGTGAGTTCACCGTCTGGCCCCCGCAGGGAGCGGAGGCCGTCGACGTCTCCGACTTCTACTCGGCGGCTTCCGCCTCCGGCTACCAGTACGGCCCGGTGTTCCGGGGGCTTCGTGCGGTGTGGCGGCGTGGGGACGAGGTGTTCGCCGAGGTCGAGTTGGGGGAGGCGGAGCGGGGCGGGGCTGCGGGTTTCGGGGTTCATCCGGCGTTGTTGGATGCGGCGTTGCATGCGGTGTTGCCGGTGGGTGGCGGGGAGACTCGGTTGCCGTTTGTGTGGTCGGGGGTGTCGTTGTCGGCGGTGGGGGCGTCGGCGGTGCGGGTGCGATTGGTTCCGGCTGGTGGGGATGCGGTGTCGGTGTGGGTGGCCGATGCCGGGGGTGCGCCGGTGGTGCACGTGGAGTCGTTGGTGTTGCGGCCGGTCGTGGTGGACGGGTCGGGGTCCGGTTCCCCGGTTCGTGAGGCTCTGTTCCGGTTGGACTGGACACCCGTCGCCTCCACGGCCGTCGTCGACGAACCCAGCTGGGCGGTGCTCGGCGACGAGGACCGGTACGGGCTCGGCCGTACGCCCCACCAGACGCTGGCTGACCTGGCCGAGGCGGACAGCGTGCCCGCGCTGGTGCTCTGGTCACCGCCCGCCCCGGCGACCGTCGGACTGGCCACCGCGACCGCTGCCGTGACGGCCGCGGTGCTGTCGATGGTGCAGGAGTGGCTGGCGGACGAGCGGTTCGCCGAGGCGCGCTTGGTGGTCGTGACGCGTGGCGCCGTGGGCACGGGTGGGGAGGGACCCACCGATCTTGCCGCCTCCGCCGTCTGGGGCCTGTTGCGTTCCGCCGAGACCGAGAATCCCGGACGGTTCGGGCTCGTCGACCTCGACGAGGGCACCGTCGGTCTGGTCCCGGCCCTCACCGCGCTCGGCACCGGGGAGTGGCAGGTCGCGGTCCGCGACGGTGAGGTGCTGGCGCCACGCCTCGTGCGTGCGCCAGCCGCATCCGAGGGCTCGAACCGTGTCGGTTTCGGTGACGGCGCGGTTCTGATCACCGGTGGTACGGGGACGTTGGGCGGCTTGGTCGCCCAACACTTGGTCGCGGAGTACGGCGTACGGCAGCTGGTGCTGGTCAGTCGTCGTGGTGCCGAGGCGCCTGGTGCGGCGGGCTTGGTGGCGGAGCTGGAGGCTGCGGGTGCCGTTGCCGAAGTGGTGGCTTGTGACGCCGCCGACCGTGAGTCGCTGCGGGCGTTGCTCGCCGAGCACCCGGTCACGGGTGTGGTGCATCTCGCGGGCACCCTGGACGACGGGGTCATAACGGCACTGACCCCCGACCGCCTCGACGCAGTACTGCGACCGAAGGTGGACGCCGCCGTCAACCTGCACGAGCTGACGCGCGAACACGACCTCGCCGCCTTCGTCCTCTTCTCCTCCGCCGCCGGCGTCTTCGGCACGGTCGGCCAGGCCAACTACGCCGCCGGGAACGCCTTCCTGGACGCCTTGGCCCAGCGGCGTCGGGCTGAGGGGCTGCCCGGGACCTCCCTGGGCTGGGGCCTGTGGGCCGACGCCAGTGGGATGACCGACGCGATGACGGAGGCGGACCGGGCTCGGGTCACCCGTCAGGCGATGATCCCCCTGACCAGTGCCGAGGGACTGGCCGCCTTCGACGCCGCCTTGGCGCGGGACGACGCGCACCTCGTACCCCTCGCCTTCGACCGTGCCGCGCTGCGGACCCAGGCGAGCACGGGCGCACTTCCGCCGCTGCTTCGCGCCCTCGTGCCCACCACGACGGTCCGCCGAGTGGTCGGCACCGACCGTACCGACCCGGGGCAGTCCTCCCTCGCCCGCCGACTCCTGGCGCTGCCTGTGCCGGAGCGTGAGGCGGTTGCCCTGGACACGGTCCGCAGCCATGTCGCCTCCGTCCTCGGCCACGCGGGGACCGCCCTGATCGGGGCTGATCGCACCTTCAAGGAGTTGGGTTTTGACTCGTTGTTGGCGGTGGAGTTGCGGAATCGGTTGGGTGAGGCGTCGGGGGTGAGGTTGCCGGCGAC
>NZ_JBSFOK010000116.1:0-3106 GCF_053587635.1 Streptomyces sp. NPDC003635 | reverse complement strand
AAGGTGGGGTTGCCGCTCACGTCGGTACGCAGGACGAGCGTGTTGACGAAGAAGCCGACCAGGTCCTCCAGGGCCTCGTCCGTCCGGCCCGCGACCGGGGAACCGACCGGGATGTCGGTCCCGGCGCCGGAACGGGACAGCAGGGCCGCGGTCGCCGCCTGCGCGACCATGAACAGGGTCGTGCCGCTCTCGCGGGCCAGCTTGGTGAGCGAGCCGTGCAGGCCCGCGGGGCAGCGAACGGTCAGGGACGCGCCCCGGTACGAGGCGGTCGTGGGCCGTGCCCGGTCGGCGGGGAGCGTGACCTCTTCCGGCAGTCCGTCCAAGGCCCGCCGCCAGTAGTCGAGTTGGCGTTCCTCGTCGGCGGCGAGCAGCGCCTGCTGCCACAGCGCGTAGTCGGCGTACTGGACGGGCAGCGGCTCCCACCCGGGGGCGGCCCCCGTGACGCGGGCGGTGTAGGCGGCGGCGAGGTCCCGCATCAGCGGGGTGCTGGACCAGCCGTCGGAGGCGATGTGGTGGATGACGAGCAACAGCACATGCTCGTCGTCGGCGACCCGCAGCAGGTCGGCGCGCACAGGCAGGTCACGCGCGAGTTCGAAGGTCGTGGTGGACAGGTCGCGCAGTACGGAGGGCAGCGCGTCGCGGGTCGCCGGGATCAGCGCCATCGCGGGCCGTGCGTCGCCGGCCGGGAGCACCCGCTGGTAGGGCGTGCCCTCGTCGGCCGGGAACACCGTGCGCAGCGCGTCGTGCCGGGCGACGACGTCACCCAGGGCGAGGTGCAGCGCGTCGGCGTCGAGGGCCCCGGTCAGCCGCACGGCCAGCGGGATGTTGTACGTGGCGGAGGGGCCCTCCATCTGGTCCAGGAACCACAGCCGCCGCTGGGCCGCCGACAGCGGCACCAGCTCGGGCCGTCCTCCCGCTGTCAGCGCGGGCCGCCGGGGCGCGCCGGCGGAGTCGGCACCGGATTCGGCCCCGGTCTCCGCCATGAACCGCGCGAGACCGGCGACGGTCGGGTGCCGGAACATGTCCCGCACCGACACCTGCGCGCCCAGCGTCCGCCGGATGCGACTGACGAGCCGGGTGGCGAGCAGGGAGTGCCCGCCCAGGCGGAAGAAGTCGTCGTCGATGGAGACCGCGGGCAGCCCGAGCGCGTCCGCGAACAGCCCGCACAGCACCTCTTCCACCGGTGTACGGCCCTGACGGCCGCCCGGCCCGGTGCCCAGCCTCGGCTCGGGCAGGGCGCGGCGGTCGAGCTTGCCGTTGGCGGTGAGCGGGAGCAGATCCAGCTCGACGAAGGCAGCGGGGACCATGTACTCGGGGAGACGCTCGGCGCAGTGGGCGTGCAGAGCGTTGGCGTCGGTGTCCCCGACGACGTAGGCGACGAGTCGCTTGTCGCCGGGCCGGTCCTCGCGGACGATCACGGCGGCCTGTGACACGGCCTCGTGGGCGACGAGCGCCGTCTCGATCTCCCCGAGCTCGATCCGGAAGCCCCGCAGCTTCACCTGCTGGTCGGCCCGGCCCTCGAAGACGACCTCCCCGTGCTCGTTCCAGCGGGCCAGGTCACCCGTGCGGTACATCCGCTCCCCGGCCGGGCCGAACGGGTCGGCGACGAACCGCTCGGCGGACAGCGCCGCGCGCCCGACATACCCCCGGGCGAGGTGACTGCCGGCCACGTACAGCTCGCCCACGACTCCGGGCACCACCGGCCGCAGGCCCTCGTCGAGGACGTACATGCGCGTGTTCGCCATCGGGACGCCCAGGTGGAGGCGCTCGACGGTCCGCTGCCCGGGCCGGAATGCCTGGTAGCTGCAGAAGACGGTCGACTCCGTGGGGCCGTAGGCGTGCACGACCGTCGTCTCCGGGCAGACTTCCAGCACCCGCCGCAGCGCGGACGCCGACAGCACGTCACCGCCCGTCCAGATCTCGCTCAGGCCCGCGAGCGCCCCGATCGCCTCCGAGGCCATGGCGTCGAACAGTGCCGTGGTGAAGTAGGCCGCGGTGATGCCGTGGCGGGTCAACGCGTCGCCGAGTTCGGCCACGTCCACCTTGGTCACCGGAAGGACGACGGCGGTGCCTCCGCTGAGCAGCGGGACCCACAGTTCGTAGGTCGAGGAGTCGAACGCCAGCGGGGAGTAGGCCAGCACCCGGCGGTGCCGCTCCCCCCACCACGGGTCCAGTGCCAACTCCACGACGTTGCGGTGGGTGTTGGCCACGCCCTTCGGCGTACCGCTCGACCCCGAGGTGTACATCACGTACGCCAACTGGCCAGCATGGACCGGCACTTCCAGCGGCGTCCCTTCCGCGTCGGCATCCGGCGGGGCCAGCATCGTCAGGCCCTCGCCCAGGGTCGCCGCCGTCCGGTCGGTGACCAGGACCCGGGCGCCGGTGTCGGCGAGGACGAACGCCAGGCGGTCGGCGGGCTGCCGGGCGTCCAGCGGGACGTACGCTCCGCCCGCCTTGAGGACGGCCAGGGCCGCGACGACGTACTCGACCGACCGGTCCAGGAACAACCCCACGGCCGCACCCGGGACGACACCCTCGTCGGCGAGGCGGTGCGCGAAGGCGTCCGAGGCACGGTCGAGTTGGCCGTACGACAGCTCACGCTCCCCGCACACCAGCGCCACCGCGTCCGGCGTGCGCGCGGCCTGAGCCCTGAACAGTTCGTGCAGAGGGCCCCCGGGCAGGGCGACAGCCGTGTCGTTGTAGTCGTCGAGCAGGGCGCGACGCTGGGCCCGGGTGAGCAGCTCGATGTCGGCGATCGCGATGTCCGGGTCGGCGATCACGGCGTCCAGGACCCGCGTCAGCCGGTCGGCGGCCGTCTCGATGGTGGCGGGGTCGTACAGGTCGGTGGCGTACTCGAGGACGATGTCGAGTCCGTTCGGGTGACCCGACCGGTCGCGGCGCTCGGCGAAGTTGACCGTCAGGTCGAACTTGGCCCTTCCCAGGTCGGGTTGGGTGGTCCGGGCGCGAACGCCGGGCAGCGCCGGGGCGGGTTCGGCCGCCTCGGCCAGCGTGAGCATGACCTGGAAGAGGGGGTGGCGGGCGGCGGACCGCTCGGGGTTCAGGGCCTCCACGAGCCGGTCGAAGGGCAGGTCCTGGTGAGCCCAGG
>NZ_JBSFOK010000115.1:0-3302 GCF_053587635.1 Streptomyces sp. NPDC003635 | reverse complement strand
GGTGGAGCAGCTCGGTAGCTCGCTGGGCTCATAACCCAGAGGTCGCAGGTTCAAATCCTGTCCCCGCTACCAAAGACAGGGACCCGGCACAGCCGGGTCCCTGTTGCCTTTCGCAGAGCCGGCTCGTCCCGCGGACGGTCAGCCCCAGGGCGCCCGTGGTGCGTCCCTCGACTAGCCTCACCGCACGTCGCTCACCGTTGATCAATTGGCCGGGTATGTGGTCCGCGACCTGGACGCCGACCTGTCCCGCTGATTCGCCGACCGACCCCGTGCCGAGATACCGGGGGCGACTCGCCCGGTGGCACCATTCCTCGCCAGGCTTCCCCGCGCTGCCGCGACCGCCCTTGCCGGGTTCGACCGCCGGGTCCGGTCGGGAACCATGCCCCAGATCCTCGACATCCACGACTGGTCCTACGGTTTCGGGTTCGGGGCCAACGACTGCCGGATCCTCGACTCCGACTACGAGACAGAGCTTTCCGACGAGGACGTGTGGTCCGTCGGCGCCGACGGCGGCGGCAACTACTACGTCGTGCTCGCCACTGGCCGGGTCGGTGTGTGGCTTCACGAGGAGGAAGTCATCGAGCCTCACACAAAGTTCGACAGCGTGGACGTCTTCCTGTGGTCGATCGTCCGGTACCAGGCCGTGCGCGCCGGCGTCCTGGACCTGGCAGCGGTGGCGAGCGACTTCCTCGCCCTCGGCCAACCCGGAGTGCTGGCACCGGAGGTCGGGCTCCTGCCTTCGCTGATGTGAGCGGCCGCTGCGGATACCCCGGCAGTGCGGCGAACTGCCTCAAGCACTTCGCCTTCCGTCCCGACACCATGGGCAAGGCCGCCACCAGAGCCTTGGGGCATACGCCGGACTCGAGGCCTACGTCGAACACCTCATCGACGTGAACTGCCACTCGTCGGAGTGCTGATGGCCTCCTCCGCGTCCCTCGGCCGGCACGACGAGGCACGTGCCGTCCGCCGACCGCACGGCACGTGACCGACCACTTTCGGCCAGGCGTGCGCGAAATGCCCTTGCGTAATGGTCAAGGCTTGTTGACCATTGCTCGTATGCCTACCGATGACCTTCCCGAGACGTTTCACGTCACCACGGACGAGCAGCTGCGCGCCGTCTCCAATCTCACGCGCCACCGGATCATGGCCGTGCTCCGCTTCGAGCCGGCGACGATCACGCAGATCGCCGAGCGGGTGGGCCTTGCGAAGGGGAGTTCCAGTTATCACGTGCGGCTGCTGGAGCGGGCCGGCCTGGTGAAGGTGGTCCGGACCAGGAAGGTGCGGGGAGTCACGGAGCGGTACTACGCGATGGCCGCGCGGTCGATCGTGTTGCCGGATCCGGGCGAGGGCGGACCGGATGTGCTGATGCGGCATGCGGTGGCGGACCTGGAGGCGTCGCCGGTGGACGGCGAACGACACGTCCGGATGGCCCATCTGCGGCTCACCGACGAGCAGTTCGCGGAGTTGGGAGCGCGCCTGCAGGCACTGGCGGACGAGTACCGGGAGCTGTCCGATCCCTCGCTGCCGGACTCCTCGCTGGTCTTCGCGCTGTTCCACCCGGCCCCGCGCAACCGGTCCGAGGGGGATGCCAAGTGACGTCAGCCATACGGAAGTTGCCGTCGGGGTTCGGACGGCTGTGGACCGCGCAGACGATCTCCTCACTCGGCGACGGGGTGTCCCACGCCGCGCTGCCCCTGCTCGCGCTGACGTTGACGCGGGATCCGATGGCGCTCGCCGTCGTCACGGCCGCCGGTACGCTGCCCTGGCTGCTCTTCGGCATACTCGGCGGCGCGCTGGTGGACCGCTGGGACCGTCGGCGCACGATGTGGGTCATGGACGCGGCCCGCGCGATGCTGCTCGCGATACCCGTGGCGGCGGCCGCGCTCGACCTGCTGAGCATCGCGCTGCTCGCGGCCGTCGCCTTCCTGCTCGGACTCGGCGGACTCTTCTTCGACACGGCCGCCACGGCCTATCTGCCGGATCTGCTCGGCCGTGACCCCGCGCTCCTGGAACGCGCCAACTCCCGCCTGCGCGGCGCCCAGACCGCCATGTCCGGCTTCGCCGGTCCGCCCGCCGGCAGCGCGCTGCTCGCGCTCGGCCGGGCGGTACCGCTGCTCGCCGACGCGGTGTCGTTCCTGCTCTCCGCGCTGCTCGTACGGTCGCTTCCCGCGATGCCCCGTCCGGTGCCGGAGATCCGCGAGTCGCTGCTCAGGCAGGCGCGGGCCGGGGCCGCGTACGTCTTCCGGGACCGGCTGCTGCTCGGGCTCGCGCTCCGCCCGGCGGTCGGGAACATCGCTTTCCTCGCCGTGGAGACGGTTCTCGCCCTGTTCGCGCACGACCGCCTCGGCATCGACACGTACGGCTTCGGCCTGCTCCTCACGGCAGAGGCCACCGGCGGACTGTTGGGTGCGGCAATCGCCTCCTACCTCGGCCGACGGCTCGGCACCGGGACCGCACTGACCTGCACGGCCGCCGTCGAAGGGCTCGCCATCCTGGGCCTCGCCGCCGCCCCGAACCCCTACGTCGCCGGCCTCGCGCTCGCCGTCTGCGGAGCCGGAATGGGCGCCACGATGGTGCTCGGACCCTCCCTCCGGCAGGCGATCGTCCCGGCCCACCTCATCGGCCGGGTCGCCTCCACCTCCCGCATGCTGGCCATGTGCGCCGCCCCCCTCGGGGCCTTCCTCGGCGGTTGGCTGGCCACCGCCTACGACATCCGCACCCCGCTGTACGCCGCCGCCGTCCTCCTCCTGGCGATGACCGCCGTCACGGCGTCCATGACCAACAACCGCCGGGTCGAAGCGGCACTGCGCGCTGCCGCGCCGGCCGATGCTCCGGATCTCCCGGCATCCACGGATACCGCCCAAGAGAGCGCACCCGGCCGGTTGTGACCCCTGCCGCGCCGAGTCACAACAAGTCAGGGTGTTGGGCCCCGCGGGACGCGACGAGCGCCGAGCAACGCGTGAAGGCGCCATGCTTTGTCATGACGAGCGGCTGCCGTCGAACGTGGAGGTCGCGGCGGTTGGGCAGAGCAAGGGTGTGGCAGCGAGGGCTGTTGATGGCGGGGAACAGGCAGACGGTGCTGGCCATCCTGGAATGGGTTGACAGCGCGGTGTGCCGCCATGGCTGGGTGCTGGAGACGGGCGTACCTCAGGGCAATCGGCAGGCCGTGGAGATGCTGCTGTCCCAGGGCCTGGTGGAGCTGGCCGGCTGAGGTTCCCCCGCCGTGCGGTAGGTGTTGATCAGCTGGTCAGAGCGGGTTGACGGGTGTTCAGGTTCGTCGGTTCGGCCGTCGCCTGCTTGGC
>NZ_JBSFOK010000114.1:0-3803 GCF_053587635.1 Streptomyces sp. NPDC003635 | reverse complement strand
GGCGGTCCCACCGAGCTTGGTGGGACCGCCCTGCGCGTTCACGCCTTGCGGCCCACGCCCCCGAAGTGCGTGACCTCCACGATCTCCGCCTCCGGGGTGTCGGGGCGCCAGCGGGAGCAGGAGACGATGCCGGGCTCCAGCAGTTCCACGCCCTCGAAGATCCGGACCAGGTCGGAACGGGTGCGCAGGGTCATGGCGGCCGAGCCCTGGCCGTTCCAGTACTCCACCGCCGCCTTCATGGCATCGCCGTCCACCTCGGTCGTGGGATGGGAGACGACCAGGTAGCTGCCGGCGGGGACGCCGTCGAGGAGGCGGCGGACGATGGCGGCGGCCTCGTCGGTGTCCAGGACGAAGTTCAGGATGCCCAGCATGGTGATGGCGACCGGCCGGCTCAGGTCCAGGGTGCGGGCGGCGCCCGCCAGGATCGCCTCCGGGTCGTGGACGTCCGCCTCGATGTAGTCGGTGGCGCCTTCCGGCGCGCTGGTGAGCAGGGCGTGCGCGTGGGTGAGGACCAGGGGGTCGTTGTCGACGTAGACGATCCGGCAGGCCGGGTCGACGGACTGGGCCACCTCGTGGGTGTTGTCGGCGGTCGGCAGTCCGGTGCCGATGTCCAGGAACTGTCGTATGCCCGCCTCCCCCGCGAGGTGGCGCACGGCGCGGGCCAGGAAATGGCGGTCGGCCACCGCCGAGCGGGGCAGGGCCGGCACGAACGACAGGATCTGGTCGCCGACCTCCTCGTCCACGGGGTAGTGGTCCTTGCCGCCGAGCCAGTAGTTCCAGATCCGCGCCGAGTGGGAGACGTCGGTGCGCAGCCGGGCGGTGCGGGCCACGCCCTCGTCGTCGGGCGATGGCGTGGTGAGGTCGGACATGCGTCGGCACTCCTTCGGGCACATACGGTCGTGACGCGCACCAAGGTAGGCACAACTCGGCCTATTTGGCGGGAACTTGACCGAGGTCCGACGGAAAGCGAAGGCCCCCGGCGGCAGTTGCACACCGGGGGCCTGCTGCACCCTTGGGGTTACGGCAGGTTGCGGGCCATGACGATGCGCTGGACCTGGTTGGTGCCCTCGTAGATCTGGGTGATCTTGGCGTCGCGCATCATGCGCTCGACGGGGTAGTCGCGGGTGTAGCCGTAGCCGCCGAGGAGCTGGACGGCGTCGGTGGTGACCTCCATGGCGACGTCGGAGGCGAAGCACTTGGCGGCGGCGCCGAGGTAGGTCAGGTCCGCGTCGCCGCGCTCGGAGGCGGCGGCGGCCTGGTAGGTCAGGGCGCGGGCGGCCGAGATCTTCATGGCCATGTCGGCGAGCATGAACTGGATGCCCTGGAAGTCGGCGATCGGCTTGCCGAACTGCTTGCGCTCGGTGACGTAGCCCTTGGCGTAGTCCAGGGCGCCCTGGGCGATACCGAGGGCCTGGGCGGCGATGGTGATGCGGGTGTGGTCCAGGGTCTTCATCGCGGTGGCGAAGCCGGTGCCCTCCTCGCCGATCATGCGGTCGGCGGGGATGCGGACGTTGTCGAGGTAGACCTCGCGGGTCGGGGAGCCCTTGATGCCGAGCTTCTTCTCCGGGGCGCCGAAGGAGACGCCCTCGTCGCCCTTCTCCACCACGAAGGCGGAGATGCCCTTGGAGCGCTTGGCCGGGTCGGTGACGGCCATCACCGTGTAGTACTCGGAGACGCCCGCGTTGGTGATCCAGCGCTTGACGCCGTTGAGGACCCAGGAGTCGCCGTCGCGGACGGCCTTGGTCTTCATGCCGGCCGCGTCGGAACCGGCGTCCGGCTCGGAGAGGCAGTAGGAGAACATGCCCTCGCCCTTGGCGAGCGGGGTCATGTAGCGCTTCTTGAGGTCCTCGGAGCCGGAGAGGATCACGGGCAGCGAGCCGAGCTTGTTCACGGCCGGGATGAGGGAGGAGGAGGCGCACACGCGCGAGACCTCCTCGATCACGATGACGGTGGCGAGCGCGTCGGCGCCGGCGCCGCCGTACTCCTCGGGCACGTGGACGGCGTGCAGGTCGCCCGCGACCAGCGCGTCGTGGGCCTCCTGCGGGAAGCGCGCCTCCTCGTCCACCGCGGCGGCGAACGGCGAGATCTTCGCCTCGGCCAGGGAGCGGACGGCGTCGCGGAGCATGTCGTGCTCCTCGGACGGGCGGTACAGGTCGAAGTCAGCCGATCCGGCCAAGGTCTCTCACGCTCCAAAGACGCTGTGATGCTGGCGCTAATTACCGTTAAGTAACTCAAATTTTAGAGGTCCGCCTCCGCGCGTGATACGTGAGCTTGGCGACAGCGGCGAAAGTGCCCGGTGGGGCGCACTCCCACGCCCCGACTATGCTCGGGCGGGCACCGCCGCCGTACCAGTCAATGGAGTCCCCCCATGGCCCTCAAGATCACCGTGATCGGCACCGGCTACCTCGGCGCCACGCACGCCGCGGCCATGGCCGAACTCGGTTTCGAGGTCCTCGGGCTCGATGTCGTGCCCGAGAAGATCGAGATGCTCCAGCGCGGCGAGGTCCCGATGTTCGAGCCGGGTCTGCAGGAGCTGCTGCGCAAGCACGTGGCCGGGATCGAGGGCTCCAGCGGGCGGCTGCGGTTCACCATGGACTGGGCCGAGGTCGGCGCCTTCGGCGATGTGCACTTCGTGTGTGTGAACACCCCGCAGCGGCACGGCGAGTACGCGTGTGACATGAGTTACGTCGACGCCGCCTTCGCCTCGCTCGCCCCGCACCTCAAGGACGCCGCGCTGGTCGTCGGCAAGTCGACCGTGCCGGTCGGTTCCGCGGACCGGCTCGCCGACTACCTCGCCGCGCACGCGCCGGCCGGGGAGGGCGCCGAGCTGGCCTGGAACCCGGAGTTCCTGCGCGAGGGGTTCGCCGTCAACGACACCCTGCACCCCGACCGGATCGTGGTCGGCGTGCGCAGCGAGCGGGCCGAGAAGCTGCTGCGCGAGGTGTACGCGGCGCCGATCGCGGACGGGTCGCCGTTCGTGGTCACCGACTTCCCGACCGCCGAGCTGGTGAAGACCTCGGCGAACTCCTTCCTGGCCACGAAGATCTCCTTCATCAACGCGATGGCGGAGCTGTGCGAGGCCTCGGGCGGGGACGTGGCCAAGCTGGCGGAGGCCATCGGGCACGACGACCGGATCGGGAAGAAGTTCCTGCGGGCCGGGATCGGCTTCGGCGGCGGCTGCCTGCCGAAGGACATCCGGGCGTTCATGGCGCGCGCCGGTGAGCTGGGCGCGGACCAGGCGCTGACCTTCCTGCGCGAGATCGACTCCATCAACATGCGCCAGCGCGGCCAGATGGTGGAGCTGACCCGCCAGGTGCTGGGCGGAGGCTCCTTCCTCGGCAAGCGGGTCGCGGTGCTCGGTGCGACCTTCAAGCCGGACTCGGACGACGTACGGGACTCGCCCGCGCTGAACGTGGCCGGGCAGATCCACCTCCAGGGCGGCCAGGTCACGGTCTACGACCCCAAGGGCATGGTGAACGCCCGGCGGCTGTTCCCGACCCTCGGGTACGCGGACTCGGCCGTCGAGGCGGTACGGGGCGCGGACGTCGTGCTGCACCTGACGGAATGGCGTGAGTTCCGCGAACTGGACCCGGCGGCGCTGGGCGAGGTCGCCGCGGCACGGGTGGTGCTGGACGGGCGGAACGCGCTGGATCCGGTGCTGTGGCGGAAGGCCGGGTGGACGTACCGCGCGATGGGGCGTCCCACGGCCTAGTGCCGCGTCAGGCAACGTTTGCCCGTCAAGGAGCGGCGTCCGGTGCGTGCTCTCGGCGTGCCGGGTGCAAGCCCTCGTACTGGACGTACTT
>NZ_JBSFOK010000113.1:0-3838 GCF_053587635.1 Streptomyces sp. NPDC003635 | reverse complement strand
GGGCATGCGCAGGCCGCCGCCGGTGTCGCGGGTGTCATCAAGATGGTGATGGCGATGCGGGAGGGTGTCCTGCCGCGCACCCTGCACGTCGACGAACCCACCCCGCACGTCGACTGGTCCTCCGGGCATGTCTCCCTGCTGACCGAAGAACGTTCTTGGGAATCGCCGAACGGTGTACGCCGAGCGGGAGTCTCCTCCTTCGGTGCGAGCGGGACGAACGCCCACGTCATCCTGGAGGAGGCCCCGGAGGCCGAGGAGGTGGGGGCGGCCGTTGAGCCCTCAGCCCCGGTAAGTGGGGTGCTGCCGTGGGTGTTGTCGGCCGGGTCTGCTGAGGCGTTGGTGGCGCAGGCTCAGGCGCTGGCGGGCGTTGCCGGAGCTCTTGACCCGGTGGATGTGGGCTGGTCGTTGGCTACGGGTCGGGCTGGACTGGGGCATCGGGCGGTGGTGTGGGGCCGGGACAGCGCCGAGCTGATGGCGGGGCTGGCGGGTGTTGGCTCGTCGGGGTCGGTGGTTGATGGCCGTGTTGCGGTGCTGTTCACGGGGCAGGGTGCGCAGCGGGCTCGGATGGGTGCGGGGCTGGCGGCCGAGTTCCCGGTGTTCGCGCGGGCGTTGGACGAGGTGTGCCAGGCCTTCGAGGGGCTGCTGCCGCAGCCGCTGGGTGAAGTGCTCGCCGATGAGGGTGAGTTGTTGGATCGGACGGTGTTCACGCAGGCCGGTCTGTTCGCCGTGGAGGTGGCCCTCTTCCGGTTGGCGGAGTCCTGGGGTGTTCGCCCGGACTTCGTGATGGGGCATTCGATCGGTGAGCTGACTGCCGCCTGTGTGGCGGGGGTGTTCTCGTTGGAGGATGCCTGTCGTCTGGTCGCGGCCCGGGGCCGGCTCATGCAGGCGCTGCCTGAGGGTGGGGCGATGCTCGCGGTGCAGGCCGCGGTGGGGGATGTGCTGGCTGCTGTTGGGGACCGGGTGGATCTGGCGGCGGTCAACGGGCCGGCCTCAGTGGTCCTTTCCGGTCCCGAGGCGGAGATCGAGGCTGTCCGGGAGCGTTTCACGGCGGCCGGGGTCAAGTCGCGGCGGCTGAAGGTCTCCCACGCCTTCCACTCCTCGTTGATGGAGCCGATGCTCGCGGAGTTCGAGCAGGTCGCCTCAGGTGTTGCGTATGCCGAACCGCGGATCCCGATTGTGTCGAACGTGTCCGGGCGGCTGGCGGGCGAAGAGATACACACCCCCGCGTACTGGGTGCGGCATGTGCGTGAGGCGGTCCGTTTCGCCGACGGGATCGCCTGGCTGGCCGATGCCGGGGTGACGAGGTTCCTGGAGCTGGGCCCGGACGGCACCCTGTGCGCGATGGGCGCCGAGTGCGCGCAGGGCCTGTTCGTCCCCGCCACCCGTCGAGGTCACGGCGAGGTCGAGACGTTCACCACGGCCCTGTCCCGTCTGTGGGCCAGCGGCGCACACGTCGACTGGCCGGCCCTGTTCACCGGCCGCAACCCGACCCGCGTCGACCTCCCCACCTACCCCTTCCAACACCAGCGCTACTGGCTGGAGCCCGGCATCGCCACGACCGATGTCAGCGGCGCCGGACTGTCCACCGCCGACCACCCGCTGCTCGGCGCCGCCGTGAGCCTCGCCGGAGACGGCGGACTGGTCATGACCGGCCGCCTGTCCATCCGCACCCACCCCTGGCTCGCGGACCACGCGGTGTCGGGCACAGTTCTCTTCCCGGGCACCGGCTTCGTGGAACTGGCGATCCGCGCCGGTGACGAGGTCGGCTGCGACCATCTAGCCGAACTCGCCCTCCAGGCGCCGCTGATCCTCCCGGAGCAGGGCGCGGTGCAGGTGCAAGTGGTCGTCGATCCCTCCGACGAGGACGAGGCCGGACACCGCACCCTCACCGTCTACTCCCGACCCGAGGGGTCGGGTCCGGACACCCCCTGGACAGCGCACGCGCAAGGCGTCCTCACGGATGCTCCGGCAACTGCCCCCGCACACCTCACAGCATGGCCGCCGGAAGGGGCGGAGCCGGTCGATGTGTCCACCTTCTACGCCGGTGCGGAGGCCGCCGGTTACAGCTACGGCCCCGCCTTCCGCGGCCTGACCGCCGCCTGGCGGCACGGTGCCGAGATCTTCGCCGAAGTGGACATGCCGGAGACCGAGGACGGGACGGCCTTCGGGATGCACCCGGCGTTGCTGGACTCCGCGCTGCACGCGGTACTCGCGACCGCGGATTCACACGCCGAGCTGCGGCTGCCGTTCCTCTGGGAGGGCGTCTCGCTCCTCGCCTCCGGCGCCACAGCCGCCCGCGTCCGCATCACCATCAGCGGCGAGGACACGCTCTCCGTCCTCCTCACCGATGCCACGGGCGAGCCCATTGTCAGCGCCGATTCCTTGACGCTGCGGCCCCTTACGGCTGCGCAGCTGACCCCCACGGACACGGACTCCCTGTACCGGCTGAAGTGGGAGAGCGCGCCGCGGACCGCCGATGCCGACGGGGTCGCCGACTGGGCCGTGCTAGGCCGGGACGGCAGGCTGCCGGAGGGCGACGTACCGCCACACGTGCTGTACGCCCCGGCAGAGGGCGGCGATGCCGAGGGAACCACCGCCGAGGTGCTGGCGCTGCTGCAGGGCTGGCTCGCCGATGAGAGGACGGCCGCCTCCCGGCTCGTGGTCGTCACGCGCGGCGCGGTGACCACCCGTGACGACGACGTCGTAGACCTGGCGACCGCCCCCGTCTGGGGCCTGGTCCGGTCGGCGCAGTCCGAGTATCCCGGGCGCTTCGTCCTGCTCGACCTGGACCCGACCGGCGACCGTGACGATGACGCCGTGGTAGGCGCGGCGTTGACCAGTGGTGAGCCGCAGGCGGCGGTCCGTGAGGGCCGGGTGCTGGTGCCGCGCCTGATACGAGCGGCGGATTCCGGCGACAGCCTGACGGTCCCGTCCGACGCGTCCGCATGGCGGCTGGACACCTCGCACAAGGGCACGCTCGACGGCCTCGCGCTGGTGCCGGCGCCCGACGCCTCCGCACCCCTCGCCGCAGGTCAGGTCCGGGTCGCCGTCCGCGCGGCCGGAGTGAACTTCCGCGACGTGCTGATCGGCCTCGGCATGTACCCGGGTGAGGCGTCGATCGGCAGCGAGATCGCCGGTGTGGTGGTGGAAGCCGCCGAGGACGTCACCGAGTTCGCGCCGGGGGACCGGGTCCTAGGCCTCGTGCCCCGCAGTTTCGGGCCGGTGGCCGTCGCCGATGCGCGTGTACTGGCCCCGATCCCGGAGGGCTGGTCGTTCGAGCAGGCGGCTGCCGTACCAGTGGTGTTCCTGACCGCGTACTACGGCTTGGTCGATCTCGGGTCGGTCGAGCAGGGCGACACCGTACTGGTGCACGCCGGTACCGGTGGTGTCGGCATGGCGGCGATCCAGCTTGCCCGTCACCTCGGGGCCACCGTCCTGGCCACGGCCAGTCCCGGCAAGTGGGATGTGCTGCGAGGTCTTGGACTGACCGACGAACAGATCGCCTCCTCCCGCGACTTGGGCTTCCGGGAGGCCTTCGCCGACGCGGGTGTGACCGTCGTGCTCAACTCGCTGGCCGGCGAGTACGTCGACGCCTCTTTGGATCTGCTGACCACCGGTGGCCGCTTCCTGGAAATGGGCAAGACGGACATCCGCGAAGCGCACCAGCTCGCCGACGACGTCGAGTACGCCGCCTTCGACATGCTGGATGCCGGTCCGGTCCGGATCGGCGAGATGCTGCGGACGCTGATGGGCCTGTTCGCGTCGGGTGTCCTCGAGCCGCTTCCGGTGCGGGCGTGGGATGTGCGCAGGGCCGGGGAGGCGTTCCGGTTCATGAGCC
>NZ_JBSFOK010000112.1:0-3977 GCF_053587635.1 Streptomyces sp. NPDC003635 | reverse complement strand
GAGCGGGCGCCCGAAGGCATCGCAGGCCAGGTGAATCTTGCTGGTCAGGCCGCCCCGCGAGCGTCCGAGGCCCGGATTGCGCTGCCCCCTTTTCGGGCCCCGGCAGCGTGCTGGTGGGCCCGCACCACGGTGGAGTCGACCGACACCAGCCAGTCGATGTCCCCGGCCGCGTCTGCCCTGGCCTGCGCGGCCCGCAGCATCTGCTCAAAGGTCCCGCCCAGGGCCCACCGGCGGAAGCGGGTGTGCAGCGTCTGCCACGGCCCGTACCGCTCGGGCACATCCCGCCAGGCTGTGCCAGTGCGGAACTTCCACACGATCCCATTGAGGACCCTTCGGTCGTCCAACCGCTTCCGGCCCCGCAGGGACGCGGGCAGCAGCGGCCGGACGAACTCCCACTCTGCATCGGACAGTTCATGGCGACGTATCACCCGACCATGATCCACCACGCAAGATCAATTGAAGACACAACCTAGCCCGCAAGGAGTGTCGTCCGTCATGAGAACCCCCCACCGCACCGGCCGCGGCACGGTCCTCACCGTGCTCGCCGCCCTCCTCGCGGCCCTCTTCTCCGCGACTCCCGCGCAGGCCGCCTCCGGCGCCATCACCGGCCTCGCCGGCAAGTGCGTGGACGTGGCCGGCGCGAACAGCGCCAACGGCACCGCCGTACAGCTCTATGACTGCAACGGCACGGGCGCCCAGATCTGGTCCAACTCCGGGGACGGCACCCTGCGGGCGCTCGGCAAGTGCCTGGACGTCGTCGACCGGAGCACCGCGGACGGGGCCGCCGTCCAGCTGTGGGACTGCTCCGGCGGGGCCAACCAGCAATGGGTGGTCACATCGGCCCGGGACATCGTCAACCCGGCCGCGAACAAGTGCCTGGACGTCCGCGACAACAACAGCGCCAACGGCACCCGGCTGCAGATCTGGAGCTGCACCGGCGGCGCCAACCAGAAGTGGACCGCGCCCGCGAGCGGGGGCGGCACCAACCCGTCCGGGTTCGTGGTGTCCGAGGCCCAGTTCAACCAGATGTTCCCGAACCGGAACTCCTTCTACACCTACAGCGGGCTGACCGCCGCGCTGAGCGCCTACCCCGGCTTCGCGAACACCGGCAGCGACACGGTGAAGAAGCAGGAGGCCGCCGCCTTCCTCGCCAACGTCAACCACGAGACCGGCGGCCTGGTCCACATCGTCGAGCAGAACCAGGCCAACTACCCCAACTACTGTGACTGGAGCCGCCCTTACGGCTGCCCGGCCGGTCAGGCCGCCTACTACGGGCGGGGCCCGATCCAGCTGTCCTGGAACTTCAACTACAAGGCCGCGGGTGACGCCCTGGGCATCGATCTCCTGGGCAACCCCTGGCGGGTGCAGAACGAGTCGGACGTCGCCTGGAAGACCGGCCTGTGGTACTGGAACACCCAGACCGGACCCGGCACCATGACGCCGCACAACGCCATGGTCAACGGCGCCGGTTTCGGCCAGACGATCCGCAGCATCAACGGCTCCCTGGAGTGCGACGGCAAGAACCCTGCGCAGGTCCAGAGCCGGGTGGACGCCTACCAGCGGTTCACGTCGATCCTCGGGGTCGCCCCGGGCGGCAACCTGTACTGCTGACCCACGCTCAGGGGACGGCGGGGCCGGTCACGTACCGGCCCCGCTCGTCGTAGGGCCAGACGTTGGGCACGCAGCCGTTCATGCCCTTGATCTGCTGCATCATGGCCGGGGCCGGTTCCCCGGGGCCCGGGCAGCCCACGTGGCCGTGGCCGAGGAAGTGGCCGACCTCGTGGTTGATGATGAGCGCCCGGTAGGCGGTGACGTCCTTGGTGTAGACGGGCGTTGCCAGCAACCAGCGTTCGAGGTTCACCATCACGTGCCGGGTGACGTTGCAGTTGTACTCGCCCCCGGTGTCCAGACCGTACTGTCCGCAGACCCGGTCCACGGTGCCGGGCGTCGCGACCCGGACCACGAAGTCCGCCGTACCGCTCGACACCCGCTGGAACGTCGAGTGGCCGTCGGCGGTCCAGCCGCGCGGGTCGGCCAGGATGCGCTCCACCTGCCGGGCCACGTCCGCGGGGTCGAGGTCGAGACCGTCCTCGATCTCGACCCGGTACCGCAGGGCGGTGCCTTTTCCGGCCTTCCGACCGGAGCCCGCCGCGGCGGTGAAGGTCCCCGGTCCGGTCGCCGGGATGTCGGGCTCGGCGGCGGTCTCCTTCGACGGGGAGGGCTCCGTCGTGCGGGAACTGGGCTCCTGGCGGGAACCGGGATCCGGCCGGGGGGACTTGGCGGCCCCCGTACGCCGCTCTCCCGCGCCGGAGGTGGTCGCGTCCACGGCCGCGAAACCGGCGGCGCCCAGGATCGCCAGCGCGGCCAGGCCTGCCACCAGCGACCCCTTCCGCGGGTGCGGAGTGCCGTGCGAGGGGCCGCTCCGGCGACGACGGCCACGGGATGAAGATCGTCTACGCGTGGTCATGTCGGCCAGGCTGTGAGCACAGTGTGATCGCACCGGGCCCAAGCGATAACGAAACGATAACGCGCCACCGCTTCGGGGTTTATGTGATCATCCCGTAACAGAAGCCCGAGCGGACTGATCCCTTACGGATACTGAGCGCATGCCACGCGTTCTGCTGATCGAAGACGACCGTGCCGTGCGGGAGGCCGTCGCCCTGGCCCTGCGCCACCAGGGGCACGAGGTCGCGGCCGTGGAGACCGGGGAGAGCGGTCTCGACCGGGTGCGGTCCTTCCGGCCCGACGCCGTGGTGCTGGACCTGATGCTTCCCGGCATGCCCGGCCTGGACGTGTGCCGCGCGCTGCGCTCCCTCGACCAGACCCTGCCGATCATCATGGTCACCGCCCGGGGCGACGACGAGGACATCGTCGTCGGCCTGGAGGCGGGAGCCGACGACTACGTGGTCAAGCCCGTGCAGGCGCGGGTGCTCCAGGCCCGGATCCGGGCCGTGCTGCGGCGGGCGACGGGGGCCGCCACCGACACCGGGATACCGAAGATCGACACATACGGGGAGCTCGCCGTCGACCGGGCCGGGCTCTCGGTCGCCCGGGCCGGGGTGCCGATCGCGCTCGCCCCGTCCGAACTGCGGCTGCTGCTGACCCTGTCGGCCTCCCCCGGCCAGGTGTTCAGCCGGCAGCAGTTGCTGGAGGCGGTCTGGGAACACAGCTATCACGGGGACGCGCGACTGGTGGACGCCTGCGTGAAGCGGCTGCGCGCCAAGATGGGCGAACCGCCGCGCGAGCCGCGCTACATCCAGACCGTGCGGGGCTTCGGCTACCGCTTCGCGGCCCGGTGAGGCGTCCTCGCCTCCCCCAACTGCGCGGCCTGCGCATACGGTTGGTGGTGGCCTTCGCCCTGGTCACCGCGCTCACCGCCGCCGCCACCGGCACCCTGACCTTCCGCGAGGCGCGCAACGGCGTCCTCCAGCAGAGCCAGGACACCGTGATCCAGACACTGCGCGCGCAGGTCGGCCGGCTCGCCGAGGAGTTCGCCTTCCCGCCGAGCGAGAACGAACTGGTCCGGTTCGCCACGGAGATCGCCCGCGCCGATCCCTCCGGGACCTGGCGGGTGCTCGTCACCTACGGCGGACTCAGCGGCTCCTCCGTCCCGGACGAGACGTTCGAGGAGATCTCCCCCGACCTGCGCTCCTCCGTCGGCTCCAGCCTGGCCACCGTGTTCCAGCGGGTGCGCAGCGGCGAGCACACCGCCCTCGTCGTCGGCATGTCGGTCACCTTCGCCTCCTCCGACGGGGGCGCTTACGCGTCCGGGGTCCGCGTCTTCCTGACCGTCCCGCAGACCACCGAACGGGCCTACGTCGACGCCCTGGTCACGGCCGTGGAGCGGGCCACCGTGCCCGCCCTCGCGCTCGCCGTCCTGCTCGGGTGTACTCGACGGCCCTGTCCAGTCGCCCCACCTGGAGGTAGACATCGCCCAGGTTCGCCACCACCGACGACCTCGCCGTGACGTCACCGTT
>NZ_JBSFOK010000111.1:0-4475 GCF_053587635.1 Streptomyces sp. NPDC003635 | reverse complement strand
GCGACGGACCATTCGGCGCCGTCAAACCATTCGACGCACCGTCCTGATTGACCGCCGAACCCCGCACCACCGCCAACACCCGATGACCACGACGATGCGCATCCGACAACCGCTCCACCACCAGGACGCCGACGCCCTCGGCCCACCCCGTTCCGTCCGCCGCCGAGGCGAAGGGCTTGCAGCGGCCGTCGGCGGCGAGCCCGCGCTGGCGGCTGAACTCGAGGAAGAGCCCCGGGCTCGGCATGACGGTGACGCCGCCCGCCAGAGCGAGCTCACACTCGCCGTTGCGCAGCGACTGCACCGCCAGATGCAACGCGACCAGCGACGACGAACAGGCCGTGTCGACCGTGACCGCCGGGCCCTCCAGGCCGAAGGTGTACGACAGCCGGCCGGAGACGACGCTCGCCGCGTTCCCGGTGAGGGAGAAGCCCTCCACGACGTCCGGCGTGCGCTCCAGGTCGACCAGGTAGCTCGGGTATCCGGCGCCGACGAAGACGCCGCTGTTCGATCCCTTCAGCGAGGCTGCGGCGATGCCGGCGCGCTCCAGCGCTTCCCAGGTGGTCTCCAGCAGCAGCCGTTGTTGCGGGTCCATCGCCAGCGCTTCGCGCGGCGAGATCCCGAAGAGGTGTGGGTCGAACTCGGCGGCCTCGTGCAGGAATCCACCGTGGCGGGTGTAGCTGGTGCCGGGGTTGGCGGGGTCGGGGTGGTAGAGCCCGTCCAGGTCCCAGCCGCGGTCGGTGGGGAAGTCCCCGATCGCGTCCGTTCCTTCGTTGACTAGCCGCCACAGGTCCTCCGGAGAGGCCACCCCGCCGGGGTAACGACAGGCCATGCCGACGATCGCGATCGGCTCGTCCGGCGCGGCGAGTGCGGTGGGGGCGGCCGACTCCTCATCGCTGCCCCACAGTTCGGTGCGGAGGTGACCGGCGAGACGTGCCGGGGTGGGGTGGTCGAAGACAACGGCGGTGGGCAGTCGCAGCCCGGTGGCCGTGCCGAGACGGTTGCGCAGTTCCACGGCGGTCAGGGAGTCGAAGCCCTGCTCCTTGAAGGAGCGTTCGGCGTCGACGGACTGTTCGGAGGCATGACCCAGTACGGCGGCGACATGCCCACGCACCAGTTCCACCAACTGCCGCTCCCGTTCGGCGCGGTTCAGCCCGCCGAGCCTGTCGGCCAAGGAGATCGCGTCCCGGGGGCCGACCGTCCTGTCGGCCGAACGCCGGGTGGGCGTGGTGCGCACGAGTGCGCGGAGTGCCGGGGGCACGGCCTCGTCGCCCCGGAGTCCGGCGAGGTCGAGGCGGGCGGGCACCACGGCCGCCTCAGCTGTGGCGACCGCTCGGTCCAGCAGCGCCAAGCCCTCCGCCGAAGGCAGCGGCGCCAGGCCCGTCCTGCTCAGCCGCTGACGATCGGTACGGCCCAACTCGCCGGTCATGGCGCTGGCCTGCTCCCACAGCCCCCACGCCAGCGATGTCGCCGCATCGCCCTCGGCCCGACGGCGATGGGCCAGCGCGTCCAGGAACGCGTTCGCGGCCGCGTAGTTCGCCTGCCCGGAACCGCCCAGCACCCCCGACACCGACGAGTACAGCGCGAAGAACGCCAACTCGGTCTCACGGGTGAGCTCGTGGAGATGCACGGCGGCCTCGACCTTCGGCCGCCAGACCGTGGCCAGCTGCTCCGAAGTCATGGATCCGACGAGTCCGTCGGCGAGGACTCCCGCCGCATGCACGACACCGGTCAGCTTGCGGCCGTGCAGGAGAGCGGCGAGCTGGGCACGGTCGGAGACATCACAGGCGGCTACGGTCGCGGTCGCGCCCAACTGCGCGAGCTCGGAGACGAGTTCGGCGGCGCCCGGGGCCGCCGGTCCTTGGCGGCTGGTGAGCAGCAGATGCCGTACGCCGTGCTCGGCGACCAGGTGGCGGGCGGCCAGCGACCCCAGGGTCCCCGTGCCTCCCGTGATCAGAACCGTCCCGTCCGGGTCCAACGGCACCGGCATGGTCAGTACGACCTTGCCGACGTGCCGCGCCTGGCTCATGAACCGGAACGCCTCGCGGGCCCGCCGCACGTCCCACGTTCGCACGGGTGCCGGTTCCAGCACACCGGCGGCGAACAGATCCATCAACGCCCGCAGCATCTCGCCGATCCGGACCGGGCCGGCGTCCAGCATGTCGAAGGCGGTGTACTGGACGTGGTCGGCGAGCTGTTCCGCGTCCCGGACATCCGTCTTGCCCATTTCCAGGAAGCGGCCACCGGAACTCAACAGGTCGAGGGAGGCGTCGACGAATTCTCCGGCCAGCGAGTTGAGGACCACGTCCACACGGGCCTCGGCGAAGGCCTCACGGAACCCCAGATCCCGCGAGGACGCGATCTGCTCGTCCCGCAGGCCCAGCCCTCGCAGCACATCCCACTTCCCCGGGCTGGCCGTGGCCAGGACGGTGGCCCCAAGATGCCGGGCAAGCTGGATCGCCGCCATGCCGACACCACCGGCACCCGCGTGCACCAGCACCGTGTCGCCCTGCTCGACCGAGCCGAGATCGACCAATCCGTAGTACGCGGTCAGGAACACCACCGGGACGGACGCCGCCTGCGCGAACGACCAGCCCTCCGGCATCGGCACCACAAGCCGTGCGTCCGCGACCGCCACCGGCCCGAAGCTCTTCAGCACCAGGCCCATCACCCGGTCACCAGGGGTCAAGCCAGTGACGCCTTCCCCGACTTCGAGCACCACCCCGGCCGCTTCACTGCCCAGCACCGGACTGCCGGGATACATGCCGAGGCTCATCAGGACGTCGCGGAAGTTCACCCCGGCCGCGCGGACGGCGATCCGGACCTGACCTGCGGCGAGGGGCGCGGCCGCCTCCGGCGCCGGCACCAGCGCAAGCCCTTCCAAGGTGCCGGTACCGCAGGTGTCCAGCCGCCAGGCCGCTACGTCCGAGGGAGTCGTCAGGCTCTCCCCCGACCCGGCCGCACGGACCAGACGCGGCACCAGCACCCGGCCCCCACGGACCGCCACCTGCGGCTCACCGGACGCCAGAGCCGCCCGTACGACCGCCTCGTCGCCGCCGTCTTCACGGCCCTCGGTGGGATCGATGTCGATCAGCACGAAGCGGTCGGGATTCTCCGACTGCGCGGACCGGACGAGCCCCCACACGGGCGCGCTCGGGAGGTCGAGGACGTCACCACCATCGGTGGCCACCGCGCCCCGCGTCACCACGCCGAGCCGCGCCCCGGCCAGCCGCTCGTCGCCCAGCCAGGCCTGGATCAGCGCCAACACCTCCGCGGTGGTCCGGGCGGCGGCCTCAGCCAGGTCCGCGTCTCCCCCGGACCCGGCGACCTCGACCAGCGCGAACTCCGGGACCTCCGCACCCGCGTCAAGGGCGGTCCGTACGGCGTCGATCCCGTCGTACCGGATCACCCTCACGGAACCGGCATCGGCCGCGACCGGAGCAGGCGCCCAGTCGAGCCGGTACAGGGAATCAGGGCCGCTCACGGTGGTCGCGGCCAGCTGGTCGGCGGACACCGGACGCAGCAACAGCGACTCGGCTACGGCGAGGGGGGCGCCGGTCGTGTCCGCGAGGAGGACGGAGAGCGTGTCCTCGCCGCTGGTGGTGATGCGGACGCGGGCGGCTGAGGCGCCGGATGCGAGGAGGGAAACCCCCTCCCACAGGAACGGCAACCGCAAGTCACCGTGCCAGTCAGTGGTCGCGAGCAGCGCGTGCAGGGCCGAGTCCAGCAGCGCCGGGTGCACGCCGTAGGTCCCCGCGTCCTGCGCCTCCGGCAACTCCACCTCGGCGAAGATCTCGGCACCGTGCCGCCAGGCGGCGGTCAGGCCGCGGAAGGCGGGGCCGTAGCCGTAACCGGCGGCCTCCGCACCGGCGTAGAAGGCGGACACATCGACCGGCTCCGCCCCTTCCGGCGGCCACACCGTGAGGTCGGCGGTGGCCTCGACCGGCGCCTCCGCGAGGACGCCTTGCGCGTGCGCGGTCCAAGGGGCATCCGGACCCGCCTCCTCGCCCCGGGAGTACACCGTGAGAGAGCGCTGCCCTTCCTCGCCGGGGGCACCGACCACGACCTGGACCTGAATCCCACCCTGTTCAGGCAGGACCAGCGGTGCCTGAAGCGTCAGTTCCCGCACGCTCCCGCACCCGACCTCATCGGCGGCGCGCACCGCCAGCTCCACGAAGGCCGTGCCCGGCAGCAACACCGTCCCCGCGACCGCATGGTCCGCGAGCCAGGGATACGTACGCAGCGACAACCGGCCCGTCAGCAGCACCCCGTCCCCGGCCGCGAGCGGAACCGCCGCCCCCAGCAACGGATGCCCCGCCTCACCAAGCCCGAGGCCGACGGGGTCGCCGGGGGCGGGGGCGTCAGTGAGCCAGTAGTGGTCGCGTTGGAAGGGGTAGGTGGGGAGGTCGACGCGGGTCGGGTTGCGGCCGGTGAACAGGGCCGGCCAGTCGACGTGCGCGCCGCTGGCCCACAGACGG
>NZ_JBSFOK010000110.1:1970-4491 GCF_053587635.1 Streptomyces sp. NPDC003635 | reverse complement strand
GGGGCTGTTCGTGGTTTCAGAACCAACACAGTGGACGCGAGCAACTGAGGACAAGCCCTCGGCCTATTAGTACCGGTCAACTCCACACGTTACCGTGCTTCCATATCCGGCCTATCAACCCAGTCGTCTACTGGGAGCCTTACCCTCTCAAGGAGGTGGGAATACTCATCTCGAAGCAGGCTTCCCGCTTAGATGCTTTCAGCGGTTATCCCTCCCGAACGTAGCCAACCAGCCATGCCCTTGGCAGAACAACTGGCACACCAGAGGTTCGTCCGTCCCGGTCCTCTCGTACTAGGGACAGCCCTTCTCAATATTCCTACGCGCACAGCGGATAGGGACCGAACTGTCTCACGACGTTCTAAACCCAGCTCGCGTACCGCTTTAATGGGCGAACAGCCCAACCCTTGGGACCGACTCCAGCCCCAGGATGCGACGAGCCGACATCGAGGTGCCAAACCATCCCGTCGATATGGACTCTTGGGGAAGATCAGCCTGTTATCCCCGGGGTACCTTTTATCCGTTGAGCGACGGCGCTTCCACAAGCCACCGCCGGATCACTAGTCCCGACTTTCGTCCCTGCTCGACCCGTCGGTCTCACAGTCAAGCTCCCTTGTGCACTTACACTCAACACCTGATTGCCAACCAGGCTGAGGGAACCTTTGGGCGCCTCCGTTACTCTTTAGGAGGCAACCGCCCCAGTTAAACTACCCATCAGACACTGTCCCTGATCCGGATCACGGACCCAGGTTAGACATCCAGCACGACCAGACTGGTATTTCAACGACGACTCCACAACCACTGGCGTGGCCGCTTCAAAGTCTCCCAGCTATCCTACACAAGCCGAACCGAACACCAATATCAAACTGTAGTAAAGGTCCCGGGGTCTTTCCGTCCTGCTGCGCGAAACGAGCATCTTTACTCGTAGTGCAATTTCACCGGGCCTATGGTTGAGACAGTCGAGAAGTCGTTACGCCATTCGTGCAGGTCGGAACTTACCCGACAAGGAATTTCGCTACCTTAGGATGGTTATAGTTACCACCGCCGTTTACTGGCGCTTAAGTTCTCAGCTTCGCCCCACCGAAATGGAGCTAACCGGTCCCCTTAACGTTCCAGCACCGGGCAGGCGTCAGTCCGTATACATCGCCTTACGGCTTCGCACGGACCTGTGTTTTTAGTAAACAGTCGCTTCTCGCTGGTCTCTGCGGCCACACCCAGCTCGAGCAGCAAGTGCTCTCACCAGACGTGGCCCCCCTTCTCCCGAAGTTACGGGGGCATTTTGCCGAGTTCCTTAACCATAGTTCACCCGAACGCCTCGGTATTCTCTACCTGACCACCTGAGTCGGTTTAGGGTACGGGCCGCCATGAAACTCGCTAGAGGCTTTTCTCGACAGCATAGGATCATCCACTTCACCACAATCGGCTCGGCATCAGGTCTCAGACTATGTGCAAGGCGGATTTGCCTACCTTGCGTCCTACACCCTTACCCCGGGACAACCACCGCCCGGGATGGACTACCTTCCTGCGTCACCCCATCACTCACCTACTGCAAGTCTGGTTCGTCGGCTCCACCACTCCCCTTTGCCCGAAGGCTCCGGGGCGGCTTCACGGACTTAGCATCGCCTGGTTCGATGTTTGACGCTTCACAGCGGGTACCGGAATATCAACCGGTTATCCATCGACTACGCCTGTCGGCCTCGCCTTAGGTCCCGACTTACCCTGGGCAGATCAGCTTGACCCAGGAACCCTTAGTCAATCGGCGCAAACGTTTCTCACGTTTGTATCGCTACTCATGCCTGCATTCTCACTCGTGAACCGTCCACAACTACCTTCCGGTGCTGCTTCACCCGGCACACGACGCTCCCCTACCCATCCCAGCCTCCGTTGGGAGTATGTGCTGGAATGACACGACTTCGGCGGTACGCTTGAGCCCCGCTACATTGTCGGCGCGGAATCACTAGACCAGTGAGCTATTACGCACTCTTTCAAGGGTGGCTGCTTCTAAGCCAACCTCCTGGTTGTCTGTGCGACTCCACATCCTTTCCCACTTAGCGTACGCTTAGGGGCCTTAGTCGATGCTCTGGGCTGTTTCCCTCTCGACCATGGAGCTTATCCCCCACAGTCTCACTGCCGCGCTCTCACTTACCGGCATTCGGAGTTTGGCTAAGGTCAGTAACCCGGTAGGGCCCATCGCCTATCCAGTGCTCTACCTCCGGCAAGAAACACACGACGCTGCACCTAAATGCATTTCGGGGAGAACCAGCTATCACGGAGTTTGATTGGCCTTTCACCCCTAACCACAGGTCATCCCCCAGGTTTTCAACCCTGGTGGGTTCGGTCCTCCACGAAGTCTTACCTCCGCTTCAACCTGCCCATGGCTAGATCACTCCGCTTCGGGTCTTGAGCGCGCTACTACATCGCCCTATTCGGACTCGCTTTCGCTACGGCTTCCCCACACGGGTTAACCTCGCAACACACCGCAAACTCGCAGGCTCATTCTTCAAAAGGCACGCAGTCACGAGAC
>NZ_JBSFOK010000109.1:0-4980 GCF_053587635.1 Streptomyces sp. NPDC003635 | reverse complement strand
CTGAACCGGCACGGGTCCTCACGGAGGTTGAACTTCTCCGCGAGCGGGGAGCGGAAGCCACTGGCGTCCACCACGTAGCGGGCCCGGTACTGCTCACCCTCGGCCGTGCTCAGCGTGACGCCACTGTCGTCGAAGTCGACGTCGGCGACCCGGAAGTTCTGCCGGGCGGTGGCACCGTACTTCAGGGCCACGTGGTACATGTACGAGTCGGTGTCCTGCCGGAACAGGTGGCTCGCCTCGTGCAGCAGACCAGGGGTGCCGAACTGGTTGACTTCCTTCGGGTCCTGGTCCTGGCCCTCGTGGTGGAGGAGGAAGCTGAAGTGCTTCTTCACACCGAACTTGGGGCCCAGCACCTTGGTGCTGTTGGTGAAGGTGGCCAGCGTCTTGATCTCCGGCACGTCGTAGCGCTCGGAGATGGTGCGCAGGCACACCAGGGTGTACGGGATCGTCGACTCGCCGATCGCGAAGCGCGGGTGGGCGCCGGCGTCCAGGAGCAGGACCTTGACGCCGTTGCGGGCCAGGACCGCGGCGAGCATGGAGCCGGCGATACCGGACCCCAGGATGGCCACGTCGTACACCGGCGCCGGTCCACTGACCAGGGCGGGGCTGTCGGACACGGGGAACTCCTCTGGCTTGTCGGGCTGCTGGTGTTCGGGATCCGGTTCGGGTGCGGTCACTCGGGCTCGGGCACCCGGAAGGCCCGGCCGATCACCGGCCAGCCCGCGGCCATGTGCTTGAGCTCCTCCGCGAGTTGGAACTCGTCGCGGTCGAAGCGCTTCTTCATGAAGAGCGTGAGCCCTTCCCAGGTCAGGTCGCCGATCTCCTTGGGCGCCTTGGTCCGCGACCAGCGCAGCGTCTTCGCCAGCTTGATCGGGTTCACCTCGGTCCAGTGGACGTCGGGGTTGTCCAGGCCGAACACGGGCGGGATGAAGTCGGCCTTGCCGAGCAGCTCCATGATGTGGTCGGCGGCCTCCCGGTCCCCGCGGCGGCCGTTCTGGACGTCCTGGATCGCCTCGCTCATCGCCTTGAGCAGCTCACGGGCCGGCGCGTAGTCGGGGATGGCCCCGTTGGGCGCCTGGCGCTCGAGCCGGTCCAGCACCTTCGGGTCGTGGTTCTCCAGGAAGCGGGCGTAGGCCCGGTTGATCTCGAAGGTGGCGAGGGCCTGGCTGAGCACCCAGGAGCGGTAGTAGGCGTTCCAGAGGAACCAGCTCTTGGTGCCGGTGTAGGCGTTGGCGACCAGGTCGTCGTTGAAGTCGAGCAGGCCCTGCTCGAGCTCCTGGACGTACTCGAACCGCTCGACGGCGAAGTCGTCGTCCTTGATGGCGTCCAGCAGCCGCCAGGTCAGGGCGTGGATGATCTCCATGGTGTTGGACAGGCCGCGGGAGAACAGCGCGTCCACGAAACCGGCCGCGTGCGAGGTCAGGCACCAGCGGTAGCCGACCGTCTGCTTCGAGGAGTACTGGAGCCGATCGGTGCGCACCCAGTCCCGGACCGTGATGGCGTCCTTGAACTGCGGTGCGATGTCCGGGTACTTGTCGATGAAGTTGCGGAACTCCTCCTCGGGGGAGCAGTCCGGCGTGGGGTGGATCCGCGGGTCCAGGTTGAGGCCCACGCTGCACAGCGGGTTCGTGGCGCGCGGGTGGTTGTTGAAGGGGATGACCCACATCCAGCCACCCTCGAACATGTGGTGGAGGGTGCCCTCGCTCCACGGGCTCGGGTTCTTGTGGCTGCCCTTGGGGACCGTCTGCTCCCAGGGCTTCACGTTGATCATGTGCGTGAACAGCGAGCGCGAGTGGTGACGCAGCCGGCTGGGCTCCTCACGGAGGCCGAACTTCTCGGCCAGCGGGGAGCGGTGACCGCTCGCGTCCACGACGAACTTCACCCGGACCGGGTCGCCGTGCGTCGGTATGACGGTGACGCCCTCGTCGTCGAACTCGGCGTCGACGATCTTCGTCTGCTGGCGCACGTCGGCGCCGTACTTGATGGCGACGGCCAGCATCCAGGCATCGACGTCCTGGCGGAAGAAGTGGTTCTCCGTGTGGGTGATCTTCGGGATCGGGAACATGCTGGTTTCCAGCGGGTTCTGCCGGGCGCCCTCACGGTGGTAGAGGAAGCCGAAGTTGCGCTTCACTCCACAGTTGGTGGAGATCTTCGACTGCACGGACTCGAAGGTGGTGAGCCACTTGATCTCGGGCACGCCGTAGCGCTCGCTGACCAGCCGCATCAGCATCGAGGTGTACGGGATGGTGGACTCGCCGATGGCGAACCGGGGGTGCGTACCCGCGTCGAGGACGAGCACCTTGGCCCCGTTGCGGGCGAGACAGGCGGCCAGCGTGGTACCCGCCAGACCCGACCCCAGGATGGCCACGTCGTACTGCGGCGACGTGGCGTGCTTCGAGCGAGTCGGCATGAGCCTCTCCTTGGTCGATCCGGGCATCCGTTTCGGCCAAGCTAGGGCTACCGACTCAAGCCCCACTCAGCCACCGCTCAGGGCCGCCGCGCGGGAGCGCGGCGGCGACGGGCGGGGCGGATGGTTCGGTTCGCGCCTGGATCCGGTGGAGCTCCCGGGTCAGGTCCGGATCCAGCGGAGGTAGGAGTTGGACAGTTCGGCACGGGCACGCTCCCGCGAGCCCGCCCAGACGCAGTAGCCGTCGGGACGGATCAGGACGACCTCGGGCCCGCGCCAGGGTCCGGAGTCGGCGACGATCCGGCCGGGGACCCGGACGAGGTGGGGGTCGGACTGCGGTACCGACGGCAGCAGCGGGGCGCCGTCTCCGCCTTCGACGAGGACGAACCCGCCCTGGCGCAACGCCTCGTGGAGACGTACCCGGCTGCCGCCCCCCGCGACCTCCAGGTCGGGGACCCTGGTGCCGGCCAGGGGCGTCGCCCCGACGGCCGCGGCCATCGACGGGTAGCTCGTGGCGATGCCCGACAGATGCCCGACCGCGGTGCGGTGGGTGAAGGGAACCCGGCTGGCCACGGACATCACGACCTTGCGGGCGACCCGCGCGGGCAGTTGGTCGGAGGTCATCATCCGGGTGGCGATGTCCGTCACCTTGATGACGCCCTGCGAGACCCGGCGGCGCTCCAGCGCGAAGGTGTCGAGCAGGTCCTCGGCGGCCCTCCCCTGCACGACCGCCCCCAGCTTCCAACCGAGGTTCATGGCGTCCTGGATGCCGAGGTTGAGCCCCTGACCGCCGAGCGGGGAGTGGACGTGCGCGGCGTCACCGGCGATGAGCATGCGCCCCTTGCGGTAGAACGACGCCTGCCGCTCCTGGATGTGGAACCGCGAGGTCCACAGCGGCTCGCTGGGCCGCATGTTCTTCCCGAACAGCTTGGTCAGGGTCTGCTCGACCTCGGGCAGCGTCACAGGATCGTCCGACCAGGGCTTGTCCCGGTCGATGACGCCCATGCGGTACCAGCCGTTGCCGAAGTCGGTCGCCACCACCAGGCCCGCCCGGCCGACGCGGATCAGCAGCTGATCGTCGAGCGGGGTGCCCAGCTTCACATCGGCGACGATGATCGTGTACGGGTAGGTCGCACCGGTGAACTCGGCGCCCATGGCCTCCCGTACCCGGCTGCGCGAGCCGTCGCAGCCCACCAGCCAGGAGGCGCTCTCCTCCCAGACCCTGCCGTCCTGCTCCAGGGTGCAGCGGACGACGGGCCCCTCCTGGCGGCAGTCGGTGACCTTGACCCCTCGGTCCACGACCACCCCGAGTTCCGTGGCCCGCTTCTCCAGGATCTCCTCGGTCTCGCCCTGCGGAATGATGGTCAACTGGCCGTAGTCGGTGTCGAGACGGCTCATGTCGAAGAGCGAGCCACCGAGGGAGACCCTCACCCGCGGGATGGGATTGGCCCGCGCCAGCACCTCCTCGGCGAGCCCGCGCATGTTCAGGACCTCCATGGTCCGTCCGTGCAGCCCGAGTGCCCGGGACTCCCGGGTGCGGTCCTGGCGCCGCTCGACGACGCGGCAGCGCACTCCGGCCATGGCGAGTTCGCCGGCCAGCATCAGACCGGTGGGGCCGGCACCCGCGATGATCACGTCGCAAGCCGTTGTCTTCGTCTCCATCAGAAGATGCGCCGTCCCTTCAACTTTGCTTTGACCGCTTCACGAGCATTTCCTCGCATCATCCGCTTGACCACGGGGTCGGCCTCGGTGGCCAGCCAGCGTGCGGTCTTCGCCATCACCTTGGCGTTCGGGATCATGAACCGCAGATCCCGTTCGGCGAAGCCGAAGTGCTTGGGCACGAAGTTCGCGGTCTCCAGCTGCGCGTACACGGTGTCCGCGGCCTCACGCGCGGTGACCTTGCCGGCCTCGTAGTTGAGGCACTCCTCGATCAAGCTGTCGTACAGGTCCTTGAAGCCGTCGTGGTCCGGCCAGTACAGGCCGAGATGCGGGGCCTTCTCCAGGTCCTTGAAGTGCTGCTCGTTGCCGTCCTTGAAGTACTTGAACAGACCCTCGGAGAGCCGGTAGGTGCCCGCGTTGGCGCCCCAGGACCAGATCCGGTAGACGGCCGTCCACAGGTCGTAGTCGCTGAAGGAGATGAACGATGCGTTGACCAGTGAATCGTTGTAGTCGAACAGGCCCTGCTGCATCTTGTCGACGTAGTCGAAGCGCTCGCGGGAGAAGTCGCCGTCCTTGACGGCGTCCAGCAGTCGCCAGGCCAGGCTGTTGATGGCCTCGGCGGTGTTGGACAGACCGCGCGAGTAGAGCGGATCGATGAAGCCGGCCGCGTGCGAGAGCAGGAACCAGCGGTCGCCGGCGCACTGCCGGGAGGAGTACTGGAGCCGGTCGGTCGAGACCCACGAACGGACGGCTCGGGCGCCCTCGTACTGGCGGGCGATGTCCGGGAAACGCGACGCGTGAGCGTAGAACTCCTCTTCGGGCGTCATGTCGGCGGACTTGGGGTACTTGCGCGGGTCGAGCGTGAGGCCGACGCTGCACAGCGGGTTGCGGGACCACTCGTGGTTGTCGAAGCC
>NZ_JBSFOK010000108.1:0-5621 GCF_053587635.1 Streptomyces sp. NPDC003635 | reverse complement strand
GGCTCATGAACCGGAACGCCTCCCCGGCCCTGCGCACATCCCACGCCCGCACCGGAAGCGGCTCGAGGACACCCGACGCGAACAGGCCCATCAGCTCGCCGAGGATCTGCTGGATGCGGTCGGCCCCCGCCCCGCTCAACTCGAACGCGGTGTAGTGGACATCGCCGACCTGCTCCGCTGCCCGGATGTCGGTCTTGCCCATTTCCAGGAAGCGGCCTCCGGTGGTCAGCAGATCCAGTGAGGCGTCGACGTACTCGCCGGCCAGCGAGTTGAGCACCACGGTCACACCCGCGTCGGCGAAGGCCTCCCGGAAGCCCAAGTCGCGCGAGGAAGCGATCTGTTCGTCGGTCAGTCCAAGACCTCGCAGCACATCCCACTTGCCGGGACTGGCCGTGGCGAGAACCGTGGCGCCGAAGTGCTTCGCGAGCTGGATCGCCGCCATGCCGACACCACCGGCACCCGCGTGCACCAGCACGGTGTCGCCCTGCTCGACCGACCCGAGATCGACCAAGCCGTAGTACGCGGTCAGGAACACGACCGGCACCGAGGCCGCCTGCTCGAACGACCAGCCCTCCGGGATCGGAACCACGAGCCGGGCGTCCGTCACCACCCGAGGGCCGAAGCCCTCCGTCATCAGACCCGTCACGCGGTCGCCAGGCGCGATGCCGGTGACGTCCGCGCCGACCTCCAGGACCACCCCGGCCGCCTCGCTGCCGAGGATCGGGCGGCCCGGGTACAGGCCCAGGGTCAGCAGCACATCACGGAAGTTGACGCCGGCGGCGCGGACGGCGACCCGGATCTCGCCGGGGGCGAGGGGGGCGTCCGCCTCGGGGGCGGGTACGAGGGTGAGTCCGTCCGGGGTGCCGTCGCCCGAGGTGTCCAGCCGCCAGGCATCGGCGTCGACGGGCGGCACCAGGGAGCCCTCGGCGCCGGGCCGCACCAGCCGGGGCACGAGGGTCTGTCCGCCGCGCACCGCGACCTGACCCTCACCGGAGTCCAGCGCCGCCGTGACCGCCGCCGGAAGCAACCCGGCGTCCGTGCCCCCCGGTTGCTCCGCCGGGTCCAGGTCGACGAGGAGGAACCGGCCCGGGTGCTCCGACTGCGCCGAGCGGATCAGGCCCCACACCGGAGCGGTGGCGAGGTCGGTCAGCGTGTCGTCGCCGCCCGCCGGGACGGCTCCCCGAGTGACGAAGACCAGCTGGGAACCGGCCAGCGCCTCGTCCGCCAGCCACTCCTGAACGGTGGCGAGGACGCGGGCCGTCGTCTCCTCTGCGGCACCCGGCACCTCGGCCGTGACCGCGATCAACGTGACCTGCGGGGCGGGCACACCCCACTCCAGAACGCCCCGGACCCCGGCCACGTCGAGGTAGGCGTCGACGGCGAGACCCGCGCCCTGCACCGCCGCGCCCACACCGTACGCGTCGTCCCCCACCACGGCCCAGGTGGCGTGGCGCACGGCCTCGGGGTCGCAGGGTACGGGGGTCCAGTGGACCCGGAACATGTCATGGGTACGCGGTGCGCGGGCCGCCGCCAGCTGGGCAGCCGTCACCGAGCGCACGAGCAGCGAGTCGACCCGGGCGACCGGCGCTCCGGTGCTGTCGGCGACGTCGATTCGGACCGCGTCGGCGCTCTCGGCGCGGAGCCGGACCCGCAGCCGGTCGGCGCCGGTGGCGAAAAGGGTCACTCCGGTCCAGGCGAAGGGCAGGCGCAGGACCCGCGCCTCCTCCGGCGCGGCGGATTGGGCCGAAGCACAGCCATGGGCGTGCAGGGCGGCGTCCAGCAGTGCCGGGTGCAGCCCGAACCGGGCCGCGTCACCCTTCTGCTTCTCGGGGAGCACGACCTCGGCGAAGATGTCGGCACCGCGCCGCCAGACCGCGCGCAGGCCCTGGAAGGCGGGCCCGTAGCCGTAGCCCGCATCGGCTGCGGCGCCGTAGAAGCCGGAGACGTCGACGGCCTCGGCATCGGCCGGGGGCCACGCCTCGGTGAACTGCGGTGGCGTGGGCGGCTGTTCGGGCAGGAGCGTGCCTTCCGCATGCAAGGTCCACTCCTCAGCGGAAGCGGATCCGTCAGGCGCCTCGGGCCGGGAGTGGATGGAGAGGGCACGGTGCCCGGAGCCGTCGGGGAGATCCACGAAGACCTGCACCTGTACGCCGCCCTGCTCGGGGAGGATCAGCGGTGCCTGGACGGAGAGCTCGGCGAGGTGTCCGCAGCCGACCTCGTCTCCGGCGCGGACGGCGAGTTCGACGAAGGCGGTGCCGGGGAGGAGGACTGTGCCGGCCACGCTGTGGTCGGCGAGCCAGGGGTGGGTGCGGGTGGAGAGCCTGCCAGTCAGCATGACCCCGCCGTCGGCGGCGAGGCTCGCGGCGGCGCCGAGCAGGGGGTGGTCGGCCGCGGTGAGACCGGCGCCGCTGACATCGGCGGTGGCGGTGCCCGACTCCAGCCAGTAGCGGCGGTGTTGGAAGGCGTACGTCGGCAGGTCCACGTGGGTGACGGATCGTCCTGCGTATACGGCGGACCAGTCGATGTCGGTGCCGTGGACCCAGAGTTCGGCCGCGCTCGCGATGAAGCGGGCGCTCTCGTCCTCGTCCCTTCGCAGGGTACCCACGACGGTGACAGGCTTCTCCTCGGCCTCCGCGATGGCCTGCACCGCCATGGTCAGCACCGGGTGGGCGCTGACCTCGATCAGGCAGGCATGTCCGTCGTCGAGCGCGGTCGTGATCGCCTCGGTGAAGCGGACGGGCCGGCGCAGACCCTCGTACCAGTACGAGGCGTCCATCGTCGCCGTGTCCAACACCCCGCCGGTCACCGTGGAGATGATCGGGGTCCGGGAGATCCGCGGCTTCACCGGAGCCAGGGCGTCGAGCAGCTTGGCCTTGATGTCCTCGACCTGTGAGGAGTGCGACGCGTAGTCCACCGGAACCCGACGGGCTCGCACACCGGCGGTCTCCGCCACCTGGGCGATCTCGTCCAGTGCCTCCGGATCACCGGCGACGACCGTGGCCTCCGGACCGTTGTAGACGGCCACCGCGACGCGATCACCGTACGGCTCAACCCACGCCGACGCCTCTTCCGGACCGGTCGCAAGCGACAACATCCCGCCCCGGCCCGCGAGTTCATCGCGGATGGCCGCCGAACGCAGCGCGACCACACGGGCGGCGTCCTCCAGAGTCAGGGCACCAACCACCGCCGCAGCCGCGATCTCCCCCTGCGAATGACCGATCACAGCGGCCGGTTCGATGCCCAGGGATTCCCATACCGCGGCCAGCGACACCATCACCGCCCACAACACCGGCTGGACGACGTCCACCCGCCGCATCCAGGCGTCGTCCTCGCCCCGCAGCACCTCCGTCAACGACCACTCCACAAAAGACCCGAGCGCCGCCTCACACTCCGAGACACGCGCCGCGAACACCGGCGAGGACTCAAGGAGCCCCCGCCCCATCCCCAACCACTGCGACCCCTGACCAGGAAAGACGAACACCACACTCGCCCCCGCACCCCCCGCCGCGCCCGTCACGACGTTCGGTGCGACGCCACCGGATGCCACCGCTCGTACGCCGGTGAGCAGCTCGTCCGCTCCCGAACCCCACACCACCGCACGGTGGTTCAGCGCGGCGCGAGTGGAGAGGAGGCTCCATCCGGTGTCCACGGGGTCGGCGGCGGTCACCGTGTCCGCGAGGCGTGCCGCCTGGGCGGACAGCGCGGCAGCCGTACGGGCGGAGATCAGCCAGGGGACGACCGGGGAGCCGGAGAGCGGGCCGTCGGCCTGGGCCGGCTCGGGGGCCGGCGGTTCCGGCGCCTGCTCCAGGACCACATGGGCGTTCGTCCCGGAGATCCCGAACGAGGAGACGGCGGCCCGGCGCGGCTGGTCGTCGAGTGTCGTCCACTCGCGGGTTTCGGTGAGGAGCGCGACCTGACCCGCCGTCCAATCCACGTGCGGGGTGGGCTCGTCGACGTGCAGGGTGCGCGGCAGGACACCCGCCCGCAGGGCCATCACCATCTTGATGACACCGGCGACACCCGCCGCGGCCTGGGTGTGGCCGATGTTCGACTTCACCGACCCCAACCAGAGCGGGTTCTCCGCGTCCCGTCCCTGCCCGTAGGTGGCCAGCAGCGCCTGCGCCTCGATCGGGTCACCCAGCGTCGTCCCCGTGCCGTGCGCCTCGACCACGTCCACCTCGGCGGTCGAGAGTCCGGCGGCGGCCAGCGCCTGGCGGATGACGCGCTGCTGGGACGGGCCGTTGGGGGCGGTGAGGCCGTTGGAGGCGCCGTCCTGGTTGACGGCGGAGCCGCGGACCACGGCGAGGACGGGGTGGCCGTTGCGGACGGCGTCGGTGAGCCGTTCGACCACGAGGAGGCCGACGCCCTCCGCCGGTCCGAAGCCGTCGGCGGCGCCAGCGAACGCCTTGCAGCGGCCGTCCGCCGCCAGTCCGCGCTGGCGGCCGAACTCCACGAAGGTCGCGGGCGTCGGCATGACGGTGACGCCGCCCGCGAGCGCCAGGGTGCACTCGCCCTTGCCGAGCGCCTGTATCGCCAGATGCAGTGCGACGAGCGACGACGAGCACGCCGTGTCGACGGAGACGGCGGGGCCCTCCAGGCCGAGGGTGTAGGCGACGCGGCCGGAGGCCACGCTGACGGCGTTCCCGGTGCTGATGTAGCCCTCCAGGCCGTCCGGGACGCTGTTCAGCCGCGTCACGTACTCGGAGGACGGGGCGCCGACGAACACGCCCGTGGGGGTGGAGCGCAGCGTGTGCGGGTCGATGCCCGCGCGCTCGACGGCCTCCCAGGACGCTTCGAGCAACAGCCGCTGTTGCGGGTCCATCGCCAGCGCCTCTCGCGGCGAGATCCCGAACAGCTCGGCGTCGAAGTCCCCGACGGAGTCGAGGAAGCCGCCGGCTGTCACGTAGGTCTTGCCTTCGGCCTCCGGGTCAGGGTCGTAGAGGCCGTCCAGGTCCCAGTCGCGGTCCTCGGGGAACGGACCGATGGCGTCCTCCCCGGACAGCACCAGTCGCCACAGGTCCTCCGGCGAGGCGACGCCGCCGGGGTAGCGGCAGGCCATGCCGACGATCGCGATGGGGGGCTGCTCCTCCAACTGCTTGATGCGACGGCGGGCCTGTCGGAGGTCGGCAGTCGCCCGCTTGAGGTAGTCGCGGAGTTTCTGCTCGTTGTTCATCGAGAGGCTCCCGTCGGCCCGTCGAGGCGGATGAGTCGGTTCACGCCGTCCCCAACTCGCTGTCGAGGAGGTCGAAGAGTTCGTCGTCGGTGGCGTCGTCCAGGTCGTCGTCCTCGGCCGCGTCGACCGTGGGCGGCGCGCCCTCCAGGGCCGTGAGCAATGCCCGGAGCCGGTCGGTGACCCGGTGGCTCACGACCTCGTCGGACGTGGCCGCTCCGATGACCCGCTCCAGCCGCTCCAGCTCCGTGGCGAGGGCCGGGGCCGTGTCGGCCGCCTCCGCGACGAGGATCTGGGAGCGGACGTGGTGGGTGAGGGCGACGGGGGTGGGGTGGTCGAAGACGAGGGTGGCGGGAAGTCGTAGGCCGGTCGCCGTGTTCAGGCGGTTGCGCAGTTCGACCGCTGTCAGGGAGTCGAAGCCCAGGTCCTTGAACGGCCGCCCGGCCTCGAC
>NZ_JBSFOK010000107.1:0-6192 GCF_053587635.1 Streptomyces sp. NPDC003635 | reverse complement strand
GCGACCGGCGAACCGATCGGGACATCCGTTCCGGCACCGCACCTCGCCAGGACCGTGGCGACCGCGGCCTGGGCGACCATGAACAGGGTGGTTCCTGTCTCGCGCGCCAGCCCGGTCACCGCTTGGTGAGTGGCGGCCGGGCAGGACACGGTGAAGGTGGCGCCCTGGTACGAGGCGACGGCGGGCCGCGGCCGGTCCGCCGGCAGCGTGACCTCCTCGGGGAGGTCGGCCAAAGCCGACCGCCAGTAGTCGAATTGGGAGTTCGCGCCGTGTTGCTCGTCCGCGAGCAGGCGATGCTGCCAGAGCGTGTAGTCGGCGTACTGCACCGGCAGGGGCGCCCAGTCGGGTGCCGCGCCCTCGGTGCGGGCCGCGTAGGCGCGGGCCAGGTCGGCGAAGAAGGGCGCGTTGGACCAGCCGTCGGAGGCGATGTGGTGCGTGACCACGACCAGGACGTGCTCCTCCCTCGACAGCCGCAGGAGGGTCGCACGCATGGGCAGTTGTGCCGACAGGTCGAAGACCCTGGCGCACTCCTCCGCGAGCGCTGCGGCGAGGTTCTCCTCGGTCGACGCCCGCACCGGCAGCGGTATGTCGATCTCCTCGGCCGGCCGGACGAGTTGGTACGCCTCCCCCTCCGCGACCTGGAAGACCGTGCGCAGCGCCTCATGCCGTACGACGACGTCACGGAGCGCGTGGCGCAGTGCCTCGGTGTCGAGCGCCCCCGCGAGGTGGACGGCCAAGGGGATGTTGTACGTCGGTGAGGGGCCCTCCAACTGGTCAAGGAACCAGAGCCGTTGTTGCGCCGGGGACAGCGGCAGCCGCTCCGGCCGTTCCACCGCCACCAGCGCCGGACGCTCCTCCGCGCCGCCGCTCACCGCGATCAGCTCGGCGAGTTGCGCCACGGTGGGGTGCTGGAACATGTCGCGGACGGTGATCCGGACGCCGAAAGCGGTGCGGATCCGGCTGACCAGCCGGGTGGCGAGCAGGGAGTGTCCGCCGAGACGCAGGAAGTGGTCGTCGATGGTGACGGAGGGCCGGCCGAGGACGTCCGCGAAGAGTCCGCACAGGACCTCCTCGGCGGGGCCCCGGGCCGCGCGGCCCACGCTGTCGGCGCTGAGGTCGGGCGCCGGCAGCGCCCGCCGGTCGACCTTCCCGTTCACGGTCAGCGGCAGGGCGTCCAGGACGACGAAGGCGGCGGGGACCATGTAGTCGGGCAGCGCCTCGGCGGCGTGGCCGCGCAGGGCGGCGGTGTCGATGTCCGCGCCGACGACGTAGGCCACGAGGCGTTTGTCGCCGGGGCGGTCCTCACGGACGACGACCGCGGCCTGCGCCACCGCCTCACATGCCACCAGGGCCGACTCGATCTCGCCGGGCTCGATCCGGAAGCCGCGCAGCTTCACCTGCTGGTCGGCGCGGCCCAGGTACTCGATCTCGCCGTCCCGCGACCAGCGCACCAGGTCGCCCGTGCGGTACATCCGCGCGCCCGCTGGGCCGTAGGGGTCGGCCACGAACCGCTCGGCGGTCTGCCCGGGGCGGCGCAGGTAGCCGCGGGCCAGTCCGGCGCCCGCGACGTACAGCTCGCCGGGGACTCCGGGTGGGGCCAGGCCCAGGTGCTCGTCGAGGACGTGGAGGCGGGTGTTGTCGAGGGCTCGGCCGATGGGCAGTGAGGCCGGGTAGTCGAAGGGGCGCCGCACCGGGTGGGAGGTGGCGAAGGTGGTCGTCTCGGTGGGGCCGTAGCCGTTGACGACCTGGAGGCCGGGGCAGGCGTCCATGACCCGCCGTACCGCCTCGGGCGGGACCACGTCACCGCCGGTCCACACCTCGCCGAGGCCCGCGAACACGGCGGGGTCCTCTTCGGCGACCAGCCGGAACAGGCCCGCGGTCAGCCACAGCCCGGTGACGGCCTCCGCCTCGAGTACGGCGGCCAGGGCTGCCGTGTCGAGGACGCCCGCCGGGGCCACGGACACCGTCCCGCCGGTCAGCCAGGGCACCCACAGTTCGAAGGTGGAGGCGTCGAAGGTGTGCGGGGAGTGGAAGAGGACGCGCCGGTGCGCGGGGCGGGTGAAGCCGCGGTCGAGGGCGAGTTCGGCGACGTTGCGGTGGGTGATGGAGACGCCCTTGGGCACGCCGGTCGAGCCCGAGGTGAACATGACGTAGAGCCACTGGTCGGGGTGGATGGCCACCTCCGGCGCCGGGCACGGGTCGGTACCCACGTCTCCGGTCAGGTCGTCCACCGGCAGGACGGGGATTCCCGACTCGGCCACGATCTCGTGGTCGGCGAGCGCCGGGTCCACCAGTAGCAGCGGCGCCGCGGTGTCGGCGAGGATGCGGGTGAGCCGGGAGGCCGGGTCGACGGGGTTGAGGGGTGCGTACACACCGCCCGCCTTGACGATGGCGAGCAGGGCGAGGACGAGGTCGGCGGAGCGTTCCATGAGGACGGCGACGACGGTCTCGGGGCCGACGCCCTCGGCGACGAGCCGGTGCGCGAACCTGCTGGAGACGGCGTCGACTTCGGCGTACGTCCAGGTGCTTCCGGCGTGGCTGAGCGCGACCGCGTCGGGGGTGCGGGCGGCACGGTCGGCGAACATCTCGGCGAGGGAGGCGTCCGGGACGCGGGTTTCCGCGCCGGCCCAAGTGTCCAGGAGCAGGGTGCGCTCGGCCGGGTCGAGCAGGTCGAGGCCGGACAGCGGGGTGTCGGGGTGGGCGACGGCCTCGTCGATCAGCCGCAGGAGCCGGGCGAGCAGGGCCTCGACGGTATCGGGGTCGTAGAGGTCGGTGGCGTACTCGGCGGTGATGTCGAGCCCGGCGGGGCGGCCGACGGCGTCGAGGTGCTCGTCGAAGCCGACGGTGAGGTCGAACTTGGCGGTGCGGGTGGCCGAGTACTCCGCTCGCGCACGCAGCCCGGGGAAGTCGGGGGCCTCGGTGGACCCGGCCCGGACCAGGGTCAGCATGACCTGGAACAGGGGATGACGGGCGCCGCTGCGCTCGGGGTTGAGCACCTCGACGAGCCGGTCGAAGGGCAGGTCCTGGTGGGCCCAGGCGGCGAGGTCGGTGGTGCGCGCCCGCTCCAGCAGGTCCCGGAAGCTCGGGTCGCCGGAGACGTCGGTGCGCAGGACGAGGGTGTTGACGAAGAAGCCCACGAGGTCGTCGAGGGCCTCGTCGGAGCGGCCCGCGACCGGGGAGCCGATCGGGATGTCGGCGCCCGCGCCGGAGGCGGCGAGCGCGGTGGCGAGGGCGGCCTGCGCGGCCATGAAGAGGGTGGCGCCGCTCTGCTGGGCGAGGTCGACGAGTGCGGCGTGGGTCCCGGGCGGGCAGTGGGCGGTGACGGTGTCACCGCGGTAGGAGGCGACGGCCGGGCGCGGCCGGTCGGCGGGCAGGGTGGCCTCTTCCGGCAGTCCGGCCAACCGGTCCTTCCAGTGAGCCAGTTGCCGGTTCATCACGCTGTCCTCGGCGTCGGGCTCGCCGAGCAGCTCGCGCTGCCAGAGGGTGTAGTCGGCGTACTGGATCTCCAACGGCTCCTGATCGGGCGCCCGTCCCGCCGTGCGGGCCCGGTAGGCGTGGGCGAGGTCGCGCAGCAGGGGGGCGATGGACCAGCCGTCGGAGGCGATGTGGTGCATGACGACCAGCAGGACGTGCTCGTCCTCGGCGAGCCGGATCAGCCGTGCCCGCACGGGCAGTTCGCGGGCGAGGTCGAAGACGTGCGCCGCCCCCTCGTCGAGGATGTCCGCGAGGCCGTTCTCGTCCGCCGGGACGACGGGCAGCGCGACCCGGGCCTGTTCGACGGGCAGGATGTGCTGGTACGGGGTGCCGTCGCGCTCGGGGAACAGGGTGCGCAGACTCTCGTGCCGGGCGACGACGTCGCCCAGGGCGAGGTGCAGCGCGTCGGCGTCGAGAGGGCCGGTGAGCCGTACGGCGAGCGGGACGTTGTAAGTGGCTGAGGGGCCCTCCAGCTGGGCGAGGAACCACAGGCGCTGCTGGGCGTACGACAAGGGGGTCACTGGGAGGCTCCCATCCGGCGCATCGGCCGCAGCTTGGGGCGCGCGTTCTCGGCGCGGTCGAGCCGCTCGGCCAGCCTGGCCACGTTCGGGTTCTCGAAGAGGGCGGGGACCGGCAGTTCGGCCCCGAGGACGGTCCGGATCCGGCTGACCAGCCGGGTGGCGAGCAGGGAGTGCCCGCCGAGGCGGAAGAAGTCGTCGTCGACGGAGACGGAGGGCAGTCCGAGGACTTCGGCGAACAGTCCGCACAGGACTTCCTCGCGCGGGTTGCGCGGGGTCCGGCCCGCGCTGTCGGCGCTCAGGTCCGGGGCCGGCAGGGCGCGCCGGTCGATCTTGCCGTTCACGGTCAGCGGCAGGGTGTCGAGGGCGACGAAGGCGGAGGGGACCATGTAGTCGGGCAGGGTCTGCTCCGCGTGGCGGCGCAGGGCGGCGAGGTCGGCGTCCGCGCCGACGACGTAGGCCACGAGCCGTTTGTCGCCGGGCCGGTCCTCGCGGACGACGACCGCCGCCTGCGCGACCGAGGGGCGGGCCGCCAGGGCCGATTCGATCTCGCCGAGCTCGATCCGGAAGCCGCGCAGCTTCACCTGCTGGTCGGCGCGGCCGAGGTACTCGATCTCGCCGTCCCGCGACCAGCGCACCAGGTCCCCCGTCCGGTACATGCGCGTGCCGGGGGTGCCGTACGGGTCGGCGACGAACCGTTCGGCCGTGAGCGCCGGCCGGTCCAGGTAGCCCTGGGCGAGCCCGGTTCCGGCGATGTACAGCTCGCCGGGGGTGCCGGGGGCGACCAGGGCGAGGTGCTCGTCGAGGACGTAGAGGCGGGTGTTGTCCAGGGGGCGGCCGATGGGCAGGGCGCCCGGGTAGGCGAAGGGGCGGTGCAGGAGGTGGGAGGTGGCGAACGTGGTCGTCTCGGTCGGACCGTAGGCGTTGAAGACGGTCAGGTCCGGGCAGGCGTCCATGACCCGTCGTACGGCCTCCGGCGGAACCACGTCACCGCCGGTCCAGACCTCGCGCAGTCCGGCGAAGGCACCCGGATCCTCCTCGGCGACCAGCCGGAAGAAGCCGACCGTCAGCCACAGCCCGGTGATGGACTCCGCGGCGAGCACCGCGGACAGCGCGGCCGTGTCCAACAGGCCGGGCGGGGCCACGACGAGGGTTCCGCCGGACAGCAGGGGCACCCACAGCTCGTACGTCGTCGCGTCGAAGGCGAGCGGCGAGTGCAGCAGGACGCGGCGGTGGGCGGGGGTGGTGAAGCGATGGTCGGCGGCCAGCTCGGTGACGTTGCGGTGGGTGACGGCGACGCCCTTCGGCACTCCGGTGGAGCCGGACGTGAACATCACGTAGGCGAGCTGGTCGGGGTGGACGGTCACCTCTGGCGCGGTGTCGGGCAAGGAGAGGTGCGCGTCCTCGGTCACGGTCAACGCACGGGCGCCCTGCGGCAGTTCGAGGTCGCGGTCGGTCAGGAACACGGTCGCGCCGGACATTCGCACGACGAGGTCGACGCGGTCCTTCGGGTAGCGGGTGTCCAGCGGCACGTACACCGCGCCGGCCTTGACCACCGCGAGGATCGCCACGACCGCCTCGACTGAGCGCTCCTGGAAGAGGACGACCCGCGAGCCGGGCCGGACGCCCTCGGCGATCAGCCGATGTGCCAGGCGGTTGGCCTGGCGGTCCAACTCCGCGTATGTCAGCCGTCGTTCGCCGCGCGAGACGGCGACGGCGTCCGGTGTGCGGGCGGCCTGCTCGGCGAACAGCTCCGGCAGCGAGGCGGGGGGAAGGTCGCGCTGGGTGCCGTGCCAGGTGTCGAGCAGGTGGGCGCGTTCGTCGTCGGCCAGGACGTCGAGGGCTCCGATGGGGACGTCGGGGGTGTCGGCCGCGGCCCGCAGCAGCCTGACCAGGCGTGCGGTGACGGCCGACACCGTGGCCTGGTCGTACAGGTCGGTGGCGTACTCGACGGTGATGCCCAGTCCGGCCGGACCGCCGTCGGGTGCGCGGTGCTCGTGGAAGGTGAAGGTGAGGTCGAACTTGGCGATGTCGAGGGCGGTGAACTCCGACTCGCCGCGCAGGCCGGGCAGTTCGGGTACGGGGTTGGCCGCGTCGGTGACCGAGAGCATGACCTGGAAGAGGGGGTGGCGGGCGGCGGACCGCTCGGGGTTCAGGGCCTCCACGAGCCGGTCGAAGGGCAGGTCCTGGTGAGCCCAGG
>NZ_JBSFOK010000106.1:0-6432 GCF_053587635.1 Streptomyces sp. NPDC003635 | reverse complement strand
GGCGGGGCACAGGGCCGTCGCCGCGCGGGCGGCCACGGGGCGCTCGCCGAGGCGGACCGCGGCGAGGGCGGTCAGGCACCAGAGTGCCTCCTGCACGTGATCAGGGGGTGGCTCGGGCGTCACGGCCAGGGCGGTCCGGGCCTCCTCGTTCTGGTTGCTGGCGAGCAGCACCAAGGGGAGCGTCCAGGGGCGGTAAGGGCCCCAGTCCAGGGCGGGATCGGTGGGCGCGGGGCGGTCGTGCAGGAGACGTAGGCCCAGGAGGGCGAGGGCGAACAGGCCCCGGTGCAGCCCTGGCATGCCCGCTGTTTCGGCAAGGGCGTGTTCGGCGGCGCGGTATCGCGCAGCGGCCGTGGCGGCGGTCGGCCCGCCCGGTTCGGTACTGCGGGCGGCCGTGACCCGGGCCCGGAACCAGCCGGTGAGTACGGGGACAAGGGAGGCCTCGGTGCTGACGGCAAGCTGCTCGGCGGCCTCGGCGTGCGCGGAGGCGGCGTCAAGGTCGCCGAGAGCCGAGGCGGACTGCAGGCGGATGAGCCGGCCGAGCACGGCGAAGTCCGGCAGGTCGTGTTGGGCGGCCAGGTCGAGGATCTCTGCGCCGATCACGTCCCGTGCCGTCGCGAGCCCGGGCCGGGTGAAGGACTGGAGGAACACGCCGTTGAGGGCGAACACCAGCAGTGCTGGATCGCCCAGCTCTCGGGCCAGCGCCTCGGCCTCGTTCGCCGCCTCCCCGGCGCGCCTCCGTTCGGTCGCGGGCAGATCGGCGCTGCGGCTCTCGACCGCGACCGTGGCCAGCAGGCGGGCGCGCAGTTCGGCGGGGCCTTCGGCGCCGAGCGCGGTGAGCGTACGCTCGGCCGCCGCGACGACGGCGCGGGACTGATCGAGATCGTCGGCCCGGCTCCACAGGGCGGGCACGTCGTAGGCGCCGATGACGCGGGCGGTCAGGGTGATGTCTCCGGTGCGCTCCGCGGCCTGGATGGCGGCCAGGCGGTCGCGCCGCGAGTGCATGAGGGCGTCACCACCCGCCAGGGCCAGGGTGCGCGCCAGTTCGACGGTGGTGCGCGGACCGAGTCGTACGCCGGCGGTCCACACCGTACGCGGGGGCTGGAGGTCCACAGCTCCGCGGAGAATGTCCGTCTCCAAACGCTGGAGGTCGGCACCGGGGTCGAGCCCGAGCTGGTCCGCGAGCATCCTGCGGGCGCTGCGCAGGGTGGCCAGCGCGTCGGCCTGACGGCCTGCCCGGTGCAGCGCGCGGGCCAGTAGCCCCCAGGCCGGCTCACGCCAGGGGTGTTCGGTGACGTGGGCGCCCAGTTCGGCGACCAGCTCGCCTCCGGAACCGGAGTCGAGGATGAGGCGGGCGCGCAGTTCGACCCCCTCCAGCCTCAGCTCCTCCAGCCGGGTCCGTTCGCGCTGGGCCCACACGGAGCCGGTCACATCGGCGTAGGCGGGGCCGCGCCACGTCGCGAGGGCCGCGTCGAGGTCGGTCAGCGCATCGGGGGTACGCCGGGCGCGGGCCAGGGCGTCCTCGAACCGGTGGAGGTCCACGGCCTCGCGCGGCAGACGCAGCGCGTAGCCGGGTCCTTCCGTGACGAGGACAGCCGGCGGGGTGCGGGGCGGCCGGCCGGGTTCGATGGCGCGGCGCAGCGCGGCGACGAACGTACGCAACGCACCCACGGCGCGCACCGGCGGCTCGGCCCAGAGATCGTCCACGAGGGTGTCGGTGGGGACCATCCGTCCCCCGGCGGCGACGAGCCGGGCGAGCACCTCGCGGTGGCGGGGTCCGCCCAGGTCGACCGGGGTGCCGTCGTCGCGGAGGGCCCGCACGGCACCGAGTACGTCGATGTGCATGCCGTCCATCTTCCGTGCCGAGGGTCCGCGACGTCGAAGCGTACTGATCGGCTGCTGATCGCCGTCGCCCACGCTGATCCCGTCAGTCCTCGGACCCGGGCTTTCGCCGGTCCACCGACCCAGCAAGGGGCCCTTCATGACATTTGCCATTCCCGGTTTCGACCACGTCCGTCTGCCCGGTGCCGACGGAGTGGAGCTGGCCGCCGCCGTCGGCGGCAGCGGCAGCCCCGTCGTGCTGCTGCACGGCTTCCCCCAGACCCACCTGATGTGGCGGCATGTCGCCGAGCGGCTCGTCGGCGAGCACACGGTGATCTGTCCCGACCTGCGCGGCTACGGCGCCAGCGACAAGCCGGTGGCCACCGGGTCCGAGGTGTACTCCAAGCGCACCATGGCCGCCGATGTCATCGCCCTGGCGGCGGCGCTCGGCCATGAGCGCTTCGCCCTGGTCGGGCACGACCGAGGGGCCCTGGTCGCTTTCCGCGCAGGACTGGACCACCCCGAGACCCTCACCCACCTGGGCATCCTTGATGTCGTGCCCACCGTGGACATGTGGAACGTCCTCCACGGTGTTCCCGCGGCGGTCGGCTACCACCTGTTCCTCATGGCGCAGCCGCCGGGCCTGCCGGAGACGATGATCGCCAACAGTGCCGATGCCTACTTCGGCTCCTTCCTCGACGCCTGGGCCAGGGAGCCGGCCGCCATGCCGGAACCGATCCGGGCCGCGTATCTGCGGGCGAGCGCGGCGGCCGTGCCGTCGATCGTCGCGGACTACCGGGCCTCGGCGGGCGTCGACATCACACACGACCGGGCGGACCAGGACGCCGGTTCCCAGCTGGCCATGCCCGTGACGGTCGTCCAGCAGGACTGGGGCGCGCGACTGGGCTACGACGCCGCGGCGGTCTGGCAGGCGTGGGCGCCGGACCTGGACCACCGGCTGACCGGCGCGGGGCACTTCATGGCTGAGGAGGCGCCCGACGAGATCACGGAGACGATCCGCGACCTGCTGCTCCGCTGAGTCCTCCCCCGGGCCACGGGAGGCCGCGGGCGACTTCCGTGATCGGACGCCTGCTGAACCGCCTGCCTTCCTACGGCCGCTGCCGCCGCCCGGGGAACACCAAGCGACGCGCAGCAGGGCGCGGCGGCCCACGCGATACGACCGGGGCGGCCGGGGCAGCGAGGGGGCAGACCCGTTCGGGACAGACCCATCGGCACAGTGGCGGCATGGACCGGGTGAGCGTGGCCGGACACCGCGGGCGATGACCCTTGGTGAACCGGCCGCCCGGCCCGGCGCCGTCAGGCCATCTCGACGTAGCGATGGACCCGGTCGAAGCGCCGGGCCGCCACGTCCTGGCGGCGGACCACCCAGTGGGCCACGCCGGAGTCCAGTTCCGTGACGTCGTCGCCGCATCTCCAAGTGGCCAGGAGAACCCAGTCGTCGGCGCCCTCTGCGTGGGCCGTCCCGCCCTGCTCGGAAGGTCCGGCCTCCCGCGGACCACGGGCATAGTGGACGGGGTCGTTCTGCGGCGAGACCGGGTGGCCGCCGATCTGCAAGGTCCAGGCAGGGCGGTAGCCGCCCACGTGTGCCCAGGCGTCGGCGAGTTCGTCGGCGAGTTCGAACTGCTCGTCCTCGGGGAATTCGCCCCATCTGTCGGGGGCGAAGCTCTCCGGCATCTGTGTGCTCGGCTGGTGCCAGGCCGTACGGAGTTCACGCGGCCGGTACGGCTCGCGCCAGGTGTGTGCGAGAGGGCTCGAAACTGCCGGGGTTCCAGCGGGAACGTACAGCACCGCGTCGGACACCTGTCCCCCGATGCCCTGCACATCGGTTCCGGAGAAGAGAAGCAGGTGGCCGTCGGCGGGAAGCGGGAGCCCGGTGACGCCCGGCGGGAGAGCAGCGAGGTCGACCGAGGCCACGAAGGGAGCGGACGGCCGAGGCACGCCGTGCGGCAGCATGGGGTCTCCGCCGACCTGGGCCACGAGGGGGCCGTCCCCACCCTCGGCCAAGTACACCGCCGGACGGGCGACACGTATCCATGCGTCCACCTCCTCCGGCGGCAGATCCAGGGATGCCGCTTCGGCCCGGAAGCGGTTCACTATGTCCATGCTCGCGTCGGTCACCGGGCCACCCTAACGGCCGCATGGGCGGGCAGCGGCGGAGCCGAACTCGCTTGCAGGCATGGCGTTTGGCCCTGCCGACCGTCGCTGTCGCAGTGTGCCGTCGGCAACGGTCGGCGATGTGTGATCGGCGCGTGTGCCGGCTGTGTGAGATTCCGCAACGTGGTGGGCCGGCGCCTCAACGGCAGGCGTTTCACTGGCGGAACCAGCCGGCCCGTACTGCCCGCATCACAGCTCCGGCGCCGCGGCCGCCCCTGGCACCGCGCCACTGCGCGGACCGCTACGCCTGGCTTGCCTGGTCCGGTCCTGGAGGGCAGCGAGCCAGTCGATCAGCAGTCGGTTGACCTCGTCGGGGCGTTCCTGCTGGATCCAGTGGCCGCAGTCGTCCAGGAGGTGGGAGGCGGACAGGGCGGGGAGCGTGGTGGGGTAGGCGTCGATGGCGTCGGACATCCAGGTGGTGGAGGCGTCCAGGGCGCCGCCGACGAACAGGGACGGATGCTTGATCGGGGCCCCGCGGTAAGGGGCGAGATCTTCCCAGTCGCGGTCCATGTTGCGGTAACGGTTGAGCGCCCCGGTCAGACCCGTGCGCTCGAACTCCCCGGCGTAGACGTCGAGGTCGGCCTCGCTCAGCCAGGACGGGAGAACCCGCCTGGGGAAGCGGTCGCGCAACTGGCCGCCAGGGGCGACGAAGTGCGGATCGGGCTGGCCCCCCGTCGGCATGGTGTCGCCGGACAGGGCTGCGTAGAAACCCGCGAGCCAGCCCCGTACATCAGGCTCGATCTCCGCCTCGGCGCGGCCGGGCTCCTGGAAGTAGGAGACGTAGAACTCCTGCTCGGGGCCGCCGATCCGGCCGAGGACATCGGTGGGGCGGGGGCCGCCGGGCGGCGCGTACGGGACGCTGAGCAAGCCCACCGCGTGGAAGACCTCGGGGTGCAACAGGGCGGAAGTGGCGGCGATGTTGGAGCCCCAGTCATGGCCGACGACCACCGCGCTCTCCTCGCCGAGGGCGCGCACGACGGCGACGTTGTCCTCCACCAGGTCGAGCATCCGGTAGGCCTCGGTCGCCTCCGGTCTGGAGGAGCGGCCGTAACCGCGCACGTCGATCGCCACCGCCCGGTAGCCGGCCGCTGCGAGGGTCGGGAGCTGGCGGCGCCAGGAGTACCAGGACTCGGGGAAGCCGTGCACGAGCAGGACCAGCGGGCCCGCGCCCTGCTCAACCAGGTGCAGGCGTCCGGCCGGGGCCTCGACGGTGCGATGGCGGAGCTCGGCGGTCGGTGCAGGCTGCATGGGCTTCTCCTCGGTTCACGGCGACGCGGCTACGCATCGATCATGCGGCGTGGCACCCACCCAACGCGATCATCCTTGCCATTCTGGCAAGCTTGCAGGTCAACGTGGTCCGACGGCATGGCGGAAAGGAGCACGGACCGTGGCGGGGAGCGACGTGGCCCGGACACTGGCGTCGATGGGGGCGCGGCTGCGGGTCGTGCGCGAGCGCCGTGGCATCACACTCACCGGTGTCAGCCGCGCGACCGGTATATCGCCCAGCACGCTGTCGCGGATCGAGACCGGCCGACGCAAGCCCACCCTGGAAGTGGTAGTGCAACTGGCGGAGGAATACGGAGTCTCCCTGGACGAGTTGGTCGGCACCGCGCCCGCGCCTGCAATCGAGCGCCGCGGCACGGCGCCGCACAGCTTCGGCGTCGACAAGGCAGTGTTGCCGCTGACCCGCTACGTCGGCGGCCTGCACGCCCACAAGCATGTCCTGCCTGCCGTGGAGGAGCCGCCTGGACGGCCCCGGCAGGTGTCCCACGAGGGCTACGAGTGGCTGTGCGTCCTGTACGGGCGGCTGTGGCTCGCACTCGGCAACCAGGACCTGGTCCTGACCGCCGGGGAGGTCGCCGAGTTCGACACCCGCGTCCCCCACGGAGTCGCGAACGCCGGAACCGCCGGACCGGTTGAGTACCTGATCATGTTCGGGCCGCAGGGAGAACGGCTACGACCGCGCACCTCTCCGGCTGGTGGTGACTCTTGACGGAATGCGTGCTGAGTGTGCGTCGGTGACATGCTGCGGTGTGCCCACCGCCGGGGCGACCAGTGCGTGCCCGACGTTGGAGAGGCGGCCAGCGGCATCGCCGACTCCCACCCAGGCCCGGCGGGCTGATTACCGCGCCCACGTGAGCCTGGGCGGCACAGACGGAGATACCGAAGCCGTCGGCGAGTTGGGCGGGACTGCCGTGTCTGCGCAGGTGCATCAGCCCTATCCAACCACCAGCGCTGCTGTGCAGCCGAGTTGAAGCACCGTCGAACACCTCACAGCGCGCACTCGAGGAACGGCTGCCTGCTGGCCGCCGCCGCACTCACCTTCTCCCCATGCCATACGGGTCTCATCGAGTCTCTCCTTCGTGGATACCCCCGGCTTCAGCCGGGGGAGGAAACGAAGCTCCTGCGGAGCAGGGCAGGGAAAGCCGGTTCGCCGCC
>NZ_JBSFOK010000105.1:0-6490 GCF_053587635.1 Streptomyces sp. NPDC003635 | reverse complement strand
GCACGCTGACCGGCGCCGACTTCGACGTCGAGTCGATCGTGCGGGCCTACGACGGCACGTACTGGATCGGGGACGAGTTCGCCCCGCCGGGCCGGACGCCGCCCGCCCGGTGTCTCCCGCGCCGTACGTCCCCCGGGCCGGGTGTCTCCCGGGCCGTACGTCTCCCGGGCCGGACGCTCCCGCCGGCCCGGACGCCCCCCTCCCCCCGGGCCGGACGTCCTCACCCGCGCGACCGAGCGCCCGCGCCTTCCCCGCTCCCCGCCACGGAATCCCCGGCCCGCCCGGCCTGGGCACCCGCACAGTCCCGGCCCACCCCCGTTGGGACCACGCAGCGACCCCGCCCGCACATCTGTTCCGCCCGCCCGCCCGCGTGCTGTCGTGAGCTCCCCTTCCCCAACCCGTCCCGTGCCCGCCCGGCACGGACGCGAGGAGCCGTGATGCCCGAAGCACCACCGGACGAGGAACCGGCGCTGCACGTCGAAGGCCTAGACGTGACCTACGGCCGCGCCCTGTCCGCCCTTCGCGACGTGTCGCTCACCGTCCCGCACGGCGGCGTCGTCGCCCTGCTCGGCGCCAACGGCGCGGGCAAGACGACCTTGCTGCGGGCGGTGTCCGGCACCTTGCGCCTGCACCGCGGCGCGGTCACCGCGGGCCGCATCCGCTACGGCACCACGGAACTCGACGGCCGCGACCCGGTCGCCGCCGTGCGCGCCGGGGTCGTCCAGGTCCCGGAGGGCAGGAGGGTTTTCGCCGGGCTCACGGTCGACGAGAACCTGCGCACCGGCGGCCTCGGCCTCGGCCGCCGCGACCCCGCCCACGTACGCACGGCCCGCGACCGGGTGTTCACCCTCTTCCCCCGGCTCGCCGAACGCACCCACCAGGCCGCGGGCCTCCTCTCCGGCGGCGAACAGCAGATGCTCGCCATCGGCCGCGCCCTGATGGCCGCCCCGCGTCTGCTCCTGCTCGACGAGCCCTCCCTCGGCCTCGCCCCGCAGATGGTGGCCCGGATCGCCGAGGTCGTGAAGGAGATCAACACCCAGGGCACCGCCGTGCTCCTGGTCGAACAGAACGCCGGCATGGCGCTCTCCCTCGCGGACAGCGCCTACGTCCTGGAGGTCGGCGAGATCCGGCTGTCCGGGGCGGCCGACGAACTCGCCCGCACGGACGCCGTACGCCGTCTCTACCTGGGCGAGACCGCCGACGGTCAGGGGGCCGCGTGAACGACCGCACCACCACGCCACCCGTGCTCGACGTACAGGACGTCACCGTCCGGTTCGCCGGGCTCACCGCCCTGGACTCCGTGTCCTTCACGGTCGTCCCGGGGACGGTGCACGCCCTCATCGGGCCCAATGGCGCGGGCAAGTCCACCTGTTTCAACGTGCTCTCGGGCCTGTACCGCCCCGCCTCGGGCACGGTCCGCCTCGGCGACACCGAACTGACCCGCCTCGCCCCGCACCGCATCGCCACCCTGGGCGTGGCCCGCACTTTCCAGAACATCGTCACCACGGAAGGAACCGTCGCCGACAACCTCATGCTCGGCCGGCACATCCTGTCCCGCGCCGGCTTCACCGCCAGCGCGTTGCGCCTGCCGAGCGCCGTACGCGAACAGCGCGCGCATCTCGCGCGGGCTCGCGAGATCGCCGAACTCACCGGTCTCGGACCGCACTTCGACTCCCCGGTCGCACTGCTGTCGTACGGCGACCGCAAGCGCGTGGAGTTCGCCCGCGCCCTCTGCCTGGAGCCCACTGTGCTGCTGCTCGACGAACCGGTGGCCGGCATGAACGCCGCCGAACGCGCCCGTACCGCCGACACCATCCGTGCCGTGCGCGCCGAACTCGGCCTGTCCGTGGTGCTGGTGGAGCACGACATGGGCCTCGTGATGCGCCTCGCCGACGAGGTGACCGTCCTCGACTTCGGCCGCGTCATCGCCCACGGCACCCCCGACGAGGTCCGCAGCGACCCGGAGGTGCTGCGCGCCTACCTCGGCACCGAGGCGAGCGGGGAGGACGCGGCATGACCGGCTTCCTCGACAACGTCCTCAACGGCCTCGCCCTGGGGTCCGTCTACGCCCTGGTCGCCCTCGGCTTCGTCATCATCTTCAAGGCCTCCGGCGTCATCAACTTCGCCCACGGCTCCCTGCTCCTGCTCGGCGGCTACCTCACCGCCGTCCTCCACGACGACCTCGGATTCGCGGGCGCCCTCGCCGTGGCCGTCCTGGCGACCGCGGCCGTGGCCGGGCTCATGGACCGGTTCCTGCTCCAGCTCGGCGAACAGGACGCGCACTCCACGCATGTGCAGACGATCGTGACCATCGGCGTCGACATCGTCCTGCTCACCGACCTGTCCCGGCGCATCGGCGGCGACCTGCTCACCCTCGGCGACCCCTGGGGCGACTCGGTCAGCGGCCTCGGACCCATCACGGTCGCCGACAGCCGCCTCGCCGCGATCGTGGTCTCCACCGTCGTCATCGGCGGCGTCTTCGCCCTGTTCCGCTACACCAACTGGGGGCTGGCGCTGCGCGCCTCGGCGGAGGACATGGAGGCGGCCGCGCTGATGGGCGTCCGCCTGGTGCGGATGCGCACCCTCGCCTGGTGCCTGGCCGGCGGACTCGCCGCGCTGGCCGCGGTCTTCCTCGCCGCGTTCCCGGCCCCGGGCCTGGAGCGTACGACCGGACAGATCGCCCTGAAGGCCTTCCCGGCCGCCATCCTCGGCGGCATGGCCTCCCCGCCCGGCGCCCTCGCCGGCAGCATGCTGATCGGCCTGACGGAGGCCCTCGTCGCCGGATACCAGTCCGAACTGCACGTTCTCGGGGAGGGGTTCGGCGACGTCGCGCCGTACGCGGTGATGGTCCTCGTCCTTCTCGTACGGCCCACCGGGCTGTTCGGCGCGAAGGGGGCGGCCCGTGTCTGAGCTGCTGCGCCGCTACCGCGCCTGGACCGTCCTGCTGGTCGTCCTGATGTGCGCGCTGCCCTTCTACCTCGACGCCTTCTGGCTGCGCATCGGCCTGTTCTCCATGGCCGCCGCCGTCGGCGCCGTGGGACTCGGCCTGCTGTCCGGAACGGCCGGTCAACTCTCCCTTGGCCACGCCTTCTTCCTCGCCGTCGGGGCGTACGGCTACGTCTGGCTGGCCGGCGAACCGGGCCCCGGCCTGCCGCCCGCCCTCGCCATGGTCCTCGCGGTACTCCTCGCTGGGGCCGCCGGAGGCCTGTTCAGCCCCGTCGCGGGCCGGGTGCGCGGCATCTACCTCGGTGTCGCCACCCTCGCCCTGGTCTTCCTCGGGCACCACGTCCTGCTCACCGCGGACTCCATCACCGGCGGATTCAACGGCCGTTCGGTGCCGCCGCTGGAGCTCGGCGGCTTCTCCTTCACCGCCTCCGACCCCGGAATGACCCTGCTGGGCGTGCCGTTCGGCGCCGAGGAACGCCTGTGGTACCTGGGCCTCGCCCTGTTCGCGCTCACCTGGTTCACCGCCCGCGGGCTGCGGCTCGGACGCCCCGGCCGGGCCCTGGTCGCGCTGCGCGACAGCGAGACCGCGGCCGCGGTGATGGGCGTCAACGTCTCCCGCTACCGTTCGGCGGCCTTTGTGGTCTCCTCCATGTACGCGGGCCTGGCCGGGGTGATGCTCGCCCTCGCCTTCCGCCGCGTCGTACCGGACTACTTCTCCCTCGCCCTGTCGGTCGACTACCTGGCCATGATCGTCATCGGCGGCATCGGCTCGGTGGCCGGAGCCACGGCGGGAGCCGTCTTCGTCACCGCCCTGCCCCTGCTGATGACCCGCTACGCCGACCAGTTGCCGCTGGTGGCCGCCCCCGGCACCACCGATGGTGCCGTCGGCCCGACCGAGGCGGCTCGCTACCTCTACGGAGCGGCGATCGTCCTGATCCTGCTCTTCGCCCCCGACGGACTGCATGGACTGCTCCGCCGGACCCGTGCCCGTCTGCGCCGCCGGCGGGCCGCCGCCAAGGACGCGGACCCCGCGCCCCCGACCCAATCCACCGCCTCAGCCGTACGAGCCAAGGAGCCGACACCGTGAACCACCCCACGCACCGCACCAGGACGGTCCTGGCCGCCGCCCTGACGGCCCTGCTTCTCGCGGGCACCGGATGCAGCTCCAAGGCGGACGGCGACGGCAGCGCCGCCGACGGCGCCGACGGCGTCAAGGCAGGCCCCGGCGTCACCGACAAGACCATCAAGCTGGGCGCCCTGACCGATCTGACCGGCCCCTACGCCACCCTCGGCAAGTCCATCGTGCAGGCCCAGCAGATGTGGGCCGACGAGACCAACGCCGCGGGCGGCATCTGCGGCCGCAAGGTCGAGATCGTCGTCAAGGACCACGGCTACGACGTGCAGAAGGCGGTCACCGCCTACGCCGACATCTCCCAGGACGTGGTGGCGCTGCCGCAGGTCATCGGCTCGCCGGTGGTCGCGGCGCTGCTCGACGACATCGAGCGGGACAAGGTGCTCACCTTCCCGCAGGCCTGGGCGGCCTCCCTGCTGGGCAAGGACTCCGTGCAGGTGCTCGGCACCACCTACGACCTCGACATGATCGCCGCCGTCGACTTCCTCACCCGTACCAAGGGTCTCAAGAAGGGCGACAGGATCGGCCACGTCTACTTCGAGGGCGACTACGGCGCCAATGCCCTCGAGGGCTCCGAATGGGCGGCGAAGAAGGCCGGGTTGAAGGTCGTGGGCCAGAAGATCAAGGCCACCGACACCGACCTGTCCGCCCAGGTCTCCGCGCTGCGCAAGGAGGGCGTGAAGGCGATCCTGATCAGCGCGGGACCGGCCCAGACCGCCTCGCTGGTCGGCGTCGCCGCTTCCCGCGGGCTGAAGGTCCCCGTGGTCAGCAACGCCCCCGGATACGCCCCGCAGCTGATGAAGACGCCCGCGGCGGCCGCCCTGGAGGCCATGCTGAACGTGGTGAGCGCGGCCCCCGCCGTGAGCGCGGACGTGCCCGGGGTGAAGAAGATGGTCGCCTCCTACCAGAAGAAGTACCCCGGCGAGCTGGTCGACTCGGGCGTGCTCTCCGGCTACAACGCCGCCCAGCTGATGGGCGCCGACCTGAAGAAGGCCTGCAAGGGAGGCAGCCTCGCCCGCGAGGACGTGGTCGCCGCGCACCGCTCCCAGACGAACGCCGACGCCGGGCTCGGCACCCCGCAGAACTTCTCCGACGTGGCCAAGCCGGCCAGCTCGTCCACCTATGTGCTCAAGCCCGACGCCAAGGCCGTGGGCGCCATGGTGAACGTCGAGGACGCGCACGAGGCGCCCGGAGTGGAGGAGTACCTGGCCTCGAAGGGTTCCTGACGGACCGTCATCCGGTCCGCGGTGCCGCCCGGCACCGCGGACCGGGCGGCGGCCGCATGGCCCGGGCAACGGCGTCGACGCTCGCCGCGCTCCTCGCGGGTGCGGAACCCCCGATTCGGGTGCACCATCGGAATCGGGGGCATTTCGACGTCATCGAGCACCCCTTGCACGGTTGAGGAGTCGCCATGCCCATGCTTCTGATCCAGGGCTTCTACGACATCAAGGGCTCGCAGCCGGACGGGGACACGGTGCATTTCACGGCCGCGGACCCCACCCAGTGGAGCCTCGTCGGCGGCGGGCGCGGGCGCGCCGTCGAGCACAGTGCGGCGGGCCGCGCGAAGCTGCGGCTGGACGCGGTCGACGCGCCGGAGACCCATTACGGCCCGAAGCGGGTCCACCAGCCGCTGGAGCCCGCCCATGCCGCGCGCGACGAACTGCTGCGCTGGCTTGGCTTCACCGACGTCCAGCGCCGTCCCGACGAGACCGTGACCGCGACCATCCCGGAGACCGTGCCCGGCTTCGTGCTCACGCGCGGCGCCGACGTCCACGGCCGCTGCATCGCGCTCGCGGGACGCGGAACGGGCCCCGGCACCAGCGGTCTGGAGATCGACGTCGACGAGGACGTGCTGCGCACGACGGTCAACCACCACCTGATCACGCAGGGCCTTGCCTACCCGACCTTCTACCGCACCCTGTTCACCACGCTGCGGGTGGAACTGGCCACCGTCACCCAGCAGGCCCGGGACGAGGGCCGGGGACTGTGGCCGGACGACGCCACCCTCTCCGGCGCGAAGATCACCGGCCTGGCCTCGCTGACGGACGACGTCCTGGTCCTGCCCAAGCTGTTCCGCCGGTTCGTGGACTACCTCCGGCTCGACATGCCGCTGGCGTGCGCTCCGGCCTTCCTGGCCGGCGTCGGTGACCGCTTCTCGATCCTGTCCACCGGTGAACGCTGCGTGGGCCTGCACCGTGTCGTGGAGGTCACCAACGGCCAGACGCTACGGATGACGCATCCCCCCGAGGACCTGCTCTTCGAGGACGCCTGAACAAGGAAGCCCGTGTCGGGCCCCGCCGCCGAACCGGCCGGTTCGGGGGCGGCCCGGCCGCGCCGAGGGGGAGTAACACCTATAGCCTGTCAAACGACAGGCTAAAACGAAGCCATAAAAAGAAAATGAGAATGAGTTGG
>NZ_JBSFOK010000104.1:0-6660 GCF_053587635.1 Streptomyces sp. NPDC003635 | reverse complement strand
CGGCATGGACCGGCTCCAGGGCGCCCCCGAGGCGCTGACCCGCCTGAAGGCCTTCGACTTCGACCCCCCGTCCGCGTCCTTCGACGCCGCGTTCGCAGGCGGCGACAAGTAGGCGCAGCCGCGCCACATCCCTTCGGGCTCCGCTTGGTTCCTCCCCTCCTGCGCGGGGCACGACCAGACCGGTGCCCGGCGGCGGAGAGCCGTCGGGCCGGTCAGGGCTGCCCGCAGGTCTCTTTGTCCTCGACCGGGAAAAAGTTCCTCCCATTCGTTGCACGAGGGCTACCCGCCGAGGACGAACCGGGCTACGGTCCCCCTCGTATACAGGCGCCACACAGCGGTTCGCGACGTACGGCGCATTCCGGCCTCACGCGCTCACCGCTCGTCCGACCGGCCTACGGAGGACATCCGTGCTGCACACCGCAGGGCCAACAGCCCTCAGGTACACCGCACTTGCCCCGCCGCCCATTTCGACGCCGTAACCCCGCCGCCCCCACAGCAGCCCTCGCGGGCCGCGGCCCCAGCCGTCCCCTTGCCCGGCGGTGGGCGGGAGGCCCCGCGCCCCCGCCCACCGTCCTCCACCCCCATCGGATGCTCGACATGGCAGGAAGGCAGCCCGTGAACAACGACGGGAACGCATCACAGCCCCGGACCGGCGGGCCGACCGCACGCACCGGGGTCTGGTTCGTCGGAGCCCGCGGATCGGTGGCCACCACCGCCGTCGCCGGATGTGCGGCGGTCACCGCCGGACTGCATGCGCCCACCGGCATGGTCACGGAGACACCGCCGTTCGACGGCACCGGCCTGCCACCCCTGTCCTCCCTCGTGTTCGGCGGCCACGACACCGCCGACTGCCCGCTGCCCAAGCGGGCCGAACACCTCACCGGCGCGGGCGTCCTGCCGCACGGCCTCACCTCCGCCGTGCGGGCCGAACTCCAGGCCGCGGACCGGGAGATACGGCCCGGCGGCCCGCTCCCGGGCGACACGCGCGACGACGAAGACCTCATCGCGGACTTCGCCGCCGACCTCACCGCGTTCCGCGAGCGCAACGACCTGGTCCGGGTGGTGGTCGTCAACGTCTCCTCCACCGAGCCCCTGCCCGCGCCCGACGCCGTACGGCTGCCGCCCAGCTCCCTGTACGCGGCCGCCGCCCTGCGCGCCGGCTGTCCCTACGTCAACTTCACGCCGTCCACCGGGCTGCGCACCCCCGCTCTCACGGACGCCGCCGCGGCGGCCGGGCTTCCGCACACGGGCCGCGACGGCAAGACCGGCCAGACCCTGCTGCGGGCCGTGCTCGCCCCCATGTTCGTCCAGCGCGCCCTGGAGGTACGGGCCTGGTCCGGCACCAACCTGCTGGGCGGCGGCGACGGGGCGGCGCTGGCCGACCCGGCGGCGGCCGCGGCGAAGAACGCCGGCAAGGAGCGCGTCCTCGCCGACACCCTGGGGCACACGCCGGAGGGCGAGGTGCACATCGACGACGTGCCCGCGCTCGGTGACTGGAAGACCGCCTGGGACCACATCGCCTTCGAGGGCTTCCTCGGCTCGCGGATGATCCTGCAGACCATCTGGCAGGGCTGCGACTCGGCGCTCGCCGCACCCCTGGTCCTGGACCTGGCCCGGCTGGTGGCCCGCGCCCACGAGGCGGGGCTGTCCGGCCCGCTCCCGGAACTCGGCTTCTACTTCAAGGACCCCGACGCCGGACCGGCGGGCCTCGCGGAGCAGTTCACCGCCCTGCTGTCGTTCGCCGACCGGCTGCGGGAGGCCCGGTGATCCGCTCCCTGCTGGCCCGCCTCGCCCCACCCGCACCCGAGCGAGCCCCGCAGGCCGCCCGACCGGACAACGACCAGGACCGCGCCGTGCCGGTGCGTGAGCGGCGGGCGCGGCTGCGGGACTGGGCCGAACTGCTGCGTGTCTCGGCCCTGTTCACCGTGCCCGGGGACGCCCTCGCCGGTGCCGCGGCGGCCGGCGTGCGGCCCAGCCGGAACACGGCCTACGCCGTCGGGGCCTCGCTCTGCCTCTACGAGGCGGGCATGGCGCTCAATGACTGGGCGGACCGCGACGAGGACGCCGTCGACCGCCCGCATCGCCCTCTTCCCTCCGGCCGGATCTCCCCGCGGGCGGCGCTGGGCGCGGCCGGCCTCCTGACGGCGGCCGGTCTGACGCTCGCCGCCCGCGCCGGCCGACCCGCGCTGGCGGTGGCGTCGGCACTGACCGCCACGGTCTGGGCGTACGACCTGCGCCTGAAGCACACCCCCTTGGCGCCGGCGGCCATGGCGGCGGCCCGCGCCCTCGACCTCCTGCTGGGCGCCGTGGCGAGCACCTCGGCACCCACCGCGACGCGGCCGGCGCGAACGGCCGCTGACACCGCACCCGCTGGAGTGCCTGGGGGGCCCTCCGCCGCGACCGGTCCCTCCGCGCGGGCGGCGTCCCCCCTCACGACCGGCCCCTCCGTAGGCGCCGCGGCCCCCGCCGCAGCGGTGCTGGCCGCCCACACCTACGCCGTCACCGCCGTCTCCCGGCACGAGGCGCACGGCGGTTCGGCGCTCACCCCCCTCACCGCGCTCGGCGCGACCACCGCCTTAGGCCTGCTGCTGGCCCGCACGCCCACGAAGGCGGGCATCGTTTCGGTGCTGACGGCCGCCTCGTACGTCCGCACCGCCGCCGTGCCCCTGCTGCACGCCACTCTCAACCCCTCCCCGCCCCTGACCCAGCGCGCCGTCGGGGGAGGGATCCGCGCCATGATCCCGCTGCAGGCCACCCTCGCCGCCCGGTCCGGATCGGCCGGGACCGCACTGACCGTCCTGGGCCTGGTACCCGTGGCCCGCACGCTCGCCCGGAGAGTGAGTCCCACGTGAGCCGCCGACAGCAACTCCGCCTCGGTTACGGCACCAACGGCCTCACCGATCTGCGTCTCGACGACGCGCTCTGCGTGCTCGCCGATCTGGGCTACGACGGCGTCGGGCTGACCCTCGACCACATGCACCTCGACCCGCTCGCCCCCGATCTGCCCGCCCGCACGGCGAAGGTCGCCCGCAGGCTCGGCGAACTCGGTCTGACCGCCACGGTGGAGACCGGTGCCCGCTACGTGCTCGACCCGCGCCGCAAGCACGGTCCCTCGCTGCTCGACCCGGACCCCGAGGGGCGTGCCGCCCGGATCCGGCTGCTGCTCACGGCGGTCGAGGTCGCGGCGGACCTCGGAGCGCACGCCGTGCACTGCTTCAGCGGCGTCACGCCACCCGGCACCGACGACGACACCGCCTGGCAGCGCCTTCAGCTGGCGCTCGAGCCGGTGCTGGACGCGGCGACCGGCGCCGGAGTGCCGCTCGCGATCGAACCCGAACCGGGACACCTCCTGGCCACCCTCGCCGACTTCCACCATCTGCGCACCTCGCTGGGCAGCCCGGCCACGCTCGGGCTGACTCTCGACCTCGGCCACTGCCAGTGCCTCGAACCGCTCCCTCCCGCCGACTGCGTCCGCGCCGCCGCGCCCTGGCTGCGGCACGTGCAGATCGAGGACATGCGCCGCGGGGTGCACGAGCATCTGCCGTTCGGCGACGGCGAGATCGACTTCCCGCCCGTCCTGGACGCCCTCACCGCCACCGGCTACCAGGGCCTGACCGTCGTGGAGCTGCCCCGCCACTCCCACGCCGGGCCGGAACTGGCCCGCTCCTCCATCGAGTTCCTCCAGGCCGCCGTGGCGATCACCACCACGAAGGGAGTGCCGGCGTGCTGACCCAGCCCCCGGACCGGACCCGCGACCGGATCAGCGCGGCGCTGCCCGACGAGATGGCGCGCGCCTGGTTCGCGGCAGCCATGGCCGACGCCACCCGCGCTGCGCAAGCCCTCCCCACAGCCCCCACCTCGTACATCGCCCACCCCTGGGAGCTGCGGTTCGCCGCCGCCGGGCGGCACTGCGGCCACGACAACGCCGACGCCGTCCGCATGCAGCTGCTGGTCGAGGCACGGGCGGGACTGGACACCCTGACCCGGCTCTACCAGCACGGCAGTGCCGCCGAACGCCGCGCCGTCCTGCGGGCGCTGCCGTCCCTGGTCGACGGAGGGCAGGCCGTACACCTCATCGAGGCTGCCCTGCGCACCAACGACACCAGCCTGGTCCGTGCCGCGGTTGGCCCCTACGCCGCCGCCCACCTCGACGCGCACGCCTGGCGCCACGCCGTGTTGAAGTGCCTGTTCACCGGCGTCCCCCTCGACGCGGTCGCGAGCCTGGCGCGGCGGGCGGCCGGCGACGGCGAACTGGCCCGCATGCTCACCGACTACGCCGCCGAGCGGACCGCCGCCGGCCGTGCCGTCCCCGACGACCTCGGCCGCGTGCTGACCCTGACGGGCGAAGAGCCCAAGGAGCGTTGATGCGTATCTTCGACCCGCACATCCACATGACGTCACGCACCACCGACGACTACGAGGCCATGCACGCCGCGGGTGTGCGCGCCGTCGTCGAACCGTCCTTCTGGCTCGGCCAGCCCCGCACGTCGCCGGCGAGCTTCTTCGACTACTTCGACGCCCTGTTGGGGTGGGAGCCGTTCCGCGCCGCCCAGTACGGCATCGCCCACCACTGCACCCTCGCGCTCAACCCCAAAGAGGCCAACGACCCCCGCTGCACGCCGGTGTTGGACGCGCTGCCCCGCTACCTCGTCAAGGACGGCGTCGTCGCCGTCGGCGAGATTGGCTACGACGCCATGACACCGGCCGAGGACACGGCGCTGGCCGCCCAGCTCCAGCTCGCCGCCGACCACGGGCTGCCCGCCCTCGTCCACACACCCCACCGCGACAAGCTCACCGGCCTGCACCGCACCGTCGACGTCGTACGCGAGTCGAACCTGCCCCTGGACCGGGTCCTGCTCGACCACCTCAACGAGACGACGGTCCAGCACGCCAAGGACAGCGGCTGCTGGCTCGGCTTCTCCGTCTACCCGGACACCAAGATGGACGAGGACCGCATGGTCACGATCCTGCGGACGTACGGAACGGAAAAGGTCCTCGTCAACTCGGCCGCCGACTGGGGCAAGAGCGACCCGCTGAAGACCCGCAAGGTCGCCGACGCCATGCTCGCGGCAGGCTTCGGCGAGGACGACGTCGAGCGGGTGCTGTGGCACAACCCGGTCGCCTTCTACGGACTCAGCGGCCGCCTCCGGCTGGACGTCCCGCAGGCGCAGGACCTGCACGAGGGCAACTCCATCCTGCGCGGCGGTGAGTGACCCATGCGCTTTCGCCATCCCGACGGCTCCACCGTCCACCTCGCCTACTGCACCAACGTCCACCCCGCCGAGACCCTCGACGGCGTCCTCGCCCAACTGCGCGACCACTGCGAGCCGGTCCGCAGGAGTCTCGGGCGCGACCGCCTCGGCATCGGCCTGTGGCTCGCCAAGGACGCCGCCCACACACTGATCAGCGACCCCGCGGCCTCACGGGAACTGCGCGGCGAACTGGACCGCCGGGGCCTGGAGGTCGTCACGCTGAACGGCTTCCCCTACGAGGGGTTCGGCGCCGAAGAGGTCAAGTACCGCGTCTACCGGCCGGACTGGACCGACCCCGAACGCCTCGAACACACCACCGACCTGGCCCGCCTCCTCACGGCACTTCTGCCGGACGACGTCACCGAGGGCACCGTCTCCACCCTTCCGCTCGCCTGGCGGACCGGCTTCGACGAGCGTGCCGCCGCCACCGCCGGCGCGGCGCTGACCACCCTGTCGGGGCGGCTGGACGCGCTGGAGGAGCTGACCGGCAAGTCGATCCGTATCGCCCTCGAACCGGAGCCCGGCTGCGCGGTGGAGACCACCGCGGACGCGATCGGACCACTGACCGCGCTGCCCGGCGACCGTATCGGCGTGTGCGTGGACACGTGCCACCTCGCCACCTCCTTCGAGGAGCCGGCCACGGCGCTGGCCGCGCTCGCCGCGGCCGGTGTCGGCGTCCCCAAGGCACAGCTGTCGGCCGCCCTGCACGCCGAGGACCCCCGCCTGCCGGAGGTCCGCGACGCCCTCGCGGCCTTCGCCGAACCGCGTTTCCTGCACCAGACCCGCACCCTCACCCCCGCGGGACTGCGTGGCACCGACGACCTCGACCAGGCGCTGGCCGGTGCGGCCCTGCCCGACCGGACCCCCTGGCGCGCCCATTTCCACGTCCCCCTGCACGTCCCACCCGCCGCACCGCTCACCTCCACTCTGGACGTGCTGCGGGAAGCCCTCGCCCTCCTGGTGGGAGGCGACGAGCCGCGCACCCGACACCTGGAGGTCGAGACCTACACCTGGCAGGCCCTGCCGCCCGAGCTGCGCCCCCGCACCCGAGCTCAGCTGGCGGCCGGGATCGCCGCCGAACTCACCCTCGCCCGCGACCTGTTGACCGATCTCGGCCTGAAGGAGCTGCCATGAGCAACCGCCCCACCGCGCTCCTGGTCCTCGACGTCGTCGGCCTCACCCCCCGTCTCCTCGACCACATGCCCCACCTCAAGGCGCTGGCGGCCGCCGGCTCCCGTGCCACGCTCGGCACCGTCCTGCCCGCTGTCACCTGTGCCGCCCAGTCGACCTTCCTCACCGGCACCCACCCGTCCGAGCACGGCATCGTCGGCAACGGCTGGTACTTCCGCGACCTCGGCGACGTCCTGCTGTGGCGCCAGCACAACGGCCTCGTCGCCGGCGACAAACT
>NZ_JBSFOK010000103.1:0-6729 GCF_053587635.1 Streptomyces sp. NPDC003635 | reverse complement strand
CCCGGCGCCGCGGCCCGCGCCGTCCTCGCCGCGGCCTCCCGCATGGCCGGCCCGGGTCACCGTCGCGGCCCTCGTGGTGTGCGCGGTGGCCTACTTCCCGCTGCACTGGGACGGATCCTCGCTGCGCGTCTACGGGCTCGCGCTCGGCATGTCGGTGGCCTGTCTGGGCGTGGCCCTGTTGCTGACGCTGCGGATCAACGTGCCCGTCCTGGCGGGCGCGGTCGTGGTGCCGGGGGTGCTGGCCGCGGCTCAGCTCCTGGCGGGCCGGATGCCATCGGCGGGCCTCGACCGAGCCCTGGACCTCGCCCTGGCCCCCGCCTGGGCTGCCGGACCGGCCGCCGTCTGCGCCGCCCTGGCAGCGCTGACCGCCCTGCTGGTGCATCTGGCGGTGCCGCCGCGGGACAGGAAGGCAACGGCGCCGGCGCGCGAACCGGCCACGATGTCGAGCGCGGCGGAGTGACCGGCCCCCGACGCCGGTACGGCTTCCCGGCCGGCGTCGGGGACGGCCTTCGGGCACATCTCACGCGGCGTCGGCCGCAGGCTTCGACGGCTCCTCGTACGACATCGGTACGGGACCTCGACGGCGCCTGAGCCGACGCCCGCCGGGCCACCCACCTCAAGAAGGCAGGAGCAGCCGCTCTGTGGCTGCGGCGACCCCACAGGGCTACGCCCTCGGTGCCGCCGTCACGGCGCTGCTCGGAGCCGCCCGAAGTTCAGCCAGGGAATCGTCCGGCCTCCGGCACCGCTTCACGCCGGGCCGTTCAACCGGCGTCGCTGTGCCCCCTCGACGGCCCCCCGGTCGACGCCGGTACGTCCTCCGGCGGCTCATCGGCCGCTCCCTTCCGGCTTCCCGTCTCCTCCGGCGCCGGCCCCGGCTGCGGTCGGAGCGCCAGTGCCGTCTCCTTGAGCCGTCCGAAGGTTCGGGTCAGCTGCTGGAGCGGGGAGTCCGGCTGGGGCTGCTTCTCGGGCGGGGCGCCGGCGGACTCGCGGTAGGCGGCGAGGGCCTCGTGGGCTTGCTCGGCGGCCTCCCGGTACAGGTCGCGGGACTTCGTCATCGCCTCCAGCGCCTCGGCGTACATGGCCACCAGCGCGCGCTGACGGGCGAGTTCCTCTTCCACGGTGAGCAGACTCCACCGTTCGCGCAGCGCGGTGACGGCCTCGTCGGCGCCCTCCGGCAGCGGCCTGACCAGCGCCGCGAACCGGGTCACGGCGGCGATCAGCTCGGCCGGTTCGGAGCCGTCGAGGAAGACGCTGCGCACCGAGAACCCGGTCGCGTCGTACTCCGACGGGGCGGGGGAGCCGGGCAGGACGACGGCGCCGCCCCGCGGCATCTCCACTCCGGCGTCCCGCAGCGCCCAGTTCACCACCCGCAACTGCTGAGGGGTCGCCCGGTGCTCGACCACGCGGTGCCGCAGGCTCGGCGGCAGCATTCCCGCGAGCGGGGTTCGCCCGCGCTGGTCGGTGGTCATCGCCTCGTGGACGACGACATGGATGGTCCAGCCGTCGCGAGCGGCGTCCTTGAGCAGGCGCCGTGCGGCTTTGTCGTCGTCGGGCAGGGGGTTCAACTCGGTCAGCCGCCCGCCTGTGACGGGCTCACGATCCCACTCGGCGTCCGGTTCGTGCGGCCAGAACAGCGAGGCGGGCGACGGCCAGCGCGGATCCCAGGGGCGGTCGGCCTCCGCCGCCAGTACCCACGCCCCGCCCTCGGAGAGGGTCAGCCGGGCCCGTACGGTCACCGTGTCCTCGACCTGCCAGCGGGCCTCGAAGACCCGTTCGCCTTCGTGCCGTGCCTCGGCCGGTTCGAGGAAGTCGTCGAGGCCGCCGTCGTCCTTGTGCCGTTTCAGGCACCGCCGCACCACCTCCTCGGCGGCGGGCTCGGTGTACTGGCCTCGGGCCAGCCACACCGTGGTCGGAGTCATGGGGCGGACGGTCTGCGAGCTTGGCATGAGTCCTGGGGGCGACGGGGGCAGATGCTCGTCCCAGTATCGACGCCGCAGGCGGCCACGTGTCACCGGGGTCCGCACACGGGGTGTGTGCGGTCCGCTCAGGCCGGGTGCGGTTCACTCGTGGCCCGGCTCAGGTCCCGGTCATGAAAATGGCCGTGCGCAGGGCCCGCCCACCATCCGCATCGGGGCGAGCCCTGCGCACTTCCGGTCAGCCGTGGTACTTGATGTACCCGTTGCCGTCCGAGTCCGAGCCGCTCTTGGTGTAGGAGTGCGAGTCGGCGCCGGCCCCCGTGGGCTTGTTCAGGTAGATCGTGTCCTTGTCGTTGTTCCAGATGAAGTTGCAGTTGTCGCGGTAGACGACGTTGTTCGCGTCCGAGTCGGAGCCGTGGCCGCCGCGCAGCTTGATCTGGTCGCCGGGCTGCAGGTAGTGGTTCGCCGTGAAGACGAACTTGTTCCCGGCCGCGTCCTTGACGACGTAGCCCTTGAGGTTGACCGTCTTGCTGGACGAGTAGTTCTTGATCTCCAGGTACTCGGCCTTGGTGTTGCCGGTCGTGCAGTTGTTGGAGTCGCTGCCCGGAGCGTCGTACTGGACGCCGCGGATCTTCAACGCCGACGAGTACTCGGTGGCCTGGGCCGGAGCGGCGGCGAGCGCGGCCAGGGTGCCCGCGGCGGCGGCCGTCGCGAAGAGCATGCGTATACGCATGGCGAAGTCCCCCCTTGTAAAGGTTCAGTGAAGAACAAGGATCATATGCAAAGGGAGGGCGTCCGGTGGCGTTCCGGTCCGGATGGGCAGACGGCTCACTCGGGCCGCGGGGTCAGCAGCGCCCGCAGCAGGCCCGGGAAGGCCTCGTCGAACTCCTCGCGGCGCAGCGCGTTCATGCGGGACGTGCCCACGTAGTACTGGCGGATCAGTCCGGCCTCGCGCAGGACGTGGAAGTGGTGCGTGGCGGTGGATTTGCTGACCGGGAGGTCGAAGGTGCCGCACGCCAGGTCCCGGCCGCCGGTGTACAACTCGGCGACGATCCGCCGCCGCACGGGATCGACCAGCGCCTCCAGTACCTGCTGAAGACCGACCGTCCGGATGTCCGGGTGTGCCGGAACGCGCTCGTGCGCGCCTCGCCGTGTCGCTGCCATCGCACCTCGTCCCTCCACCGGACATCGTAGGTCACCCGAAGTTCGGCGGCCATAGAAGTTTGACAGCTGTCGTACTTTCGGATTCAGTGATGAACCAGCCGATGGAGTGGGGGAGTTGGGATGGTCAAGGCCGTACGGTTCCACGAGCTGGGCGGGCCCGAGGTGTTGCGCCTGGAGGACGTGGCGGCGAGGGCGCCCGGACCCGGCGAGCTGCTGGTCCGGGTGGAGGCCATCGGTCTGAACCGGGCCGAGGCGTTGTTCCGCAGCGGGCGCTACATCCAGCCGGTCGAGGGGTTCCCGGCCGGACTCGGCGCGGAGGCCGCCGGTGTCGTGGAGGCGGCCGGCCCGGGCGTGACGGGATTCGCGACCGGAGCACCGGTGAGCGTCGTGCCCGCCTTCTCGATGAACGACTACGGCGTCTACGCCGAGCGCGCGATCGTCCCCGCAGCCGCGGTCCTCCACCGCCCGGCCGGGCTCGGCGCGATCGAGGGCGCCGCGGTGTGGATGCCGTACCTCACGGCGTACGGCGCGCTCGTGGAGGTCGGAGGGATGGGCCCCGGCGACACAGTGATCCTCACCGCCGCCTCCAGCAGCGTGGGCCTGGCGGCGATCCAGGTCGCCCGCCGCGCGGGCGCGGTGCCCGTCGCGACGACCCGCACCCGGAGCAAGCGCGAGGCGCTGCTGAAGGCGGGCGCGGCCGAGGTGATCGTCGTCGAGGAGGAGGACGTCGTCGACCGAGTGCGTGCGTTCACCGCCGGCCAGGGCGCCGAGTTCGTCCTCGACGCCGTGGCCGGACCCGGAGTCATGGACCTCGCCAGGGTGGTCGCCCCGGGCGGCACGCTCTTCGTGTACGGCGCACTCGGCGGCGAGCCGACCCCGTACCCCGGGGTCGAACTCGGCCTGCCCGCACTGAACATGCGCTCCTACACCGTGCACGAGACGACCCGGGACCCGGCGCGCTTGCGCAGGGCGGAGGCGTTCGTGGCCTCCGGCCTGCGCGACGGCGCGTTCACGCCCGCAGTCGACCGGGTCTTCCCGCTCGACGAGATCGTGGCGGCCCACCGCTATCTGGAGGCGGGCCGCCAGGTCGGCAAGATCGTGGTCAGGGTCGACCGCTGACGGGGTTCGCTACCTCCGGCAGCACTTCCGACAGAACGCCGTCCGGGTCCCTGACCCAGCTTCCCTTCTCCACGCCGTACACCTTCTTGCCCTCGAGCCACTTCGTGGTGATGTGCTGGAGGTCCTTGCTGGCCTTGCGTTCCCAGACCGGGTTGTGGTCCCAGCCCTCGATGCGGAGCATCAGCTTGTTGTCGCCCTTGATGTGCTGGTAGAGCCGAGGAACGGAGAAGTGCAGCACCGGCCCCAGGGCCTCCGGCGTGTTGGCCGTTCGGTCCTCGTCGCCGTAGACGATGCAGACCGGCATGTCGGCGCCGCCGAGGATGGAGTTGTGCGGCGCGGTGTCCTTGTTCCAGCCCCACCAGTAGGTGTTGCGCCACCGCATGACGCCTTCGGGCTGCCCGGCCGTTGTGCCACCCCACTTCTGGCCCTCGGTGTCGCAGTCCATGATGGCCTTCCACACGTGGTCGGCCAGCTTCTTGTCAGGGATGCCGTTCTGGACGCTCGCCTTGCTGGTCAGGTTCATCGGGAAGCCGAAGACCGCGGCCGGCGTGGACTCGGCCTCGTCGGGCACCTTCGCTCCGGGAGGCGGGGCGAAGGGCTTGGCGAGGACCGTCGACCAGCGGCCGTTCGGGGGGAACATGGGCGCGAGCAGGAACAGGCTCGCCACGTCTTCGGGGTGCTGCAGGGCGTAGGGGCCCATGACGAACGAGGCCGCGGACCAGCCGACGAAGGCGACCTTCTGGTCGTTGCACCGCGCCCTGATGAACTTGACGACGGTGGCCAGTTCGTCCCACTCGCTCTTGGAGTTGCCGAGCTGTTTCGCGTACTCCGCCGCGGTCGGTGGACAGCTCGACGTGCCTGGATTGGTCGCCAGGAGGCCGCGTTGAGCGGGATTGGCGTTGCACGGGTTCTCCATTTTCGGGCGGAATGAGAGCCCGGAGCCCTGGAGGTCCATGAGGTACACGTTGAAGCCCTTGCCCGCCAGGGCCTGCGCCCAGCTGTAGCTCGTGTCCGGGTGCGGGGAGCCGCCCTGCGGAGGGAGCACGAGGTCGCAGCCGGGGAGCACCGGCACGCTCCTGCCGTGGAGCATGAGGACCGGCTGGGGGGAGCCGGGACCGGTGTGTCCCACGGCCTCGTATTCCCGTACGAAGAGCTCGACCACGTCGCCGCGGTTCGCCGGGATGGTGGATTCGTGTTCGACCTTGTGGTCGATGGGAGTCAGATGCGACATGGTCGCCTCCAATGCCTGTTCGCTTTTGGGAACGGTTGTTCCCAGTGACGAACAGCATTTCGGCAGGAGACGGGCGCTACGGGGAGCCGGGACGGTGGGTCGCGCGGACGCTGACTGATCGAGTGGTCCGTGCTCCTCCGAACAGCGGGGGCGCGCGCCAGCGCCCCCGCGCGCCGGGGTCCGCGCCGCCACGCGCGCCCTGGTGTCGATCGCGGGAGCGCCTCAGTAGCGCTGTGCCTTGGTGACCTTCGCCGTCAGCTGTGAGTCGGGCGGTTCGTGGCTGATGGCGAGGGGCTGGGCCTTCTCCCCGGGCTCCAGGTCCTCGGCGCCGACGTAGCGGGTGTCCACGACCTTGCCGTCGGCGTCCAGGAAGTCGACCTGGACGGCGTAGGAGGCGGTCTCGTCGGTGCTGTTGGTGATGTTGACGACGACGGCGCGCAGTCCGCCGGTCTCGGCGCGGGGCTTTCCCGTGAGGGAGACGTCGGCCGTGGCGTTGCCCTGGCCGTCGACGTCCTTCAGCTCCTCCTGGGCGGCGGCGTTGGCGCGCGCCACCTCGGCGGAGACGGAGGCCTCGAACTCGGAGGCGCGCGCCTCGGCGGAGGACGCCGCGGCGGACAGGGACGCCTTCACCGACTCGGCGAGCGAGTCCAGGGCCGAGGGCACGCTGCCGGAGAAGGACACGGTCTTGGGCGAGGTCGGAGTCTCCGTGGCCGTGGCGCCGTTGTCGTCGTCCGAGCAGGACACGAGTGCGACCGCGCCGAGCGCCGCCACGAGCAGTCCGGCCACCGCCGTGGCCGCCGAGTGCTTCCGGGGCGGCCGAGTCGGTCGCGGGGGGCCTGTGCGCATCGCCGGTGATCCTTCCGTCGGGCTCTGGCGCCCCCCTGCCACATCGTGCACGACGCGTAGTCGGGCAGCCACTCGACGGCTCACACCTCCGGGAAGGGCCGCAGCCCGTCCAGCACCCGCACCAGCTCCCGTGCCGCCCGCGCGTCCTCGGCCCGCACCGACTCCGCGAGAGCGACGACGACGGGCCTGCCCGCGCGCACGGCCGACCGGGCGGCGGACTCCCAGCCGGGCTGCTCCAGGAAGGCGGTGCGCCGGGGGCCGCCGGCCGCGGCAGCGGAGGAGTGCCACTGCTCCGTCCGGCAGATGCTCACGAGCAACTCCGGCAACCCGGCCTTGCATCGCACGTCCGGTTCCCATGCCCGACCCTCTCACCCGGATGCCGAGGGGCCCCGGGGCGCGCCACGTCCAGGAAGTCCGCCGACCGCAGATGCTCGTCCCGCGTGGAGTTCCCCG
>NZ_JBSFOK010000102.1:0-6817 GCF_053587635.1 Streptomyces sp. NPDC003635 | reverse complement strand
CGGCATGGACCGGCTCCAGGGCGCCCCCGAGGCGCTGACCCGCCTGAAGGCCTTCGACTTCGACCCCCCGTCCGCGTCCTTCGACGCCGCGTTCGGCAACTGAGCACCGGCCCACCGCACCCCGCCTGTACAACCGGCCCCACTCCGGAGGCATTTCGTGCACAGGAACGTTTCAACAGGCCGACTGGCGATCATGGTCACGGGCGCGGCCCTGCTCCTCGGCTGCGTCTCGGGACCGGCCTCCTCTTCGGAGGCGTCATCCGGGGAGCGGGTGCTGGTCTTCTCCAAGACGGCCGGCTTCCGGCACGACTCCATCCCCGACGGCGTGGCGGCCCTCAAGGATCTGGGCGCCACGGCCGGTGTCACCGTCGACGCCACCGAGGACGCCGGCGCGTTCACGCACGACAACCTGCGCCGGTACGACGCGGTGGTGTTCCTGTCGACCACCGGCGATGTGCTCGACGGCGCGCAACAGCGCGCGTTCGAACGCTATGTGCGCCACGGCGGCGGCTTCATGGGCGTCCACGCGGCAGCCGACACCGAGTACGACTGGGCGTTCTACGGCGGCCTGGTCGGAGCGTATTTCCGGTCGCATCCGGCGACCCAACAGGCCACGGTGGACGTCGAGGACCACGCCCACGCGTCCACCTCGCATCTGCCGACGGCCTGGAACCGGACGGACGAGTGGTACGACTACCGCTCCAACCCCCGGGAACGGGTCCATGTGCTGGCCTCCCTGGACGAGTCGTCGTACACGGGCGGCACCATGAACGGCGACCATCCGATCGCCTGGTGCCACACCTACCAGGGCGGCCGTGCCTTCTACACCGGCGGCGGCCACACCAAGGAGTCCTACGCGGACCCCGCCTTCCGGCGGCATCTGCTGGGCGGGCTGCGCTGGACGACCGGCACGACCCAGGCCGACTGCCGTCCGGAGAACGGCTACCGGCCGCTCTTCGACGGCACGGCCGCCTCGCTCTCCGCCTGGCGGCAGGCCGGCCCCGGCTCCTTCTCGCTGGGCGCCGACGGCACGCTCTCGACCAGCGGCGGGCTCGGCCTGCTCTGGTACGCCGACCAGGGCTTCGGTGCCTACTCGTTGAAGCTCGACTGGCAGGTCGACGGAGACGACAATTCCGGTGTATTCGTGGGATTTCCGCCCTCGGACGATCCGTGGTCGGCTGTCAACAACGGCTATGAGATCCAGATCGACGCCACGGACGTCCCCGAGAAGACCACGGGGTCGGTCTACGGCTTCCGCTCCGCGGACCTGGCCAAGCGCGACCGGGCGCTCAATCCGCCGGGGGAGTGGAACACGTACGAGATCCGCGTGGAGGGCGAACGCCTCCGCGTCTGGCTCAACGGCGTGAAGATCAACGATTTCACCAACACCGATCCGGCCCGGAGCCTGCGTGACGGGCACGTCGGCATCCAGAACCACGGATCCGGCGACCAGGTGTCCTTCCGGGACATCCGGATCAAGGAGCTGCCCGTCAAGGGCGCATGAGCGACGGCGGGCGGGGGACGCCGGACCCCCGCCCGCCGTCTTCCACCCCCACGGGGTTCCACCGTCAAGGGGTTCTCCGCACGACAAGGAGGCTGCTGCCCATGTCCGCGTCCTTTCCCGGAGCACGTGTCGGAGTGTGGCTGATCGGGGCGCGGGGCTCCGTGGCCACGACGGTGGTAGCCGGCTGCGCCGGGATCTCGGCGGGCCTGCACCAGCCGACGGGCATGGTCACGCAGACCCCGCCCTTCACCGACGCCGCCCTGCCGCCGCTGCCGTCGTTGGTCTTCGGCGGCCACGACACGGTGGACTGTCCGCTGCCGAAACGGGCGGAGGCGCTGGCGGCGGGAGGCGTCCTGCCGCCGGGCCTGCCCCGGGCGGCGGCCGCTGAACTCGCCCTGGCGGAGCGGGAGATCAGGCCCGGCGGTCCGCTCCCCGGCGACACGCGGGACGAAGCGGCGCTGATCGCCGCCTTCGCGGCCGACATCACGGACTTCGTACGACGACTGGGCCTGGCCCGAGCGGTCGTGGTCAACGTGGCCTCGACGGAACCGGCGCCCACGGGCCCGGCGCTCCCACCGAGCGCCCTGTACGCGGCGGCGGCCCTGCGCGCGGGCTGCCCGTACGTCAACTTCACCCCCTCGACGGGCCTGCACCACCCGGAACTGTCCGCTCTCGCCGCCGATTCCGGCCTCCCCTACGCGGGCCGCGACGGCAAGACCGGCCAGACCCTGCTCCGGGCGGCCCTGGCCCCGATGTTCACCCAACGGGCGCTCGCGGTGCGGGCCTGGTCCGGCACGAACCTTCTGGGCGGCGGCGACGGCGCCTCCCTCGCCGACCCGGCGGCGGCCGCCGCGAAGAACGCCGGCAAGGAGCGGGTGCTGGCCGACGTGCTCCCGTCGCGGCCCGAGGGCGAGGTCCACATCGACGACGTCCCCGCGCTGGGCGACTGGAAGACGGCCTGGGACCACATCGCCTTCGACGGCTTCCTCGGTACCCGCATGATCCTCCAGACGATCTGGCAGGGCTGCGACTCGGCCCTGGCGGCCCCCCTGGTCCTGGACCTGGCCCGCCTGGTCGCCCGCGCCCACGAGGCAGGCCTCTCCGGCCCGCTGAGCGAACTGGGCTTCTACTTCAAGGACCCGGTGGGCCGGGGCCCGTCGGCGCTGGCGGAGCAGTACGGGGAACTGGTCCGGTTCGCCGGTCGGTTGGCGGCCGGCGGTGACGGGAGCCCCGGCGCCTCGGGTGGCGCCGCGGAGGAGAAGCGGTGAGCGGGGGTGTCGCCGCCGGTACGACGCCGAGGGACACACCCCCGGAAGGCAGGACCCATCAGCTCCCGGCTGCGGACAGCCCCGCCGCACCAGCCGCACCAACCCCCGCCCCGACCCGTCGCTCGGCAGATCCCGCCCCCGCCGCGCCCCTCCGTTTCGGTTACGGCACCAACGGTCTCGCCGACCTCCGCCTGGACGACGCCCTCTCCCTCCTCGCCGATCTGGGCTACGACGGCGTCGGGCTGACCCTCGACCACATGCACCTGGACCCCTTGGCGCCGGATCTCGCCGCCCGCGTCCGCCGCCTCGCCCACCGGCTGGACACCCTCGGCCTGGGCGTGACGGTCGAGACCGGCGCCCGCTATGTGCTCGACCCGCGCCGCAAACACGGCCCCTCCCTGCTGGACCCCGACCCGGACGCCCGGGCCCGCCGCGCCGACCTGCTGATGCGCGCCGTGCGGATCGCCACCGAGCTGGACGCCCACGCCGTGCACTGCTTCAGCGGCGTCACCCCGGCCGGCACCGACCCGGACATCGCCTGGAAACGCCTGGCCGAGTCCCTCGCCCCCGTCCTGGACGCGGCGGCATCCGCCGGAATCCCCCTGGCCGTCGAACCCGAGCCCGGCCACCTCCTCGCCACCCTCGCCGACTTCCATCACCTCCGCCATATCCTCGGCGACCCGGGACACCTGGGCCTCACCCTCGACATCGGCCACTGCCAGTGCCTCGAACCGCTCCCTCCGGCCGACTGCGTCCGCGCCGCCGCGCCCTGGCTGCGCCACGTCCAGATCGAGGACATGCGCCGCGGCGTCCATGAGCACCTCCCCTTCGGAGACGGCGAGATCGACTTCCCGCCCGTCCTCGCGGCCCTCGCCGAAACCGGCTACCAGGCCCTGACCGTCGTGGAACTGCCCCGCCACTCCCACGCGGGCCCCCACCACGCCACGCTCTCCCTCCCGTTCCTCCGCAACGCCGCCCCACCGCCGGGCGAACCCTCCGCCACCTGAGAAGGGAGCACCCGATGACCCGCCCAGCCCCCACCACGGGCACCGAGGCGGCCGGCACCCAGGGCACCACCCTCGCCCTCACCCCGCCCGCCGAACTGCACGAAAGGCTCTCCGCCCGTCTCGCCGGAGCCGCCCGAGCCTGGCTCGACCAGGCCCTCGACGAGGCCGCCGCCCACCCCGGCACCCACGGCCCCATCTCCGTATGGGAGTTGCGCCTGGCCGAGGCCGGCCGCCGCTGCGGCTCCGAGCACGCCGACGCCGCCCGCGTCCTCATCCTGCACGCGGCCCGAGCCGACGCCGACGCGGTCACCCGCGTCTACTCCCAGGGCACCGGCGCCGAACGCCGCGCCGCCCTGCACGCCCTGCCCCACCTCGTGCCCGGCCCGGAAGCCCTCCCGCTCGTCGAGGACGCCCTGCGCACCAACGACACCAGCCTCCTCGCCGCCGCCGTCGGCCCCTACGCCGCCCGTCATCTCGACCCGCACCAGTGGCGCCACGCCGTCCTGAAGTGCCTGTTCACCGGTGTGCCCGTCGGCGCGGTGGCCGGCCTCGAGCGCCGCGCCCGCGCCGACGCCGAACTCGCCCGCATGCTCGGCGACTACGCCGCCGAACGCACCGCCGCGGGCCGCGACGTACCCGAGGACCTGTACCGCGTCCTGGCCCTGACCGAAGCCGATGCCACACCCCCACCGCACGGTTCGGCCCACCCCCACGGCAAGGAGTCCTGATGCGCATCTTCGACCCGCACATCCATATGACGTCCAGGACCACCGACGACTACGAGGCCATGTACGCCGCGGGCGTCCGCGCCGTCGTCGAGCCCTCCTTCTGGCTGGGCCAGCCCCGCACCGCACCGGCCACCTTCCTCGACTACTTCGATTCCCTCCTCGGCTGGGAACCCTTCCGCGCCGCCCAGTACGGCATCGCCCACCACTGCACGCTCGCCCTCAACCCCAAGGAGGCGAACGACCCGCGCTGCCTGCCCGTCCTCGACGAACTGCCCCGCTATCTCGTCAAGGACCAGGTCGTCGCCGTCGGTGAGATCGGCTACGACTCGATGACCCCCGCCGAGGACACCGCCCTGGCCGCCCAGCTCCAGCTCGCCGCCGACCACGGGCTGCCCGCGCTCGTGCACACCCCACACCGCGACAAGGCCGCGGGACTGCGCCGGACGCTCGACGTCGTCGCCGAGTCCGCGCTGCCCATGGACCGGGTCCTGGTCGACCACCTCAACGAGACCACCGTCAAGGAGGCCAAGGACAGCGGCTGCTGGCTCGGCTTCTCCGTCTATCCCGACACCAAGATGGACGAGGAGCGGATGGTCGCCATCCTCCGCGCCTACGGCCCCGAACAGGTGCTGGTGAACTCCGCCGCCGACTGGGGCCGCAGCGACCCCCTCAAGACCCGCAAGGTCGGCGACCTGATGCTGGCCGAGGGCTTCACCGAGGACGACGTCGACCGGGTCCTGTGGCGCAACCCCGTCGCCTTCTACGGGCTCAGCGGCCGGCTGAACCTCGACGTCGCGGCCCCGGACGCCACCCACGAGGGCAACTCCATCCTGCGCGGCGGGGCGTGAGCCATGCGCTTCCGGCACCCCGACGGCTCCACCGTCCACCTCGCCTACTGCACCAACGTCCACCCCGCCGAGACCCTCGACGGCGTCCTCGCCCAGCTCCGGGACCACTGCGAACCCGTCCGCCGCCGCCTCGGCCGGGACCGCCTCGGCATCGGACTGTGGCTCGCCAAGGACGCCGCCCACGCCCTGGTCACCGACCCCGCCGCGCTGCGCGGCCTGCGCTGCGAACTCGACCGCCGGGGCCTGGAGGTCGTCACCCTCAACGGCTTCCCCTATGAGGGCTTCGGCGCCGAAGAGGTCAAGTACCGCGTCTACCGGCCGGACTGGACCGACCCCGAACGCCTCGAACACACCACCGCCCTCGCCCGCGTCCTCACCGGACTGCTCCCCGACGACGTCGACGACGGCAGCGTCTCCACGCTCCCGCTCGCCTGGCGCACCCGGCCGACGGACTCCGCCCACACCGCGCTGCGCACCCTCGGTGAACGCCTCGACGCGCTGGAGGAGCTCACCGGCCGCTCCATCCGCGTCGGCCTGGAACCGGAACCCGGCTGTGTCGTCGAGACCACCCGTGACGCCATCGCTCCGCTCACCGCCATCGACCATCCACGCATCGGCATCTGCGTCGACACCTGCCACCTCGCCACCTCCTTCGAAGACCCGCACACCGCCCTGGACGCGCTCGCCGCGTCCGGCGTCCCCGTCGTCAAATCCCAGCTCTCGGCCGCACTCCACGCCGAGCACCCGCACCTCCCCGAGGTCCGCGAGGCCCTCGCCGCCTTCGACGAACCCCGCTTCCTGCACCAGACCCGCACCCGCACCGCCGCCGGCCTGCGCGGCACCGACGACCTCGGCGAGGCACTCGGCGGGCGGGCGCTCCCCGAGGCGTCGCCCTGGCGTGCCCACTTCCACGTCCCGCTGCACGCCCAGCCCGCCGCGCCCCTCACCTCCACACTCCCCGTCCTCAAGACCGCCCTGACCCGGCTTGTCGGCGGCCCGCACCCGCTGGTGCGCCATCTGGAGGTCGAGACCTACACCTGGCAGGCCCTCCCGCCCGAGCTGCGCCCGAGCACCCGCGCCCAGCTCGCCGACGGCATCGCCGCCGAACTCACCCTCGCCCGCGACCTGCTGACGGATCTCGGCCTGAAGGAGCTCCCTTGAGCGCGAACACCTCACGGACCGCCCCCGGCAGCGTTCCCACCCCGCTCCTGGTCCTCGACGTCGTCGGCCTCACCCCCCGTCTCCTCGACCACATGCCCCACCTCAAGGCGCTGGCGGCCGCCGGCTCCCGCGCCACGCTCGGCACCGTCCTGCCCGCTGTCACCTGTGCCGCCCAGTCGACCTTCCTCACCGGCACCCACCCGTCGGAGCACGGCATCGTCGGCAACGGCTGGTACTTCCGCGACCTCGGCGACGTCCTGCTGTGGCGCCAGCACAACGGCCTGGTCGCCGGCGACAAACT
>NZ_JBSFOK010000101.1:0-6973 GCF_053587635.1 Streptomyces sp. NPDC003635 | reverse complement strand
ACCTCCGTCAGGGCAGACAGAAGCACCCCCGGCGCACGCCACGGCATTTACCACGCCCCCGGCGCGCACCGAAGGTGCGCTGGATCGCTGACCTGTACGTTCTCTCTCCTCCGTGGAGTTATCCACAGGCCCGCCACGAGCCCCGCCGGATTAGCTACCGTTCTGTCACGGCGAACGTACACAGCGTGAGCATCCGACTCCACGGGGGAGATGGACCATGGCAGGCGACACCATCACCGGGCGGCAGGGCAGTTCCTGCACCCCGGGACACGCGGCTCGGGAACTGGGCCTGAAACGGCGTGAATTCGACCTCGCCGTCCACCTCGGGCACATCAGGACCGTGCCGGACGAAGGAGGGGGTGGGGGAGCCCGCCGCGTCTCCCGCTCAGAGATCGAGCGCCTGCGTGCGGGGGAGGGCTTCCCCGAGGCACTGCTGGAGCGCGTGAAGGCCGTGGGCACCACCGAGGGCGCGGCTCTGATGCGGGTGCCCGCCGGCCGGTTCACCCGCCTCGCCCGCCTGGGCCTGGTCGTGCCGGTGTCCTTCTACCTCAACCGCTACCGGGCCGTGGTCTGGATGTATCTGGCCGAGGAACTACGGCAGTTCGCGGCCGACGAGGAGAACGTCCCGCTGTTGAAGGCGCGCACGCCGGAAGGGCTGCGCGATCAGTTGGAGGCCGGGCTGGACCTGCGCCCGCGCAACTGGCGCGGACGCCACCTGGGGTTCCTGCTGCGGCAGGCCGAGGAACCCTGGCAACAGGCCGGAGCCGTCGCCGCCTTCCTCGACCAGGTCCGGATCGCGGAGATCGTCCCCGACCCCTACGAACGCTCCTATCTGAACCGCCTCCGACCAGGGCCGCCCGCGCACGGAGCACCGGGCTCACCGGCCGCGCACCGGTGCGAGCAGATCATGACGGCGGACGACGCGGACGAGATCGGCTGGCTGCGCGCCGACCTCACCCGGGCGATGCAGGAGGCGCGCGACCATCGGCCCGCCCCGCGCCCCACGGCACGATCAGGCTCCGCGGAGCAGCCAGTCGCTGTCGCACCGGAACCCGGTGAGGCCCGGCACCGCCTGCTCGGCTGGTTGCGCCGCAGAAGCGCCTGACCTCACAGGGCCCGGAACAGCCCTTCCTGGACGACGGACACCAGCAGTCGTCCCTGAAGGTCGTAGATCCGCCCGCGGGCCAGACCGCGCCCGCCCGTGGCGATCGGCGACTCCTGGTCGTACAGGAACCACTCGTCCGCGCGGAACGGCCGGTGGAACCACATCGCGTGGTCCAGCGACGCGATGTCGAAGCTCCGCGGGCCCCACAGGGGTTCGACCGGGATGCGGACGGCGTCCAGGAGGGTCATGTCGCTGGCGTAGGTCAGCGCGCAGGTGTGCACGACCGGGTCGTCGCCGAGCGGACCGACCGCCCGCATCCACACCGCGCTGCGCGGCTCGGCGTCCTTGACGTCCTCGGGCGTCCAGCGCAGCCGGTCCACATAGCGGATGTCGAAGGGCTGGCGGCGTGCCATCCGCTCCAACTGTTCGGGCAGCGCGCCCAGATGCTCCCGGATCTCGTCGGTGACCGTCGGCAGCGACTCGGGGTCCGGGACCTCTCGGGCCGGCGGCAGCTGGTGCTCGAAGCTCCCTTGCTCAGGCTTGTGAAAGGAGGCGGTGAGATTGAAGATCGTGCGGCCCTGCTGCACGGCGGTGACCCGGCGGGTCGTGAACGACCGCCCGTCCCGAACCCGTTCGACCTGGTACACGATCGGCACTCCCGGCCGGCCCGGGCGCAGGAAGTACGCGTGCAGTGAGTGCACCGGACGGTCGCCGTCCGTGGTCCGCGCGGCGGCGACCAGTGCCTGGCCCGCCACCTGCCCGCCGAAGACCCGCTGGAGGGACTCCTGGGGACTGCGGCCACGGAAGATGTTGACCTCGATCTGCTCCAGGTCGAGCAGGTCGACGAGCCTCTCGGCCGGATTCGTCGTCATGGGTGGGATTCTCCTGTGCTCACAACTGGCCTACGTCGGTGACACGGACCACCGCGCGGCCCTCCGCGTCGGAGGCGGCGAGGTCGATCTCCGCGCTGATGCCCCAGTCATGGTCCCCGCTCGGGTCGTCGAAGATCTGGCGCACGCGCCACAGACGGTTCGCCGGCTCCTCCTCGATCACCAGGAGCTTGGGGCCGCGGGCGTTGGGGCCGGTGCCGAGGTCGTCGTACTCGTCCCAGTACTTGTCCATGGCCTCGCCCCAGGCGTCCGCGTCCCAGCCGGCGTCGGCGTCCATCTCGCCCAGCTCCTCGACCTGGTCGAGGGCGGCGAGCTCGACCCGGCGGAAGAGCGCGTTGCGGACCAGGACGCGGAAGGCGCGGGCGTTGGTGGTGACCGGCTTGACCTCGTCGGCCTTCTCCTGGGCCTGCTCGGCGGTCATCTCCTCCGGGTTGGCGAGCTGCTCCCACTCGTCCAGCAGGCTGGAGTCGACCTGGCGGACCATCTCGCCCAGCCACTCGATCAGGTCCTGGAGGTCCTCGGACTTCAGGTCGTCCGGGATGTTGTGGTCGAGGGTCTTGTAGGCGCTGGCCAAGTAGCGCAGCACGATGCCCTCGGTGCGGGCCAGCTCGTAGAAGGAAACCAACTCGGTGAAGGACATCGCCCGTTCGTACATGTCCCGGATGACCGACTTCGGGGACAGCGGATGGTCGCCGACCCAGGGGTGGCTCTTGCGGTAGGTGTTGTAAGCGTGGAAGAGCAGCTCCTCCAGGGGCTTGGGGTAGCTGATGTCCTGGAGGCGTTCCATGCGTTCCTCGTACTCCACGCCGTCGGCCTTCATCGCGGCGACGGCCTCGCCCTTGGCCTTGTTCTGCTGGGCGACGAGGATCTGCCGCGGGTCGTCCAGGGTGGACTCGATGACGGACACCATGTCGAGGGCGTAGGACGGCGACTCCGGCTCCAGCAGCTCGAAAGCGGCCAGCGCGAAGGTGGACAGCGGCTGGTTGAGGGCGAAGTCCTGCTGAAGGTCGACGGTCAGGCGGACGATTCGGCCGGTGGGGTCCGGCTCGTCCAGTTTCTCGACGATGCCGCCGTCCAGCAGCGAGCGGTAGATGGCGATCGCCCGCCGGATGTGCCGGAGCTGCTGCTTGCGGGGCTCGTGGTTGTCCTCCAGCAGATGCCGCATCGCCTCGAAGGCGTTGCCCGGCCGGGCGATCACCGACAGCAGCATGGTGTGCGTCACCCGGAAGCGGGAGGTCAGCGGCTCCGGCTCGGAGGCGATGAGCTTCTCGAAGGTGTTCTCCGTCCAGCCGACGAACCCCTCGGGTGCCTTCTTGCGGACGACCTTGCGTCGCTTCTTCGGGTCGTCGCCGGCCTTGGCCAGCGCCTTCTCGTTCTCGATGACGTGCTCGGGCGCCTGGGCGACGACGAAGCCCGCCGTGTCGAAGCCCGCCCGTCCGGCGCGCCCGGCGATCTGGTGGAACTCACGGGCTCGCAGGGTGCGGACACGGCTGCCGTCGTACTTGGTCAGCGCCGTGAACAACACCGTGCGGATGGGCACGTTGACCCCGACACCCAGGGTGTCCGTGCCGCAGATGACCTTCAGCAGGCCGGCCTGGGCGAGCTTCTCCACCAGGCGGCGGTACTTGGGCAGCATGCCGGCGTGGTGGACGCCGATGCCGTGGCGGACGTAGCGGGAGAGATTGCGGCCGAACTTGGTCGTGAAGCGGAAGTTGCCGATGAGCTCGGCGATCTGGTCCTTCTCCTCACGCGTGCACATGTTGATGCTCATCAGCGCCTGCGCCCGCTCGACGGCCTGCGCCTGGGTGAAGTGCACGATGTAGACCGGCGCCTGCTTTGTCTCCAGCAGCTCGGTCAGCGTCTCGGTCAGCGGGGTGAGCTTGTACTCGTAGGACAGCGGCACCGGACGCGTCGCGGAGCGGACCACCGCGGTCGGGCGGCCGGTGCGCCGGGTGAGGTCCTGCTCGAACATCGAGACGTCGCCGAGCGTCGCCGACATCAGGATGAACTGCGCCTGGGGCAGCTCCAGGATGGGGATCTGCCAGGCCCAGCCGCGGTCGCCCTCCGCGTAGAAGTGGAACTCGTCCATGACGACCTGGCCGACGTCCGCCTGCTTGCCGTCGCGCAGTGCGATCGAGGCGAGGATCTCGGCGGTGCAGCAGATGACGGGGGCGTCGGCGTTGACGGAGGCGTCGCCGGTGAGCATGCCGACGTTCTCGGTGCCGAACAGCTTGCACAGTTCGAAGAACTTCTCCGACACCAGCGCCTTGATCGGGGCGGTGTAGAAGGTGACCTCGTCGCGGGCGAGGGCGGCGAAGTGCGCACCCGCCGCGATCATGCTCTTGCCGGAGCCGGTGGGCGTCGACACGATCACGTTCGCGCCGGAGACCACCTCGATCAGCGCCTCCTCCTGGTGGGCGTAGAGAGTCAGACCGCGTTCCTCGGCCCACGACTCGAAGGCTTCGTAGAGGGCGTCGGGGTCGGCGGTCTGCGGCAGCTGATCGATGAGGGTCACGCACCCATCTTGCCTGGCCTCCCCGCTGTCAGGGGAATCGGCTGCCGGTCCGAAGATCGCGAAGGCTACGCTGTGTCGCCGACGACACGTCAGCGCACATCGTCAACTGGACAGCGGCACACGAGGAATGGGGCGGGCAACGGCCATGATGGGACCAGCACACTCACTGTCGGGCGCCGCGGCCTGGCTCGGTGTCGGGGCGGCGGCCGCGGCGACCGGACGTCCGATGCCGTGGCCCGTCGTCCTGGTCGGCGCCCTGATCTGCGCCGGAGCCGCGCTGGCCCCGGACCTCGACCACAAGGCCGCCACCATCTCGCGGGCGTTCGGACCGCTCTCGCGCGGGGTGTGCGAGATCGTGGACAAGCTCTCCTACGCCGTCTACAAAGCCACCAAGAAGCAGGGCGACCCGCGCCGCTCCGGCGGTCACCGCACGCTCACGCACACCTGGCTGTGGGCGGTCCTGATCGGGGTGGGAGCCTCGGTGCTGGCGATCACCGGGGGCCGCTGGGCGGTGCTGGGCATCCTCTTCGCGCACATGGTGCTCGCCATCGAGGGTCTGCTGTGGCGGGCGACGCGGGGATCCAGCAGCGACGTCCTCGTCTGGCTGCTGGCGGCGACCAGTGCCTGGATCCTGGCCGGGGTGCTGGACAAGCCGGGCAACGGCGCGGACTGGCTGTTCACCGAGCCGGGCCAGGAGTACCTGTGGCTGGGACTGCCGGTCGTGCTGGGCGCGCTGGTGCACGACATCGGGGACGCGCTGACGGTGTCGGGCTGCCCGATCCTGTGGCCGATCCCGGTGGGCCGCAAGCGCTGGTACCCGATCGGCCCGCCGAAGTTCATGCGCTTCCGGGCGGGCAGCTGGGTGGAGCTGAAGGTGCTGATGCCGGCCTTCATGCTGCTCGGGGGAGTGGGCTGCGCGGCGGCGCTCAACGTGATCTGAGCGAGCGCGGCGGAACCCGCCCTTCAGGCGCCCTCGGCGCCGGCCCCGCCGTAGCGGCGCTCGAAGCGGGCGACGCGGCCTTCGGAGTCCACCGTGCGGGCCTTGCCGGTGTAGAAGGGGTGGCTCTCCGAGGAGATCTCCACGTCCACGACCGGGTAGGTCTCGCCGTCGTCCCACTCGATGGTCTCGCCGCTGGTCGCGGTGGACCGGGTGAGGAACGCGTACCCGGCGGCCCGGTCCCGGAAGACGACCGGGTGGTAGTCGGGGTGCTTGTCCTGCTGCATGAAGGCTCCTCGGGGGTCGGGGCGGCGGGATCAGCCGGACAGGGCGTCCTCGTCGACGATGTGCATCGCGGCCTCCTCGGCCGAGGCCGCGGCGCCGTCGATACCGACGTCCGTGGCGACCAGCGCGCTCTCCTCGTCCTCGTGGGCTCCCTCGTCCGGGGCGACGAGCCGGCCGGAGCGGGCGGCGCCGACCTCGTTGTCCAGCAGTTCGCCGTCGGTCTCCGAGGAGTCGCCGAGGCCGTCGCCGTCGGGGGCGGCGAGGTCCGGCAGCTCCTCGGCGAGCCGCTGGTCCAGCGTCTCGCCCTGTTGGCGCTCCGCGGCCGTCACTCCGGTGCGCTCCACCGCCCATGGTCGATCCGGGGGGGACCATCCGCGGTCGAGAGGGTCGCCGACGCCGTCGTTGTCTAGGGTGTCCTCGGCGTCGAGCAGCCCCGCGTCGTCCTGAACGTCGGACGAGTCGGGCTGGTAGACGTCGTCACCCCATCCGTCGGCGCTGTTCACGGGTACCTCCTGGTGAAGGGGACGGGCCCGTCGACATCGCGATCGACGACGGGCCGGCGCGCGGGGCACAGGCTGTGCACGGCGCGAGCCGCAGGCTTCCCGGGCGCTCCCCGAACCGGTGCCGCTATCCAGCCTTCCACCCCTTTTCACCCCTGCGCAACGGCACGGGTCCGGGGCATGGAAGAGACACCTCCGGGACCTGGCTTCCGGGCGGGCGCAGAACCAGGTGCCGAGCGCCGGACCGGAGGGGCCGAACGGTCACGGCGGTGGCCCGGTGTGCACCTGCGCGGCGGTCGCCGGGCCGACTGGGTGGGCACCCTGCTCGGCTCGCCGCCGGACCGAGCAGGTGCGTGCCCGCGGGGCTGGTCACCGGACCGATCCGGTGTGTACCTGCGCGACTGGCGCCACTCGACGCAGGCCCACGGCGGGGGCACCCGCCCGCACAGCCCGCGTCGGCCGACGGAAGAGGGCCGCCCGGAGCACCCGCAGCCCTCACCGGGCCCGGAGATCACCGCGGCTCCCCCGCCCCGCGCTCGCCCCCCGGCACCCCCGGGCCGTCCCGCAGGCCAGCTGGATCCCCGGTCCCGGGCCGTCCCGCAGGCCAGCTGGATCCCCGGTCCCGGGCCGACTCGCAGCCCGGCTGGATCCCCGGTCCCGGGCCGACCCGCAGCCCGGCCGGATCCCCGGTCCCGGGCCGGCGTTCTGGACGTAGACGTTGCAGCCCGAGCCGGTGACCGA
>NZ_JBSFOK010000100.1:0-7760 GCF_053587635.1 Streptomyces sp. NPDC003635 | reverse complement strand
AAGGTGGGGTTGCCGCTCACGTCGGTACGCAGGACGAGCGTGTTGACGAAGAAGCCGACCAGGTCCTCCAGGGCCTCGTCCGTCCGGCCCGCGACGAGGGAGCCGACCGGGATGTCGGTCCCGGCGCCGGAACGGGACAGCAGGGCCGCGGTCGCCGCCTGCGCGACCATGAACAGGGTGACGCCGGACTCCCTGGCCAGCGCGGTGAGGGCCTGATGGGTCTCCGCCGGGCAGTGCACGGTGTGGGTGGCGCCGCGGTACGAGGCCACGGCCGGGCGGGGCCGGTCGGCGGGCAGGGTCGCCTCGGCGGGGAGGCCGGCGAGCGCCTCGCGCCAGTGGGCGAGCTGCGCCTCCTCGTCCCGGTCGAGCAGGTCCTGCTGCCACAGCGCGTAGTCGGCGTACTGCACGGGCAGCGGCTCCCACCCGGGCACCGTGCCCTCGGCACGATGGGTGTAGGCGGTGCCCAGGTCCCGCATCAGCGGGGTGGTGGACCAACCGTCGGAGGCGATGTGATGGACGACCAGGACGAGCACGCTCCGGGTCGGTGCGAGCGTCAACAGGGCGGCGTACAGCGGGAGTTCGTGGTTCAGGTCGAAGAGATGCGCGGACTCCTCCGCGATCCGGCCGGGCAGCTCGTCCTCGGTGACGGGGGTGACGGTGAGCGGCACGGTCACTTCGTCGGGGTGCGCGATGTGCTGCCGGGGTTCGCCGTCGGACACGGGGTAGCTCGTGCGCAGCACCTCGTGGCGAGCGATCACGTCACCGAGGGCCCGCCGCAGCAGTTCGGGGTCCACGGCGCCCGTCAGGGTCACGGTGAGCGGGATGTCGTACGTGGCGGAGGGGCCCTCCAGCTGGTCCAGGAACCACAGCCGCCGCTGGGCCGCCGACAGCGGGAGCGGGTCGTCGGAGCGCGGGACGACGGTGAGTGGGGGCCGCGGGGCCCGGCGCGCGCCGGTGGCGATGTGCTCGGCGAGCCGGGCGACCGTCGGGTACTGGAAGAAGTCCCGCACGGACAGCTCGGCCGCCAGGGCCGTGCGGACACGGCCGACCAGCCGGGTGGCGAGCAGGGAGTGCCCGCCGAGGTGGAAGAAGTCGTCGTCGATGGAGACCGCGGTGAGTCCGAGCGCGTCAGCGAACAGGCCGCACAGCACCTCTTCGGTGGGCGTCCGGGGCGCCCGCCCGTCGCCGCCGCCGACCTGTGGGGTGGGCAGCGCGCGGCGGTCGAGCTTGCCGTTGGCGGTGAGCGGGAGCACGTCCAGCCGCACGTAGGCGGACGGGACCATGTACTCGGCGAGTCGCTCGGCGCAGTGGGCGTGCAGGGTCTCGGCGTCGGCCTCTCCGACGACGTAGGCGACGAGTCGCTTGTCGCCGGGCCGGTCCTCGCGGACGATCACGGCGGCCTGTGACACGGCCTCGTGGGCGACGAGCGCCGTCTCGATCTCCCCGAGCTCGATCCGGAAGCCCCGCAGCTTCACCTGCTGGTCCGACCGGCCCTCGAAGACGACCTCCCCGTGCTCGTTCCAACGGGCCAGGTCACCCGTGCGGTACATCCGCTCCCCGGCCGGACCGAACGGGTCGGCGACGAACCGCTCGGCGGACAGCGCCGCACGCCCGACATACCCCCGGGCGAGGTGACTGCCGGCCACGTACAGCTCGCCGACGGTCCCGGGCGCGACCGGGCTCAGCTTCTCGTCGAGGACGTACATGCGCGTGTTGGCCATCGGGACACCGAGGTGAAGCCGGTCGACCACCCGCTCCGTGGGTCCGAACACCTGGTAGCTGCAGAAGACGGTGGACTCCGTGGGACCGTAGGCGTGCACGACCGTCGTCCGCGGGCAGGCCTCCAGCACCCGCCGCAGCGCGGACGCCGACAGCACGTCACCGCCCGTCCAGATCTCGCTCAGGCCCGCGAGCGCCCCCATCGCCTCCGAGGCCATGGCGTCGAACAGTGCCGTGGTGAAGTACATGGCGGTGATCCGGTGTTCGACGATCGCCCGGGCCAGTTCGGCGAGGTCCAGCTTCGGTGCGGGCAGCACGATCGCGGTGCCTCCACCGAGGAGCGGAACCCACAGTTCGTAGGTGGAGGAGTCGAAGGCCAGTGGGGAGTAGGCCAGGACCCGGCGGTGCCGCTCGCCCCACCACGGGTCCAGTGCCAACTCCACGACGTTGCGGTGGGTGTTGGCCACGCCCTTCGGCGTACCGCTCGACCCCGAGGTGTACATCACGTACGCCAACTGGTCCGCATGAAGCGGAACTTCAAGCGCATCCGCCTCAGCCTGGACATCCGGCGGGGCGAGCACCGTGAGCCCCTCGGCGGGGGCCTGCGCACGGTCCGTCACAAGGAGCCGCGCGCCCGTGTCGGCGAGGATGAACGCCAGGCGCTCGGCGGGCTGGCGCGGGTCCAGGGGGACATAGAAGCCGCCCGCCTTCAGGACACCGAGTACCGCGACGACGTACTCGACCGAACGGTCCAGGAACAGCCCCACGGCCGCACCCGGGACGACACCCTCGTCGGCGAGGCGGTGCGCGAAGGCGTCGGAGGCGCGGTCGAGTTGGCCGTACGACAGCTCACGCTCCCCGCACACCAGCGCCACCGCGTCCGGCGTGCGCGCGGCCTGAGCCCTGAACAGTTCGTGCAGAGCGCCCCCGGGCAGGGCGACAGCCGTGCTGTTGTACGCGTCGAGGTCGACGGCGGAGTGCTGATGAGACATGTTCTCGACACCATTCTCGAGAGTTCGGGGTCGCTGCTGCGAGGAGGCGGGCGGCCGGCGGGGATCAGGCGGCCGGCGGGGGATCAGGCGGCCGGCGTGGTCGGCCAGGAGGTCGGCTCTGTGGGCCAGGAGGACGGCAGGAGCAGGTCCTCGGGGTCGAGAGCGCCCACGTGGTACTTGCCGACCGCGCTGGTCAGCATCCGCAGTTCGAGGGCGAGCGCCTCGACCAGGCGGCGGAGTCCGTCGGTGCGGTCCTCGTCGGCGGCCAGAAGGGCGGCCCGGCCGAGGCCGACCGCTCGGGCGCCGAGCGCCAGGGCCTTGACGGCCCGGGTCCCCTCCCACATGCGGCCGCTGGCCAGCAGGCAGCGGTCGGTGCGGCCGACCCGCCGCAGGCACTCGGCGAGGGGCAGTCCGACGTGGGTGAGGAAGCCGGTCGGCGCCCAGGCGGTGCCGCCCTCGGCGCCGTCGACGGTCACGGCGTCGGCACCGGCCGCCCAGGCGGTGGCGGCGGCGAGGGCCACATCGCGTCCGGGGTGCAACTTCACCCACACCCTGACGCGGGGGAAGTTGTTGCGCATGAGCCGGATCTGCTGGCGCAGGATCTCCTCGGTGAACGTGCCGGGGCTGCTGACCCGCAGCACCTTGTCGCTGTCTGCGCCGAACACCTCGTCGGTGGCGTACTGCTCGGCGACCCGGCTCGCGGCGTCGCGGCCGAGGACGGTGAGGCCGCCGAGTCCGGGCTTGGCGCCCTGCCCGATCTTCAGCTCGAAGGCGAGCCGTCCGGTGGCGAGGAGCGGTTCGCTGACCGGGTCGCTGTAGACGAGGTTCCAGACCTCGGCGTCGGCGTCCTCGGTGGACTGCTGCACGGCGACACCGCCGTGTTCGTCGTCGACGGCCTCGGCGTAGGCGGCGATCCGTCCGAGCAGCGGGGAGACCCCGGCCTCGTCGGCGCCGCGGTAGCCGTTGACGGGGACGACGTTCTCGCCGATGACCAGGGGGACGCCGAGCCGGGCGGCCTGCCGGCCGACGGCCTCACCGAGGTCGTGGCTGGCGACCTGGGTGGAGCCGAACGCCGACACGTACAGCGGGAGCGGACTGGTGAACCCGCCGATGACCGTCTCGAGTTCGACGTCGCTGTACAGGGGTTCGCGGGCGAGGTCGATGAGCTTCTTCAGCCGGTCCGGCATGAAGACCGGCGGGACGATCCGCACGCCCTCCAGCTCGTCGTCGACAGGCAGCGGGGCGGCGCCGAGGAGTCCGCTGCCGTAGCCGGACTCGGCGGGGAACACGGCGGCGGCGCCGTGGCGGGCGCGGGAGCGGACCTGTTCCTCGGGGAAGCCGTCCGCGACGAGTGCGGCGCTCATGCCGACACCACCCCGGGCAGCTTGGGGTAGGCGCTGGCCTGCCAGACGGCCCGGCGTCCGGTGACGTAGCGCGTGAAGCGCTCCAGGCCGATGCCGAAGCCGGAGCTGGCGGGGATGCCCCGGCGGGCCAGGTCCAGGTACCAGCCGTACTTGGCGGGGTTCTCGCCGGTCTCCCGCATACGGGTGACGAGGGTGGCGTAGTCGTGCTCGCGTTCGCTGCCGCTGGCCAGCTCGCCGTAACCCTCGGGGGCGATGAGGTCGAAATTGCGCAGCACTCCCGGCTGTTCGGCGTTCTCCTTGTCGTAGAAGCCGCGCGAGCCCTTGGGGTAGTCGGTGATGAAGAAGGGCCGGTTCGCGCCGGCGGAGATGATCTCCTCCCCCTGCCAGTCGATCTCGGCGGCGGGATCCTGCGGGTGTCCCGCGGCGATCAGCTCGGCGGTGGCCTTCCCATGTCCCACCCGGCCGAAGGCGTCGGCGACGGCCACGCGCAGGGCGTCCGCGTCCCGGCCGAGCAGCTCCAGGTCGGCCGGCATCGCGGTGACGGCATCGGTGACGACGTGGGTGACGAGCCGCTCGGCGAGGTCCATCGCGTCCTCCCGGCGGGCGTCGCGGATCTCCACGTCGATCTGGTGGAACTCGGCCAGGTGCCGGTGGGTCACGGCCGTTTCCAGGGGTTCCAGACGGACGTTGGGGGCGATGTAGAAGATCTTGTCGAAGGCGAGCAGTGAGGCCTGCTTGTAGAGGATGGCGCTCGTCATCAGCTTGTACTTGTGGCCGTAGAAGTCGACGTCCACCTGCTTGGAGCCGCGGATGCCGGGGTCGGTGACCGGGCCGATGACGGGCGGCAGCAGCTCCTGGAAGCCGCGCGCGGTCAGGAAGGCCCGGGTGGCGGTGAGCATCCGGCTCTGCACCCGCAGGGTGGCCCGGGTGCGGGGATCGGCGAGGTGGGCGTCGGGCGTGGACGGCAGCGCGCCGAGCGCCTCGTCCACGGCCTCGGGGACGGTCGCGGTCATGGTCATACCTCCAGAAGCTCGGGGACGTGCGCGTCGTAGCGGCTCTGCACGTGGGTGAGGGCGTCGTACAGGCCCGCTGCGGTGAGCCGGGCGCCGCGGTGTGCGGTGACCTTGCCGATGGGCAGGGCGCCGATGTCGGACCAGGTCAGGCGGCCGTCCGCGTCGATGTGACTGCGGGTGCGGCCCGCGTTGTCGGGGTGCAGGCAGTAGGGGACGTCGAGGTAGCCGCGCTCGAACGCCTTCAGCAGGGCGGTGCCCAGGTCGGGGTCGAGGTCGAGGACGGCGTCGACCAGGGCGCGGCCTTCGTCGTAGACCGGGTTGTCGGTGGGGCCGTACGGTTCGGGAGTGGCCCGGGCCGCTGCCGCGGCCGCCGTGCGCAGGGCGCGTACGTTCTCGGCGACGGTCGGGATGCGGTGGGCCTCGGCATCGGTCTTGACGATCAGTCGTCGGGCGCCCGCTCGGACGGCGAGTTCGGCGGAGTGCTCCAGCAGGCGGTCGGCGCCGTCCCGGGTCCTGGGGTAGACGCCCATGTAGGTGTAGACGACGACGTGCCAGTCGGTGTCGGGCAGGAGTTCGGCGGCGAGCCGGCGCAGCGCGTGCACGGCCTGCCGGTCCTGTTCGGGGCTCGTCTGCTGGGCGTAGCTCAACGAGATGGAGCGCAGTCCGGCGCGGTGGAAGAAGACGCCTTCCAAAGCGCTGATGGCCACCAGCAGTCCCGGCGGGCAGAGCTGGCCGAGCATGCAGCCGCCGAAGCTCTCCAGGTGGGGCTCGGCGCCGAGCTCACGCAGGGCGGCCAACCGCTCGCAGGCCTCTCGCCAGTTGCGGACCGAGTCTACGAGCGGGGTGCGGCCGTAGGGCAGGCAGTAGGAGACGGGGCCGCCCTCGGTGGCGGTCAGGCCGAGCCGGGTGAGCGCGCCGACGATGCGCTGCGGGTGCGCGGAGCCGTGCCGGACCTGGACCGGGAAGGAGGCGTCCGGGATGCCGTCCAGGACCCAGTGTGAGGTGTGCGGGCTGTAGGAGGTGATGGGGTAACCGTTGAGCGGGACATCGGCGTCGAGGGCGCGCAGGGCGGCTGGTTCGTCGCCGACGCGGGTGTAGCTGTCGATGGTGAGGGTGCCGGCGACGGCGTCGGCCGCGCCCTTGGTGGCGAGCAGTCCGGCCCGCATCCGGGCGGGTGCGGCGAAGCCCATGCGGGGCTGCACCACGAGGGCCCCGCGGGCCGCGGCGGCGGCCACGAACCGGCCGAAGGAGGTCACCGTGCGGCCCCTTCCCGGGAGTCGGCCAGGGTGGCGACGTACGCCTCGAACGCGTCCAGGTTCCCGTCCTCCTGGAACACCGCGTCGAAGCCCGCCCGCAGCAGCCGGCCACCGGACTCGGTCCGTCCCGCCGCACCGTGGACGCCCAGTTTCCCGCCGATGACGGCGGGCAGCCGGACCAGTTCCCAGCGCTGCCGGAGCGCCCGGACCAGGTGCTCGGCGTCGTGGAATCCATGGCCGTTCACGCTGCTCACCACCAGCAGGTCGGGCTGGAACTTGCAGCAGGACTCGACGATTTCGTCCTGGGGAACGCACGGCCCCAGATTGACGACGTGGTGTCCCAGGTCTTCGAGCAGCAATTGAATGAAGACGAGATTCCAGGTGTGCGCATCGGACGGCAGTCCGGTGACAACGACGTCCAGCGGCCCAGATCGATCCCGGGACGCCAATTCCACAGGCTGCATCATCACTTGGTCCACATCAGGCGATGTCAATGGGAGAAGGAGCTCCTGGATTCGCTCGGAACTTCCTTTCGGCATCGATCGTAGGAACGCGCCGGCCGCTGTACCGGCGTCGCGGGCGGCAGCCGGGCGGCAGTTGCCGTCGCCGGTCCCGCCGCTCGCCCCGGGCCCGCATACAGTCGATTTCCGTCGCCGCACCCGTTCCGTCGAGGAATTCCAGAATTCCGAAGGAGTGGACCATGTCCCATATCGCCCCCGCCGATCCGCTCACCGAGGCGCTGCGCGAGGCCATGACCCGGGCCGATCGCCATGAGCCCGTGGGAGAGGCGAAATTCGCGGTGCTGGAAGCGGCGGTGCAGCTGCTCGACGCCGACCGCCCCGAACTGGCCGACCAGCCCCACCTGCGCACCGAACTTCTGCGCGAGGCGCTCGGCTCGGTGCGCGCCGCCGCGGTCGCGGCCGGGGTGGCCGTCACTCAGGCCCATGAGGTCGGGATACGGCGCGGGATGCCGCCCAACTGCCGTACGAGCTGCCCGTAGCGGCTGGCCCGGGTGCCTAGCCTCGAGTGAGCGGTGTGGCGCCGTATCCCCGTTCCATTTCCCGCTCCATTTCACGTTCCCGTTCTCGTTCCCGTTCTCGTTCTCTGTTTCACGGACCGACTGAGGTGGATCCCATGGCAACCAACCCGTTCGACGACACCGACGGCCGATTCGTCGTCCTGGTCAACGACGAGGGCCAGCACTCTCTTTGGCCCGCCCGTGTCAGCCGCCCGGAGGGCTGGCAGCAGGTGCGGGAGGAGGGCAGCAAGCAGGAGTGCACTGAGTACATCGAGGCCAACTGGACGGATCTGCGGCCTCGTTCGGTCGTTGCAGCGATGGGCGGCTGACCGCACCCAGGACGCCCAGCTCCTCACGCAGTTCGTCACGGTCCCCCTCCTCGATCGCCTCGACGAGCT
>NZ_JBSFOK010000099.1:0-8040 GCF_053587635.1 Streptomyces sp. NPDC003635 | reverse complement strand
CCCTCGTACTGGATGTACTTGGGCTTGTGCCCGGTGCGGCGAGAGTGCGTGCCGGGCGACGCGACGGGGCGAACGTTGCCTGACGCGGCACTAGCCGCCGTGGCGGCTCACGGCGAGCACCAGTGCGTCGACGTCCCGCTCCGTGGTGGCGAAGGAGGTCACGAAGCGGACGACACCCCGCTCCCAGCGGTCGTGGTAGAAGGCGTACCCCTCGGCCAGAAGCCCCTGGGTGACCTCCTCGGGGAGGCGGCAGAAGAGGATGTTGGCGTCGGCCGCGCCCAGCAGGTCCACCCCGGGCAGCGCCTTCAGGCCGTCCTGGAGGCGGGCGGCCATGGCGTTGGCGTGGGTGGCGTTGCGCAGCCACAGATCGTCGGTGAGGTAGGCGTCCAACTGGGCCGCGTGGAAGCGCATCTTGGCGGCGAGCTGGCCCGCCCGCTTGGCGCGGAAGGAGAGTTCGGGTGTGAGCGTGCGGTCGAAGACGACGATCGCGTCGGCGGTCATCGTGCCGTTCTTGGTGGCGCCGAAGGACAGCAGGTCGACTCCGGCCCGCCAGGTGAGCTCGGCGGGGGTCCGGCCGAGGGAGGCGACGGCGCCGGCGAAGCGGGCGCCGTCCATGTGCAGCCGCAGGCCCGCGTCCTTGGTGATCGAACCGAGGGTGCGCAGCTCGTCGAGGGTGTAGACCGCGCCGGTCTCGGTGGCCTGGGTGACGCTCACGACGGACGGCTCCACGCTGTGCACGTCCCCCGCCTTGTGGCGTACGGCCGCGCGCAGCGCGTCGGGGGCGATCTTGGCGTCGTCCCCGCCGAGCGGGACCAGCTTGGCGCCCGCCGTGTAGAACTCGGGCGCCCCGCACTCGTCGTTGTTGACGTGGCTCTCACGGTGGCACAGCACGCTGCCCCAGGGCGGGGTGAGCGCGGCGAGGCTCAGGGCGTTGGCGGCGGAGCCGGTGGACACGATCAGGACGTCGACGTCGCGCTCGAATATCTCGCTCAGGCGGCGCCGGACGGCGGCCGTGGTGTCGTCGTTGCCGTAGGGCAGGGCCTGACCGGAGGCGGCTCGGGTGACGGCCTCGACGATCTCGGGTGAGGCGCCGGCGGTGTTGTCGCTGCTGAAGACGCGGGACGCGGTGCTCATGATCGGGCTCCTTGCGGTGCGGTGGGGGCGGGAGAGGCGGCGGCGAGGAGCTGGCGCAGGGCGCCGTAGTAGACCTCGTGGTCGGTCACGGCGGGCACGATCTCCGCCAGGGCGCCGGTCAGCGCCGGGAAGCGCTCCGGGTCGAGCGCGGCCAGGGCGGTGCGGGTCGCCGCCTGGGCGGTCCTGGGCCGGCGGTGGTCTACGAAGCCGGCGCTGCCGAGGGTGAGCAGGTACATCCGCCGGTACGCGGTGATCGCGTCGGTGGGGGTCATGCCGACGGCGAGGCTGTGGGCCAGCTGCGGCTCGGCCAGGCGTGCCAGCAGATTCGGGCCGAGCCAGGGCCGCGTGCCGCGCAGGGCGAGGAGTCCCGGGTGGGCGGCCAGCAGGCGGTACAGCGCGGTGAAACGGGCCTCGGTGGCGCTCGCCCAGTCCGCGTCCTGCGCTGTTTCGGGCAGTTGGGCGGCCAGGTGGTCGACGCACAGGTCCAGCAGTCCGGCGAGGTCGGTGCAGCGGCGCTGGAGGGAGGCGAGCGAGATCTCGAGGCGCGCGGCGAGCGCCCGGAAGGTCAGGGCCTCGGGGCCGCTCTCGTCGATCAGGAGGAGGGCGGTCTCGGCGATGCGGTCGGGGGTGGCGCGGTCGAGGGACGGGGAGTGGCGCGGCATGCGGGTCATCGTACGATACAGCGTATCGCGCGGGCCAGGGCTGATGTCCCTCCCGTACCGTCGTAGGCTCACTGCGCACATCAGGGACAGGAGGCCGAGGTGTCCGAGACGACGGTGGCCGAGGTGATGGCCGAGCTGGCCGGGCTCGAGGACCCGAGGATCCGCGCGGTCAACGAGCGGCACGGCGACGACCACGGCGTGAACCTCACCAAGCTGCGTGCCGTCGCCAAGCGGCTGAAGACGCAGCAGGAGCTGGCGTGTGGGCTCTGGGCGACCGGTGACAGCGCGGCGCGGCTGCTCGCGCTGCTGATCTGCCGTCCGAAGGCGTTCGAGCGGGACGAACTGGACACGATGATCCGCGAGGCGGGCACGCCGAAGGTGCACGACTGGCTGGTCGGCTACGTGGTGAAGAAGAGTCCGCACGCCGAAGAGCTGCGCGTGGCCTGGTCGGCCGATCCGGATCCGGTGGTCGCCGGTGCCGGCTGGGCGCTGACCGCCGACCGGATCGCGAAGAAGAGGACCGAGGGCCTCGACCTCACCGGGCTGCTCGACGTCGTCGAGGCGGAGATGAAGGACGCCCCGGACCGCCTGCAGTGGTCGATGAACACCTGCCTTGCGCAGATCGGCATCGAGTACCCCGAGCACCGGACCCGCGCGCTGGAGATCGGTGAGCGGCTGCAGGTGCTGAAGGACTACCCCACGTCCCCGGGCTGCACCTCTCCCTACGCACCGATCTGGATCAACGAGATGGTGCGCCGACAGGAGACCGCGAAGCCACGTCGCCATTAGACAAGGGACAGCACTGGCCGCCCGAGGAGCGGTTCGGCCGGTGACACCGCACCGACCAGGAGGTTACTCGGCCCCGGACTCGAAGTCCTCGACGAAGAAGCTGTCGTGACGGACCCGGAACTGCTTCAGCTCCTCTCCCCCGCGCTGTGCGAACTCGGCCACCCGCTCGAAGTACTCCTCCCTCGGGGCGCCCGGCGAGAAGAGCATGAGCATGGACATCGGCTCGTCGGTGACGTTCCTGAACCCGTGCAGGCCGCCGACCGGGACGTACAGGAAGTCACCTTGACGGCCAGTGACCCACTTCTCGCCGTCGAAGAGCGAGAGTTCGCCGGAGAGGATGTAGAAGGACTCCGACATGGCCTTGTGGAAGTGCGGCTTGGCCCCGGCCGACCGCGCGGCCAACTCCACCTTGTAGAGCCCGAACTCGCCGCCGGTCGACTCATTGGTGGCGAGGTAGCGGGTCGTGCCACCGGGCGAGCTGAGGTCCGGCGGCGCGTCGGCGGGCCGGAAGACCGCGTTCACCTCTCCCTTGTCACCGTGGTAGCGGGGCTCGGGGTACTGCAGGGGCTCCAGGTACGACATCGTGCACTCCTTCAGCCGGTTCTCCGGCTGGAATGATCGCCCGCGGCACACTGAGGAGGCATCGGCCGCCGGCATGATCTTGACGGGCGGCGGAAGCAGGACCGCGGACCTAGGCCGAGGGCCCGACCCCGCATATTGAGGTGCGGCGGCCGCCAACGGCATGTCACAGTCACCGCCGTGACCTTGATGAACGTCCTCGTCGACTTCGCCCGCACCGGCCGTGTCGGACCTCTTCACTGCGGCATGACGCTGAGCGAGGCCGAGGAGTTGCTCGGACCGGGCCGTCCGCACCCGGCGATCGTCATGCTGGGACCCGACATCGACGGCTACCCGTACTCCTGGGACGGTCTCCAACTGGCCGTCACCCAGAAGACGATCAGCGGGATCCAGCTCAACTTCTGGGCCGGTTCGGCCACGAAGCTCCCGCCGCTCGTCCTGCCCGCGTCGGAGTCGTACGCCGCGAGTGTGCTACGCGAGGACCTGCTGACGGCCCTGGACGCGGCAGGCTGCGACCACTGTGTCAACGACAACCTCACCTTCGGCGAGCAGTCCAGCATCCTCACCCGACCCGCCGACGTGTGCGCGGTCTTCAGCCGCCCCGGCCGGAGAAAGCCGGTCCCTCATCCGGACCGCCACTATCTCATTGCGATACACAAGACCATGCCGTGACACCAGAGCTTCCTCCGTCCAGGACGGGAGGCATGCTCCCGCCCCGGACGACTCGGTGGAGGAGCAGCGGTCAGGCGCGGCAGCGCAGCAGCTCCAGGGGCGGCTTCGCGACCAGGTCCGCCCAGAAGTCCTCGCCGTACTCACGGAGGCCGGCCTCGGACACCGTCAGCGGCACCCACTCCACCGCGCTGAACCCGGCCGCCCGCAGGCACTTCTCGTACACGTCGCGGCGCGGGGCGCTGCTGACGATGGTGATGGGCTGCGGTTCGAGAAGGGCCGTGACCCGTACACGTGTCCCGGTCTCGATCTCGCCGGCCGGTTCGCAGCGGAATCCGTACCGCTCCAGGGACGGGTTGTCGAACCCGTAGTCCGGCTTCTGGGCGAGCACGAAGAACTCCCCGCCCGGCACCAGGTTCTGGTGGATGTTGCGGCACATGCGCTCCATCGCCGGGATGTCCTCGGCGTAGTTCAGGCACTGTACGCCCAGCGCGATGTCGAAACGCTGCTCCAGCGAGCCGAGTTCTTCCACGTCACCGACCTCGTACCGTACGCCGAGCGGATCCCGCTGCTCGATCTCCCGGGCGGCGACGATCATCTCGCCGGAGATGTCGACGCCGAACACGTCCGTCGCACCGCGCCGCTTGAGCTCCCGGCTGTAGAACCCGGTACCGCACGCCAGGTCGAGGACGGACTTGCCCGTGACATCCCCGACCATGCCCAGGAAGCTCGGCACCTCTCCGTATCGCATCAGCGGCAGGGACTTGAACCCCTCGAACGCCTCACCGATCTCGTCGTACTGCTGCACACTCACGTGCGGCCCCCTTCAGAGCTTCGTCGTCGCAGAGAGTCTGCTTCGACCAGCACGAAGGGGCGTACTGGCCAATGACACGAAGAAGCCGGCCGGCGAGGTTCGTATCCGCCAACAGCCCCCGGCTACTTAGGGATCGCCTCCAGCACCTGGAAGTGTGTGGGCAGCAGGGGGTCTCCCACATGGGTCAGCTCAAGCCCCGCCGAGGCCAGCAGGGCGGCGAACTCCGACTCCGTACGCTCCCGGCCCCCGGCCATCACCAGCATGTTGAGGTCGCTGAGCACGGTGCTCAGGGCCGCCGGCGGGCCGTCCTCGGCGGGCAGCACCGGCTCCACCAGCAGAAGCTTCGCGTGCGGCGGCATGGCATCGCGGCAGTTGCGCAGGATGGCGCGTGAACTGTTGTCGTCCCAGTCGTGGATGATGCTTTTCAGTACGTACGCGTCGCCCCCGGAGGGGACTTCGGTGAAGAAATCTCCAGGTGCGATCGTGCAGCGCGCGGCGACGCCCGCCGCCGCCAGCACCTCGGCCGCCTCCTTCACCCCCGTCGGGGTGTCGAACAGGACGCCCCGGCTGTCGGGGCACCCGGTCAGCAGGGCGGCGAGGAGCGTGCCGTTGCCGCCTCCGACGTCCACGACGGTGTCGAAGGCGGCGAAGTCGTAGCCGGCGGCCACCACCTCGGCGGCGCCCCGCGCGTTCTCCGCCATCGCGGCGTTGAACAGGGCGGACAGGTCCGCCCGCGCGCCGATGTAGGGGAAGGCGGGCAGGCCGAAGACCTTCTCGAACGCGGTCTGTCCGGTGTTCACGCTGTGCAGCAGTTCCCCCCAGGGGCGCCACACCGCCTCCGAGGTGAACAGGTCGGCCAGCGCACGGGCGGGAGCCTCGGTGTCCGACCGTAGAACCTCACCGAAGGGGGTGAGCGTGAACTTCGCGGCGCCGCGCCGCCGTTCCACCACCCCGATACTCTCCAGGGCCCGCAGCAGGCGGTGCAGTGAATCCTGGTGGGTTCCGGTGGTCACCGCCAGCTCAGCCGAGCTCTTCGGGCCGTCGTGCAGGAGATCGGCGAGCCGCAGGCGAGCGGCCACGCCGAGGACCTGGGAGGCCATGTAGCCGTGGATGAGGTGCAGGGCCCGGGCCTGGAGTGCGGGGCCCCGCGGTGTGTCGTCCGGCGCGGAGGTCATGTCGCTCACCACGCGACGTGCAGGGCTTCGGGGGCATGGTCGACGAACTGCCGGGCCATCCGGACCGACCCCTCGTCCAGGAGGTGGAGGCCGGGGAGCCGGGTGGTCAGGGTCTCCAGCGTCACCGCGAGCTGGAGCCTGGCCAGCCGGGCGCCCACGCAGGCGTGCACGCCGTGCCCGAAGGTCAGGTGCCGGGTGATCTGCCGCGTGACGTCGAATGTCTCGGGCTGGTCGAACTCCTCCGGGTCCCGGTTGGCCGCGCTGTAGAGGGCCACGACATCGGCTCCGGCGGGCAGGGTTCGCCCGCCCAGGGTCACCTCACGCGTAGTCGCCCGGAAGAAGGCGTGCACGGGGGTGTCGTACCGGGCGATCTCCTCCACCGCGCCCGGGATCAGCTCCGGGCTCCGGCACAGCAGCCGCCACTGCTCGCGGCGGGACAGCAGATGCCACAGGCCGTTGCCCAGCAGTGCCGTCGTAGTCGAGTGTCCGGCGGTGATCAGGCCGATGAACGTCCACACCAATTCGGCCAGTTGCTCGTCGTCGAGGGGACCGGGCGGCGCGAGCGCGTCGACGATCTCACTGAACGCGTCCGTCCCCGGCCGCTCTCTGCGCTCCCGGACGTAACGCGCCATGACGTCCTGGAACTTGAGGAACAGCTCGGCAGCGGCGACCTCTTCGTCCCTGGGCGCGCCACCGGTGATGACGGTCACGCACGCGTAGGCGCCGTCCCGGATGATCGCCCGGTCCTCGGGGTCGATCCCGCACATCTCGGAGATGGTGTCGACCGGCAGCACCCGCGCATAGCGCTCCATCAGCTCGGCCGAACCGTCTCGCTCCATGGCGTCCACCAGGGCGACCGCGCGCCTGCGGATGCCCGGCTCCATCGCCGCGACGGCGTCCGTGCCGAGCCGCTTGGCCAGCGGCGCCCTTACCTTCAGATGGCGTTCGCCGTTGACGTTGATGATGGCCGACGACGGCGGGAAACCGCGTTCGAGCACCGCGACCGCGTCGGGGTGCAGCGGAAGCGGGCTGCGCAGGGCGTTCGCCGTGGAGAAGGTCTCGTGCTGCTGCAGCACCGTACGGACGTCGTCGAAGCGGGTCACCACCCAGGCCCGCATCACCTCGGACCAGAACACCGGCTCCTGGCGACGTGCCTCGGCCAGGAACGGATAGGGATCCTGAAGATGCGCGCCCAACGGGTCGTACGAGGCACCGATGGCACTTCCCATGACGCTCGCCCCCTGACGGAGCCGGGAACCCGGACCGGCGCACGATGGCAGGCCCCGCTCGAGGGCCGGTGGAGACACGGCGTACCGGTGCCGCCTCGCCGTGCCCGCGCAATCGCCGGTCGGCTGCCGCCGTCAAGTGCCGTTCGCGGCGGGACCGCTTACCTACGCTCCTGGCACCAGGCACGACAGGTGCAGTACGCGACAGGAGGTCACCCATGGAGAACCCGACCCGTAAGGCCGCCACAACCGGGGCCGCCGCCCTGCTGACGGTGGGGCTCGTCATCGCCGGGGCCGGGGCGGCGGAGGCCGCGACGCCCGCCAAGGCGGACCGCATCACGTCCGCGGCGCAGCTCTCGGCGTGCATCGCACACGCCGCGCAGCTCGAACAGGAGGCCGGGAACGTCGCGCTGAGCGATCCCATCGGCGGCCAGCTCGACTCCGTCGGTACCCAGGCCACTCCCTGCTGAGGCGGAGGTGACCACCGTGGAGCAGGACGGATCCCCGCGCACGTGGTGCCCCAGCGGACGGGCTGACAGGCCCGAGTCCGTCGTCCTGGGCGTGCGGTCCGGACAGGACGGCCGCGTCGTGTATCTCGCCGACCCCGTGCCGGCGTCCGAGGTGCTGGGGCAAGTGCCCGAGGGCATCGAACCGCGGCGCATCATGCGCTTCGCCTCGCACTGTGCCAGTTCCTGCGTCAACCGCAGGGGCGACGACTGCACGCTCATCGAGCGGGTGCTGGTGGGGCGGCCCGCCGAGGAGACCGACCGGGTTCCACGGTGTCACCTCCGCACGCAGTGCCAGTGGTGGAACCAGACCGGGGTGGCGGCCTGCCTGCGCTGCCCCGCGGTATCCACCCGCCATCACGCCGACGACGAGCTGGCCGACCTGGTGGCCGATCCGGCGACGACGAAGGAAGAGCTCGACGCGTGGATCGCCGCCGCGCGCTGAGGCCCGCGGCGGCCCGTGGTGGGCCCGTGGTGGCCCGGACC
>NZ_JBSFOK010000098.1:0-8362 GCF_053587635.1 Streptomyces sp. NPDC003635 | reverse complement strand
GACCGCCGGGCCCTGCCCGCACCCGACCTCGACGCGGACAGCGGCGGCCGCGCCCCGCGCAACCCCGCCGAGGAGATCCTGTGCGGCCTGTTCGCCGACACCCTCGCCCTGCCCTCCGTGACCATCGACGACCACTTCTTCCACCGCGGCGGCCACTCCCTCCTCGCCACCAGGCTGATCAGCCGGGTCCGCACGGTCTGGGACACTCGCATCACCATCCGCGACCTGTTCCAGAGCCCCACCCCGGCGCTGCTCGCCGAGCACATCGCGGCGGGCGGCGGCGGCAACCCCCTCGACGCGGTCCTGCCCATCAGGGCGGCGAAGGGCACGGCCGGTCAGGAACCGCTGTTCTGCTTCCACGCCGTTTCGGGCGTGAGCTGGGGGTACGCCGGACTGCTGCCGCACCTGGGCACCGACCGGCCCCTCATCGCCTTCCAGGCACGCAGGCTCGACGGCGCCCACAACGCGCCCGCGTCCATCGAGGAGATGGCCGACGACTACCTCGCGGAGATCCGCAGGGCTCAGCCGCACGGCCCGTACCACCTGCTCGGCTGGTCCTTCGGCGGGCTCGTCGCGCACGCCGTGGCCGCCCGCCTCGAAGCGGCCGGGGAGGACGTGGCCCTGCTCGCCCTCCTCGACTCCTATCCGCTGCCCGCGGGGTTCACCGCTCCCGAGATCGACGGCCGGCACGTGCTGACCGCACTCCTCGGCAGCCGGGGCGAGACGGTTCGGGTGCGCTGCGCGGACACCGTCCCCGACATCGCCGAACTCGCCGAGGCGTTGCGGCGGACGGACCCGGTGCTCGCCGGCCTCGAGCACGCCCAGGCCGCGGCCGTCGTCGCGACCACCGTCGACAACCTGCGGATGCGCTACCGCTATGTGCCGGACCGGCGGTTCGGCGGCGGCGCGCTGTTCTTCGACGCCACCGGCACCCCGGCCGGGCGGTCGGGAGCGGCGGCCTGGGCGCCGTATGTCAGGGGCCGGGTCGAGGAAGTCGCCGTCGACTGCGAGCACGCCCGGATGACCGAGGCCGAACCGCTGCGAGCGATCGGGGAGGTCCTCGCGCGCAGGCTGCGGCCGGCCCGCATCTGACATCCAGCGCGGAGAGGGGTCCGTACGGCGACGTGCGGACCCCGCCGCATGCCCGTCGTTCCTCGCCCCCTGCTCGCGGCCCTGCCGAACTGCCCGCATACTGCCGCTCTACCAGCCGGATCGGCGCGCTCGCGGTCCTTAGCGTGAAGTAGTCCGCACGATCGGCCAGGCCCCGTGAGCGGTCCGGTCCGGCCCCCAGAGGAAGTCAAGGACATGGTGGATCATTCCGGTTGGCGCGTCGGTGTCGCCTCGGCACCGATACATCACGGCGAAATTCTCCAGGGCGTCTTTCCGCACCAGGGTCAGCTCACCCGGGGACTGGTCACACTGCCCTGCACCGTCCACACCACCCGGGCCTCCTTCATCCCGGCCCGGGGCGAGGAGTTGACGGTCTTCCCCACGTGGAAGAGCAAGGCACGGCGCGCCGCCCAGCTCGCCGTCGAGGCCTGCGCGCGGCCCGACGACGGTCCCGTCGGTGGCCACCTCGAACTGGCCGGCGACGTCCCGCTGTGCCGCGGGTTCGGATCCTCGACCAGCGATGTGCTGGCCGCGATCTGGGCGGTGCAGGACTCCTTCGTGCGCCCACTGCCGCCCGAGACGGTGGCGCGGATCGCGGTCCATGCCGAGACGGCCTCCGACTCGCTGATGTTCAAGGAGAGTTCGGTGCTGTTCGCGCAGCGCGAGGGCAAGGTCATCGAGGACTTCGGCTACCGCATGCCGGCGGTCCGCGTCCTCGGGTTCGGTTCGCGGCCCGATAACGAGGGCAAGGGCGTCGACACCCTGGCCTTCCCGCCCGCGCGCTACGGCGACGCCGAGATCGGCGTCTTCGCCGAACTCCAGGCCGTGCTGCGCGAGGCCATCCACACCAAGGACGTCGCCCTGATCGGCGCGGTCGCCTCCGCCAGCACCGACATCAACCAGCGGCACCTGCCCATCCCGCTCCTCGGGGAGCTGCGCGCCATCGCCCGCGAGACCGGCGCACTCGGCATCCAGGCGGCGCACAGCGGCGACATCGCCGGGCTCCTCTACGACCGCGACGACCCCGAGGTCGACGCCCGCACCGAGCAGGGCCGGCACCTGCTGCACACCATCGGCATCCACGAGCAGTGGATCTTCACGACGGGTGAACTGACATGACTGCGACCACGATCGCGGGCGCCGCGAAGCTGCACGACTCGGTGGTGGACGCCACCGAGCTGCCGCGCATCATCCAGGTGTCCGACAACCTCTACGCGGCCGCCTTCAGCCTGATGAAGCTGCTGCCGGCCCGCTACATCGTCGACCGCGCCGAGGCCGCCGGGCTGCTGCGGCCCGGCACCCGGATCATCGAGACCTCCTCCGGTACCTTCGCGCTGGGCCTGGCCATGGTGTGCCGGCTGCGCGGCTACGACCTGACCGTCGTCGGCGACTCGGCCATCGACCGGGACCTGCGCACCCGCCTCGAAATGCTGGGCGCAACCGTCGAGATCGTCGAGTACGCCGGTCAGCCCGGCGGCATCCAGGGCGCCCGCCTCGCCCGCGTCGAGGAACTGCGCGCCCTGCATCCCGACAGCTTCGTGCCCGGCCAGTACGACAACCCCGACAACCCCGGCGTCTACGGGGTCGTCGCCGAACTCATCGGCGAGACGGTCGGCTCGGTGGACTGCCTGGTCGGCCCGGTCGGCTCCGGCGGCTCCACCGGTGGCCTGGCCGCCGCCCTGCGCCCCGCCGACCCCGCCCTGCACCTGGTCGGCGTCGACACCCACGGCTCGATCATCTTCGGCATCCCCGACGGGCCGCGCACCCTGCGCGGCCTGGGCAGCAGCATCCACCCCGGCAACGTCCGGCACGCCGCCTACGACGAGGTGCACTGGGTCACGGCCGCCGAGGCCTTCCACGCGACCCATGAACTCTTCCGCAACCACGGCCTGTTCATGGGCCCCACCAGCGGTGCGTCCTTCCAGGTCGCCGCGTGGTGGGCGGCGCGCCACCCCGACAGCAAGGTCGTCATGGTGCTGCCCGACGAGGGCTACCGCTACCAGTCCACCGTCTACAACAGGGACTGGCTACGCGAACAGGGCATCGAACCGGCCCCCACCCCGGGCGGCCCGGTCACCGTCGAGCACCCGCTGGACGCCCCGCCGACCTGGGCCCGCCTGGTGTGGGCGCGCCGCGGCTTCGGCGACGTCATGATGCCGGAGGACGAGGCGTGACCACCCCCGTGCTGCTCCTCGTCGAGTCCAACACCACGGGCACCGGGCGCCAGTTCGCCCAGCGCGCCCGCGCTCTCGGTGCCGAGCCGGTACTCGTGAGCGCCGACCCCGCCCGCTATCCGTACGTCGCCGAGGACGGGCTGCGTACGGTCGTGGTCGACACCTCGGACACCGAGGCGCTGTGGGCGGTTGTAGGCGAACTGGAACCCGCCGGGGTCCTGTCGAGCTCGGAGTACTACATCGCCACCGCCGCCCGGCTGGCCGCTCGGCTGGGGCTCCCAGGACCGTCGGCCGCCGCCGTGCGCGCCTGCCGGGACAAGTCGGTGCAGCGCCGCGTCCTGGCCGAGGCGGGCGTGCCGGTGCCCCGGTTCACGACGGTCCTCGACACCGCCGAGGCGATTGCCGCCGCGCAGTGGCTGGGCGGACCCGTCGTGGTCAAACCGGTGCAGGGCTCGGGCAGCCTGGGCGTACGACTGTGCCGTACGGTCGTCGAAGTAACGGCCCACGCGCGGGAGTTGCTGTCCGCGACGGTCAACGAGCGCGGCCTTGGCACTCCGTCCGTCGCCCTGGTGGAGCAGTATCTGACCGGGCCGGAGTTCTCCGTGGAGGTGTTCGGCGAGGAGGCCGTGGTCACCGTCGCCAAACACGTCGGCGCGCCGCCGGTCTTCGTGGAGACCGGACACGACGTCCCCGCCGTGCTGCCCGTGTCCGAGGCCGCCGCGCTCGTCGACAGCGCCGTGCACGCCGTCAAGGCACTCGGCCTCGGCTGGGCCGCCGCCCACGTCGAACTGCGGCTCGACGGCGGCGTGGCCCGCGTCATCGAGGTCAACCCCCGGCTGGCCGGCGGCATGATCCCGGAGCTCGTGCGCCGCGCGCTGGGCGTCGACCTGGTCGAGGCCCAGGTGCGGGCGGGACTCGGACTTCCCGTCGACCTCACCGGGACACCGGGCGCGGCCGGCGCCGCCTCGATCCGGTTCCTCACCGCCGACGCGGACGCGGTACTGGGCGACACCGGCGCCGCCGAGGCGGCGGCGCGGGCGGTTCCGGGTGTCGTGGACGCTGCCGTGTACCGGGCGGACGGCGCCCGGGTCGGACCGGCCGAGGACTTCCGGGGCCGGCTCGGCCACGCGATCGCCACCGGTTCCGTCCCCGGGGAATCCGGGCGAAGGGCGGCCAAGGCGTGCGACTTCGGACTGGCCACGGCACTGGAACCGGTGCGGGCCCGTGATCTGGTGGTTCGTGATCGCGCGCCGGCGTCGGCGAAGGAGGCGACGCCCGTATGAGTACCTCCGGAGTGGACACCGGCCGGTTGCGCACCGCCCTCGACCCCCGCGCCCACCGCATCGTCTACGGCACCGGTGGCTCGCTCGGCCAGGAGCTGCGACTGATCAGCGAGGTCGACCGGGCGCACCTGGTGATGCTCACCGAGTGCGGCATCGTGGACCCCACCCGCGCCGCCGCCCTCCTGGACACCATCGCCGAGCTGCGCAGGTCCGACTTCGCCCCGGTCCGTGAACTCCCGATGCCCCGTGGCGTGTACCTCGCCTACGAGGGCTGGCTGGTCGACCGGCTCGGCCAGGAGGTCGGCGGCGTACTGCACACGGGCCGCTCCCGCAACGACCTCAACGCCACGACCGTACGGCTGAAGGTACGAGGTCCGTACGCCCGACTGACCGGCGAGGTCACGGAGTTGGCGCGGATCCTCCTGGAGCGTGCCGAGGAGTACCGGGACGTGACCATGCCCGCGTACACGCACGGCCAGCCCGCCGTGCCGATCTCCTACGGGCACTACCTGTGCGGGGTCGCGGGCGCCGTGCTGCGCTCCCTGGCCGACCTTCTCGACGCCGGACGGGAGATCGACGTCAACCCGCTCGGGGCGGGCGCGGTCGGGGGCACGTCCGTTCCCGTCGACCCGGCCCGCACCGCGGCCCTCCTGGGCTTCACCTCGGCCGCGCCGAACTCGGTCGACGCCGTCGCCTCACGGGACTTCGCGCTGCGGCTGCTGTCCGCCGCGTCCGTCCTCGGCGTGCTCCTGGCCCGGGTTGCCCGCGATCTGACCTGGTGGACCACCGAGGAGTTCGGGCTGCTGCGGATGGCTGACGACCTGGTCGGCTCCAGCTCGATGATGCCGCAGAAGCGCAACCCCTTCCTGCTGGAGCACATCCAGGGCCGATCCACCGCCGCCCTGGCCGGTTTCACCGGGGCCGCGGCCGCCATGTCGACCGCCGGGTACACCAACGCCATCGCGGTCGGCACCGAGGCCGTACGCCATCTGTGGCCCGGCCTGTCCGGCACGGAGGACGCGACGACGCTGCTGCGCCTGGTGATCTCCGGGGCCGAACCGGACCGGGACCGCATGCGCGCCCGCGCCAGGGACGGGCTCACCGCGGCGACGTACCTCGCGGAACGCCTTGTGGTGGACGGCATGCCCTTCCGCTCCGCCCACCACCTCGTCGGCGAGACCGTCCTCGCCGCCCTGGACGGCGGCCTGCCGCTGTCCGAGGCCGCTCACACGCAGCCGGCCGTGGCCGCGGCTGCCCCCGGATATCCCGCCGACTGGCTGGACCCCGAGACCGTCTCCGCCGCCTGCGCCCACGGTGGCGGCCCCGGCGGAGCGGCACCGGAGGCGGCCATCGCCGAAGCGGAGCATGAACTTCGTTCCCTGACAGACGAGTTGGCCGCACGCCAGAAACGCTGGACCGACGCCACCGAGCGACTCACCGACGAGGTCGCGAAGGTGGTGGCCCAGCGATGAGCGGACCGCCGCGGCGCGCACGGGAGGCCGGCGGGCTCCTGCGGCAGCGGGACTTCCGGTTGCTCTGGGCGGGGGAGACCGCCAGCCGGTTCGGCAGCAACATCACCGGCGTCGCCATGCCGCTGGTCGCGGTGGTCACCCTGGACGCGAGCACGTTCTGGGTGAGCACCCTGGCCGCGGCGGCCTGGCTGCCGTGGCTGCTGATCGGACTGCCCGCCGGCGCCTGGGTGGACCGGCTGCCGCGCCGCCCGCTGATGATCGCCTGCAACCTGGGCTCGCTGCTGCTGCTCCTCAGCGTGCCCGCCGCCGCCTGGCTCGACGCGCTCACCATGACGCACCTGCTCGTGGTCGCCCTGCTCACCGGCCTGGCCAACGTCTTCTTCTCCCTCGCCTACCGCGTCTACCTGCCCTCCGTCGTCGCCCGCGAGGATCTCCCCGAGGCCAATGCCAAGCTCCAGGGCAGCGAATCCGCGGCACAGCTCGCCGGGCTGGGCGGCGGGGGCATGCTGGCCGGCGTGTTCGGAGCGGTCAGCGGCCTCCTCGTCGACGCCGCGACCTTCCTCGCCTCCACCCTCTGCCTGCTCGGCATCCGCACAACCGAACCCCCGCCCGGCAAACCCGCCGCGCCGCGCGCCCTGCGCGACGACGTCAAGGACGGCCTGCGGTACACCCTGCGCGACCCGTACCTGCGGGTGCTCACGGCCTACGGCACGGTCACCAACCTGCTGCTCACCGGCTACCAGGCCCTCCTGACCGTCTTCCTGGTGCGTGAACTGGGTGTCGACGCGGCCGCCGTGGGCTGGCTGCTGGCCGGCGCGAGCGTCGGCGGGCTGCTCGGTGCCGTCGTGGCCACTCCGCTGGCCCGGCGCTTCGGCACCGCCCGGGGCATGCTGGTGTGCAAGTTCGCCACCGCGCCGTTCGGGCTGCTCATCCCGCTGGCCCAGCCCGGCCCGCGGGTCTTCCTGCTCGCGCTCGGCGGGGCGGTGCTCGCGCTCGGCGTGGTGGCCGCCAACGTCGTCCAGGGCACCTTCCGCCAGCAGTACTGCCCGCCGCGCATGCTCGGCCGGATCACCGCGAGCATGTCGGTCGCCAACTTCGGCGCGATCCCGCTCGGTTCGCTGCTCGGTGGCGTCCTGGGCGCGGCCCTCGGCGTGCGCCCGGCACTGTGGCTGCTGACCGGCGGCCTGGCCGTCAGTTCCGCACTGCTGCTCGCGGGACCGCTGCGTCGCCGGCGCGACCTGCCCACCCGGCCGCCCGGGGAACCGGAGGAGCCCGAGGAGGGGCCCCGGCCGTCCGAGGCCGCCGCCCGGGGCTGACCTGCCCGGCGGCGCCCCGTACATCCTTCATCGAACAAGGAGGGGTCCGGTGAGTGATCCCAGGAGTACTGCCCGGAGCGCGGTCCTCGGCGGCCCGGCGCTGCTCGCGCCCAGGGCACCCGTCCGCGCCCTGCCCCGGCCCGGTTCCCTGGACCTGTGGCTGCTGAGAGTGCCCGAGGTGCGCGGCGCCGGTCTCGACACCGCCGTACTCGACACGACCGAGCGGCGGCGCGCGGCCGAACTGGCCCACCCGGGCGACCGGATCCGTTTCACCGCCGCCCACCTGGCGCTGCGCCGCCTGCTGGGCACCTACCTCGACGTGCTGCCGCAGGAGATCCGCTACGGCCGCGAGACCTGCCCGTGCTGCGGCGGCCCGCACGGCCGGCCCACCGTGCTGGACGTGGCGCATCCCTTGCACTTCTCGCTGTCCCATCGCGGTGACCTCGTGCTGATGGGCACCGCGGTGGCGCCCATCGGCGTCGACGTCGACCTCGTCGCCGACCCGTGCAGCGCGGCCGAACTCGCCACCATGCTGCATCCCGCCGAGCAGGCGGAGCTGGAGGCGCTGCCGCCCGTGCGGCGCCCCCGCGCGCTGGCCCGGCTGTGGACCCGTAAAGAGGCCTACCTCAAGGGTCTCGGCACCGGTCTGGGCCGCGACCCGGCGGCCGACTACGTGGGCTCCGGCGGACCGCCCGGCCCGACCTCACCGGCCGGCTGGACCCTCCTCGACGTCCCCGTGGACCGCGGATACGCGGCAGCGGTGGCCGTCCACGGGGAACTGACCACGCCGTTGCCCCGGGTGAACCGGCTGGGGGACAGCGACCTTCGGGAACAGCGCAGTCCCGAGAGGCGATGAGTCGCAGGGCCTGGCACAGCTCCGCCAATGCCGACGATCCCCGGACAGATGATCTGTCCGGGCCCGCGAGTTGATCAGCAAGCACGGCCTCGAGCTGTGGCTTCAGGTCGACGGAGGGGTGTCGGCCACGACGATCGAGCGGTGCGCGGAG
>NZ_JBSFOK010000097.1:0-8900 GCF_053587635.1 Streptomyces sp. NPDC003635 | reverse complement strand
CCCGGCACGCACTCTCGCCGCACCGGGCACAAGCCCAAGTACATCCAGTACGAGGGCTTGCACCCGGCACGCCGAGAGCACGCACCGGACGCCGCCCCTTGACGGGCAAACGTTGCCTGACGCGGCACTAGTCATTCGGTGACCGGCCGCCAGGCCGTGCCCAGCACGCAGTACGAGGTCGGCAGCGCCGGTCCCTTGTCCGGCACCATGATCCGCCGGTAGGGGCCGAGTTCGAACCCGGCGCCGCGCAGGGCCGCCACCGGCTCCCGGGCCGTATGGCAGCCGCCGCTGACGAGCGGCCACACCGTCCGGTCCAGGGCCTGCTGGGTGAAGGTCATCACCCGTCCGCCGCCCCGCCCGTGCTCGAAGAACCGCACCACACCGCCCGGCCGCAGCACCCGGCGAATCTCCGACAGCGCCCGCGGTACGTCACGCACGCTGCACAGCACCAGCGAGACCACTGCCGCGTCGAAGGCCTCGCTCTTGACCGGCAGCGCCTCCGCCGCCCCCGGCACCACGTCCACCGGGACCTCGGCGCGCATCGCCGCCTCCACCGCCAGCTGGCGCAGCACCCGCTCCGGCTCGATCGCCACGACCTCGGAGACGGTGCCCGGATAGTGGGCGAAGTTCAGGCCGTTGCCCGCGCCGATCTCGATCACCCGCCCGGCGAGCCCGGCGAGCAGGCGCTCGCGCAGCGCGCCGATGCCCATCTTCGTCTCGGCGTTCACACTGAGGTGGGCGTAGCAGCGGGCGAACAGCGGATGGTGCACGGCATCCCGCGGCACCTTGCCGGAGCCGACGGACCGAAGCGGCATGGGAACCTCCCGGGGACGGACGGGCCGTACCCCGATTGTCCCCCGGACGCCCGCCGCGCACCCCCGCTGTGCGCCCTTGGTGAGCGGCTCAGGCGATGAAGTCGCGCACCTGTTCGTAGACGCCGTAGTCGTTGTTCATGTCGGTGTGCGAGACGCAGCCGACCTCGACGTTGGTCGCCCCGTTCAGGATCGCCGTGGTGTCCGGGGTGAGCGCGTCGTCGCAGTTGGACCAGTAGCTGGCGTACGAGACACTGCCCGGGGTCTCGTCACCGGAGTTCAGGGCGGTCAGGAAGGAGCTGCCGGTGTACATCTCGGCGCAGGAGGTGTACAGCCAGGAACACCACGAGGCGGTGGTCGTACCGTGGTTGGTACCGGCGGTCGAGACGAAGTCGTCGACGTACGCCGTCCCCCCGAGGTTCTTGAGGTAGTAGCGGGAGCCGAGCGCCCCCATCGAGTGGACGACGAGGTCCACCTTCGCGGCCCCGGTCTGCGCGCGCACGGTGTTGATGTAGCTCGCGAGCTGGTTGGCGGTCGTCACGTTCGACTGGGACCAGCTGTAGGACCAGGCGTACAGCTCGGAGGAGGTGTAGCCGTCCGCCTTGAAGTCGGCGATCCAGTCGTCCCAGCTGCTCGAGGAACTGCTCAGCCCGTGCACGAAGACCACGGGGTCGTGGGTCGCGGCCTGGGCGGGTGTGGGGGAGAGGGAGAGAGCCAGAAGGAGCGAGGCGGCCGTCGCCGAGACGGCCGTGACGATGCGACGCGCGGTGCGCTGCATGAGTGCCTCCTGAGGCGTGTGGGGTCGCCAGCCGACGCCCTGTGGCAGGCCCACGCCACCGGGCAGGACAACGGCGCCTGCCATCTCCAGGCCGCCCTCGCCATGTTCGCGGCGCTCACCGGCGAAGCGGACCTGTGCCGCGAACGCGCGGCCACGGCACGGTCGTACGCCCTCGCCCACGGCCTGGGTCTGCCCGCGGCCCTCGCGCAGTGGGCGCTCGCCCTTCTCGACCTGGGCAGTGGCCGGTTCGCCGCGGCGGCGGCCCGGCTGCGGGCGCAGGCCGGATTCGGCCCGGGGCACGGTCATCGCGCGATCCGTCATCTGGCCACCCCGCACTACGTCGAGGCCGCCGTCCGCACCGGGGACACCCGGATCGCCCGGGTCGCCCACGCCGACTACCACCGCTGGGCGAGCACCGTGGGCAGCGCCGACGACCTGGCCCTGAGCGCCCGCTGCCGCGCGCTGCTCGCGCCCGGCGCCGAGGCCGTCGAGCACTATCGCGGCGCGCTCGCCCTGCACGGGCGCGGCACCCGTGACTTCGAACGCGCCCGCACGGAGCTGCTGTTCGGCGGCGCGCTACGACGCCTGCGCCGCCGGACGGAGGCCCGGGACCGGCTGCACAGCGCCCTGGAGGCGTTCGAGTACTTCGGCGCCCCGCACTGCGCGGCCCAGGCCCGAGCCGAACTACGCGCCCTGGGCGCCCCCGCGGACCCCGCACCCGCCACCGACGACGACCCGACCTCCCGCCTCACCGCGCAACAACTCCTGGTGGCCAGGATGGCGGCGGAGGGCGCCACCAACCGGGAGATCGCGGCCCGCCGCGCGTTGAGCCCCCGCACGATCGACCACCACCTGCGCGGTGTGTTCGCCCGGCTGGGCATCAGGTCGCGGATCGAACTGGTCCGACTGCTCGCCCAACAGGCCTAGAGCGCCGCGCGCTCGCGGAACGCGGCGCCGTCCCACGTCCCGCCCAGTTCCGGGCCGAGCCAACTCGGCGCCGCCGCCCGGAAGTCAGCCGGTGCCAGGGCCCCGGCCCCGGCGGGCGGCGCGCCCACCAGGGGCGCCCCGGACACCTCCGGCAGGTCCGCCACATTGCAACGGGACGCCAGATCGGGCGCGTCGGGCCAGCTGCCGATCACCACGCCCAGCAAGTCCAGCCCCCGGGACCGCAGTTCACGAGAGGTCAGCTCGGTGGAGTTGAGAGTGCCCAGGCCCGCCGGGGCGACCACCACGACCGGCGCCGCCAGCAGCCCGGCCGCGTCGGCCAGGGTGCCGCCAGCCTCGTCGAAGCGGACCAGCAGGCCGCCCGCGCCCTCGACCAGCACCAGATCGTGCTCGGTGGCCAGCTTCGCCGCCGCCTCGGCGATCTCCCGCGGGCGCACCGGCGGCAGACCCGCCCGGCGGGCCGCCGTCGCCGGCGCCAACGGCTCGGGGTAGCGGGCGAGTTCGGCCGTCGTCAGCCCACCGGCGAGCCGCGCGCACTCGTCGGCGTCCCCGCGCTCGTCCGGTCGCAGCCCGGTCTGGGCCGCCTTGAGCACGGCCACCGTGCGGCCGGAGGCCAGTGCCGTGGCGGCCACGGCCGCGGTCGTGACCGTCTTGCCGATCTCCGTGCCGGTGCCCGTGATCACCAGAACCGTCATCTCAGCCCTCCCGTGCCGCCGCGCACACCGCGCGGGCGATCCGCGCCAGGTCCGCGTCGGCCGTGACGTACGGCGGCATCGTGTAGATCAGATCGCGGAACGGCCGTAGCCACACGCCCTCGCGCACGGCCGCCTCGGTGGCCGCCCTCATGTCCACGGGGCGGTCGAGCTGGACGACCCCGATGGCACCGAGGACCCGTACGTCCCGCACACCCGGAACGTCCGCGGCGAGGGCCAGCCCTTCGCGCAACCCCGCCTCGATCCGCTTCACCTCCGCGAGCCAGTCCTGGCCGAGCAGCAGCTCGATCGAGGCGCAGGCGACCGCGGCGGCCAGCGGGTTGCCCATGAACGTGGGTCCGTGCGCGAGCACCGGCACCTCGCCCCGCGAGATCCCGTCGGCCACGCGCGAGGTGCACAAGGCGGCGGCCATCGTCAGGTAGCCGCCGGTCAGCGCCTTGCCCACGCACATCACGTCCGGCGTCACCGCGGCGTGGTCCGCGGCGAACAGCGCCCCGGTACGCCCGAACCCGGTCGCGATCTCGTCGAACACCAGCAGTACGCCGTGCTCGTCGCACGCCTGGCGCAGCACGCGCAGATAGGCGGGGGAGTGGAACCGCATGCCGCCCGCGCCCTGCACCACCGGCTCGACGATCACCGCGGCCAGCTCGTCGGCGTGCCGCTCGATCGCCGAGCGCAGTTCGTCCGCGTAGGACTCCTCGTACTCGACGGGCGGAGGACCGACGAAGACCTGGCGCGGGAGCACGCCCGTCCACAGCTCGTGCATCCCGCCCTCGGGATCGCACACGGACATCGGCTGCCAGGTGTCCCCGTGGTAGCCGCCCCGCCAGGTCAGCAGCCGCTGCTTGCCGGGCCGCCCGAGCGAGCGCCAGTACTGCAGGCACATCTTGACGGCGACCTCGACCGACACGGACCCCGAGTCGGCGAGGAACACATGCTCGAGACCCTCGGGAGACATGTCGACAAGGTGCTTCGCGAGGCGGACGGCGGGCTCGTGCGTGAGCCCGCCGAACATCACATGGCTCACCCGGCCGAGCTGCTCGCGCGCCGCCTCGTTGAGCACCGGGTGGTTGTAGCCGTGGATGGCCGACCACCAGGACGACATCCCGTCGATCAGCTCGCCCGAGCCGTCGGCCAGGCGCAGCCGCACCCCGCTCGCCGACTCCACGACGAGCGGTTCCTGCCGGCCCGGCATCGGCCCGTACGGATGCCACACGTGCTTCCGGTCGAGGTCCAGCAGCTCGGGCACGCTCAGGTCATGCATTGGGCGCGAGATCCGTTCCGGCGCCCCGGCGGCGGACGGCGACGAGGTCGCTGCGGACCTCCCCCGGCTCCGCCTGCTGAACCGGTACGGAACCGCAGACGCCGCCGCCTTCGTGGGAGCCGCAGCCGCCGCAGTCGTGGCCGCCCTCACGGCCCTCCGCGTGGGAGCCGCACCCCCCGCCTCCGGCGGTGGCCCGGTGCTCCGGCAGGGTCACCTCTTCGGCGCCCTCCACCTCGAACCCGGCGTCGGCGATCATGTCCAAGTCGGCCTTGCCCGCCTGGCCCTCACTGGTGAGGTAGTCGCCGAGGAAGATCGAGTTGGCCAGGTGCAGCGCGAGCGGCTGCATCGTGCGCAGATGGACCTCACGGCCACCGGCGATGCGCACCTCGACGTCCGGGCAGACGAATCGCACCATCGCGAGGATCCGCAGACAGCGCTGCGGGGTGAGGTGCCACTCCTTGGCCAGCGGGGTGCCCTCGAACGGGATGAGGAAGTTGACCGGCACCGAGTCCGGGTCCAGCTCGCGCAGCGAGAAGACCACGTCCACCAGGTCCTCGTCGCTCTCGCCCATGCCCGCGATCAGACCGGAACAGGCGGACAGGCCGGCGGAGTGCGCCTTCTGCACCGTGTCGACACGGTCCGCGTAGGTGTGGGTGGTGGTGATGTCGCCGTAGGTGGCCTCGGAGGTGTTGAGGTTGTGGTTGTAGGCGTCCGCGCCCGCCTCCCGCAGCCGTTCGGCCTGGCCGTCTGAGAGCAGCCCGAGACAGGCGCACACCTCGACGCCCTCGTTCTGGTCCTTGATCGCCTTGATCGTGTCCGAGACCCGGTCGACGTCACGGTCGGTCGGACCGCGCCCGCTGGCCACCAGGCAGACGCGCTTGGCGCCCCCGGCGAGCCCCGCGGCCGCCGCCTTCGAGGCCTCGTCGGGCTTGAGCCAGGTGTACTTCAGGATCCCGGCGGTCGAGCCGAGCCGCTGCGAGCAGTAGGAACAGTCCTCCGGGCACAAGCCGGACTTGAGGTTGACGAGGTAGTTCAGTTTCACCCGGCGGCCGAACCAGTGCCGGCGCACCTTGCCGGCCGCGGCCACCACATCGAGCAGGTCGTCGTCGGACGTCCCGAGGACGGCCAGGGCTTCCTCGCGGGTCGGCAGCTCGCGCCGCAGCCCCTTGTCCACCAGCGTGTTCAGCAGGTCCATGAGAGCTGATCCTGTCCTACGGAGTGGTTCCTGGCCAAGGAGAGTTCGTACAACTCGGGCGCTTCGACGTGTGGGTATTGCCACACCCTGGGTGCCTGGTCGTCCCGCTAGTGTCTGTGCGCTGCCTACAAAATCCCCGGAGGACCCATGGCGTTCGGCTGGATCGACGAGCAGGCGGAGCTCCGGCGCCGCGCCGGACTCGTACGGACGCTGCGCCCCCGCCCCGCCGACTCGCCGCTGCTGGACCTGGCGAGCAACGACTACCTGGGCCTCGCCCACCATCCCGAGGTCACCGAGGGCGCGGCCCGGGCGGCGCGGACCTGGGGCGGCGGGTCGACCGGCTCCCGGCTCGTCACCGGTACGACGGAACTCCACACGGAGCTGGAGCGCGAGCTCGCGGACTTCTGCGGCTCCGAGTCGGCCCTGGTCTTCTCCTCCGGCTACGCGGCCAACCTCGCCGCGGTCACCGCGCTCGGGCCGCACGGCTCGCTGATCGTCTCCGACGCGGGCAACCACGCCTCGCTGATCGACGGCTGCCGGCTGGCCCGCGGGACGACCCAGGTGGTCGCGCACGCCGAGCCGGACGCGGTGCGCAAGGCGCTGCAGACGCATGACGGACCGGCCGTCGCGGTCTCCGACACCGTCTTCTCGGTCGACGGCGACGCCGCCCCGCTGGCCGGACTCGCCGAGGCGTGCCGGGAGCACGGCGCGGGGCTCGTCGTCGACGACGCGCACGGGCTGGGCGTGCTCGGCGACGGCGGCCGGGGCGCCCCGCACGCGGCGGGGCTCGCCGGCGCCGACGACGTGGTCGTCACGGTGACGCTGTCCAAGTCACTGGGCAGCCAGGGCGGTGCCGTGCTCGGCCCGGCCCGTGTCATCGACCATCTGGTCAACGCGGCCCGAACCTTCATCTTCGACACCGGCCTGGCTCCCGCTGCGGCCGGCGCCGCCCTCGCGGCCCTGCGGCTGCTGCGCAGGGAGCCGGAGCGGGCGGCCCGGGCGCGTACGGTGGCCGCGGAACTGCACGACCGCCTGACGGCCGAGGGGCATCAGGCGGTACGTCCGGACGCCGCCGTGGTCTCGGTGCGCGCGCCCTCCCCGGAGGAGGCCGTGCGCTGGGCCGCCGACTGCCGGACGGCGGGCCTGGCCGTGGGCTGTTTCCGTCCTCCTTCCGTGCCCGACGGCATCTCTCGGCTGCGGCTGACCGCCCGCGCGGATCTCACGGACGGACAGATCGAACGCGCTGTACGGGTCATCGGCGGGACACGACCATGAGTCGGCGTGACACGGCCCTGCCGCCGGGGCTGCGGAACTGATCGATTGCGGTCAGGATCAGGATGTGAACGCGGCCGTGAAGTTCGCCCAGCTCTCGGGGGAGAAGAGCAGCGCGGGCCCGGCCGGGTCCTTGGAGTCGCGTACGGCGAGCAGCCCGGCCCCTGGACCGGAACGCGGCCGGGCGGTCTCCACGCAGTTGTTCGCACCCGTGCTGTAGCTGCTCCGCAGCCAGCGCACGACGTGCAGTTCGGTAGTGGAAGGTACGTTCCGAGGCAGTGCAGACATGGTGCCTCCTTACGCGCCGTCAGCTATCCCGGCGATGTAATCCAACGATTCCTCGGGCGAAAGGGCGTGGATCTGAAGGGTGGTGAAGGCCTCCGTGTACGCCTGGAGGTCTTCTTTCCGTTCGAGGTAGAGGCTACTCGTCAAGTGGTCGAGAACAACCACATCCAGATCAGAAGTGCGCGAAAATGAGAAGACAACGAAAGGGCCCGTGACACCGATGTGCGCCCCGGCCGTGAACGGCAGGACCTGCAAACGCACTTGAGGCAGCCGTCCCGCCTCCACCAGCCGCCACAGCTGCCGGGCCATCACCCCCGGTCCGCCGATCTCCCGGCGCAGCACCGCCTCGTCCAGCACCGCGCTGAGCTCCAGCGGTGGCTCCCCGCGCAGCACGTCCTGCCGGGCCAGGCGCACCTCGACCAGGGCGTCGAGGCGTTCGTCCGTCTCGTCCAGGCCGCCCACCGCCGCCCGGGTCACCGCCCGCGCGTACTCGGGCGTCTGCAAGAGCCCCGGCACCACGGAGGTCTCCAGCGTGCGCATCGCGCTCGCCTGGGACTCCAGGCTGATGAAGTCCCGGTAGGTCGGCGGCAGCACCCCGCGATAGGCGTGCCACCAGTGGTGGCGCCCGGCGCCGTCGTCGGTCCCGGCCAACACCAGCAGTAGCTCCCGCAGTTGGGAGTCGGCGACGCCATAGGCGTCCAGCAGTAATCGCACATCGGCCGGTTTCACCCCGCTGGCGCCGGTCTCGATCCGGCTCACCTTCGACTGGTGCCAGCCCACCAGACGCGCCGCCTCACCACTGGTGAGGCCCGCCCCGGTGCGCAACGCACGCAGTTCGGCGCCCAGTTTTCGGCGGCGTACCGCGGGACCGTGCTGCATGCGGTCCTCCTTACTCCAACCGGGCCGCCCAAATACGGTCTCGCGTAGCAGAGTTCACCGCTTTGAGCGACAGATATATGCATATCTTGGTGGATCGCCACCGTGACCGGCGCGGTAATGGCAGTCTGGCGAAGAAGCACCAGTCCGGGACCGTACTCGAACCATCCGCTCCGTGTCGGACTGCGGTCCCGTGGGAAAGGGACGACGTCGCCATGGCAGACCATCTGGAAGCATCCGTCACTCTGCCGAGCGATCCCGCCTCGGTCTCCGCGGCCCGTGGCTATGTGGTCAGCACTCTCGCGGAATGGGGGCTGCCCGCGGAGACGGACGTGGCCGACACCATCAGGCTGATCGTCTCCGAACTCGCCACCAACGCCGTACAGCACACCTTGGGTCAGTCACCCACCTTCACGGTGGACATCGAGCTGCACCATGACGAACAACTGCGCATCGGGGTCACCGACAGCCACCCGCGCTTCCCCAAACGCCTGCCGGCCGCCGTGCAGCAGGACAACGGCCGGGGGCTGGTGATCATCCGCTGGCTGACCGCCGAGTGCGGGGGCCGGCTCAGAGTCAGGCCCACCCGGGAGGGCGGCAAGACGGTCTCCATCGAGCTGCCCTGGACCGTACCGGTCCGTCCGGTCACCACGGCCGGCCAGCAGGAGCCCTAGGGCACACGAAAGCAGAAGGGCGCCCACCATCGGACGCCCCCCTGGTGCACCCGTCGGGGCGGCGGCGTGTCAGGGACGCCGCCGCC
>NZ_JBSFOK010000096.1:0-9369 GCF_053587635.1 Streptomyces sp. NPDC003635 | reverse complement strand
TCTCCAACGCCGTACGCGAAGACCACAAGCCCCACCCCACGTCCGCCGCATCGCCGGAAACCCCCGCCAGCCGCCCCGCCTGCGCTGCCAAAGCCACAGCCGTACGCCCCGACACCACCCACGGCACCACCGGCGACCCCGACAAGCCCTCGGAACCGGACACCACCACCGGCCCCGGCTCCGCCTCAGCGGGAGCCTCCTCCAGGATGACGTGGGCGTTCGTGCCGGAGACGCCGAAGGAGGAGATGCCGGCGCGGCGCGGATGGCCGTTCGCCCGCCACTCCCGTTGCTCGGTGAGGAGGCGGACGTCACCGGCCGTCCAGTCAACGTGGGGCGTCGGCTCCTCCACGTGCAGGGTGCGCGGCAGCACGCCCTCCCGCATCGCCATGACCGTTTTGATGACGCCCGCCACTCCCGCGCAGGCGCCGGAGTGGCCGATGTTGGACTTGACCGTGCCGAGCCACAACGGGCGGTCAGTGTCGCGCCCTTGGCCGTATGTGGCCAGCAGGGCCTGGGCCTCGATGGGGTCGCCCAGCGTCGTACCCGTGCCGTGCGCCTCGACCGCGTCCACGTCGCGGGTGGTGAGGCGGGCGCTCTCGAGGGCCTGTTCGATGACGCGGCGCTGGGCCAGTTCGCTGGGGGCGCTGAGGCCGTTGCTGGCGCCGTCCTGGTTGGTGGCGGAGCCACGGATGACGGCGAGGACCTGGTGTCCGTTGCGGCGGGCGTCGGAGAGGCGTTCCAGGAGCAGGACGCCGACGCCCTCGGACCAGATGGTGCCGTCGGCGGCGGCCGAGAAGGCCTTGCAGCGGCCGTCGCGGGCGAGGCCGCGCTGGCGGCTGAAGCCGACGAAGCCCGAGGGGGTGGGCATCACGGTGACGCCACCGGCCAGGGCGAGGTCGACCTCGCCGTTGCGCAGGGCCTGGACGCCGAGGTGGGTGGCGACGAGGGAGGAGGAGCAGGCCGTGTCGACGGTGACCGCCGGGCCTTCGAGGCCCAGGACGTAGGAGATCCGGCCGGAGACCACGGCGGTCATGTTGCCGGTGACGAGGAAGCCCTCGATCTCCTCGGGGACGGAGTCGAGGCGGGCGGCGTAGTCGGAGGCGACGGCTCCGGCGAAGACACCGGTACGGGTGCCGCGCAGGGTGGCGGGGACGATGCCTGCCCGTTCGATCGCCTCCCAGGAGGCTTCGAGCAGAAGCCGCTGTTGCGGGTCCATGGCCAGCGCCTCGCGCGGCGAGATGCCGAAGAACTCGGGGTCGAAGTCGGCTGCGTCGTGCAGGAAGCCGCCCTCGACCACATAGCTCTTGCCGTACGCGTCGGGGTCCGGGTCGTACAGGTCCTCGTCCCAGCCCCGGTCGGTGGGGAAGGGGGTGATGCCGTCGACGCCCTCGGCGACCATGCGCCACAGCTCGTCGGGCGAGTCGACGCCACCGGGGAAGCGGCAGGCCATGCCGACGATGGCGACCGGATCCTGGTCCCTGGCCTCCAGCTCGCGCAGCCGCTGCCGTACCTGGGAGTAGTCGGCGGTGACGCGCTTGAGGTATTCGCGGAGCTTGTCTTCGGTGTTCGGCATCGAGTACTCCCTAGGCTCCAAGCTCGCGGTCGATCAGGTCGAACATCTCGTCGTCGGTGGCGGAGTCGAGGGCGCCGCCGTCGAGGACGCCGTCGGTGCTGGTTCCGGCGTCGCTGCTCCAGCGCCAGAGCACCGACTGGAGCCGCTTGACGACGCGGGCGCGGGCGGCATGGTCGGTGACGCCGGGCTCCACGACGGCGAGGGCGGTGTCGAGCCGTTCGATCTCGGCCAGCACGCGGTCGGTGTCGTCGGTGTCGGCCGCGTCGCCGTCGGTGAGGCGCAGTCGCTCGTCCAGGTGGGCGGCGAGGACGGTGGGCGTCGGGTAGGTGAAGGCGAGGGTGGCCGGGAGGGGCAGGGCGGTCTCGGCGGCCAGCCGCTTGCGGAGCCGGTCGGACATCATCGAGTCGAAGCCGAGCTCCTTGAAGGGCCGTTCGGCGTCGATGGCGTCGACGGACTCGTGGCCGAGGACGGCCGCGGCCTGTCGGCGTACCAGGTCGATGAGGTGCCGGAGGCGTTCGTCCGCGCTGAGGCCGGAGAGCTTGCGGACCAGGGCGTCGCCGGCGGCCGGGTCGGGGCCCGCCGTCGAACCGACGGCTCCGCGGCGGCGGGGCGTGGCGGCGGGTACGAGGTCCCTCAGTTCCGGGGGAAGCGTGCCCGCCGCGGCACGGCGGCGTAGCTCCGCCGGGTCCAGGCGGGTCGCGATGAGCGGAGGCAGGCTCTGGTCGAGTACGGCTGCCAGGGCGCGGGCCACGGATGTGTCCGTGCCGGGCTCCCAGGGTGCCCCGGTGACCACGGCGACGGGCAGTCCGGTCGCGCGACGGTGGTCGGTCAAGGTGGCGAGGCGGGGGTCGGGGGCGTCGGACAGTACGGCGAACGCCTTCAGCGGGGTGTCTGAGGTGAGTTCGTGCAGGTGGACGGTCGTGGTGGGGTCGGCCGCGGTGTCCACCACGGCGGTGACCGGGCGGCTCGCGAGCAGACCCGCCAGCCAGGCACGGTCGGTGGGATCGCCTGTCGCCCGCTCGACGGTCACCTCGTACTGGCGGAGCAGTTCGTCGTCGAGGACGGCGTCGGGGGCCGCGACGAGCAGCGAGCGGACGGTTCGTTCGGTCACCAGGTGATGGATGAGCGTTGCGGCGGACGCGCCCTCGCCGTCGGCCGTGACCAGGACGGTGCCGTCCAGGTGCTCGTACGTCTCACTGCCCACGGCCAGCCGTCGGGCCCGGGGCACGAGGAGGGTGCCGTCACGGAGGGCGAGGGTGGGTTCTCCGGTGGCGTGGGCCGTGCGCAGGGCGGCCGGGACGTCCGGGTCCGGGTCGGCGTCCAGGTCCAAGTGGATGATGCGGCCGGGGTGTTCGGCCTGACTACGGCGTACGGGACCATTCGCCTCGCCGCGCGTGACGACCGCCAGGCGGATGTCCGCGAGCCGCTCGTCGGCGAGCCAGCTTTCCAGAAGGTCTGGCGCGCCGGACGGCAACAGGGCCCATTCCGGGGCGGGTACGCCCGCCTCGATGACGGCGAGCAGGCCGTCGAGGTCCGTATGGCTGACGACCGCGTGGCCGCCTTCCTGGAGGGTGGCGGCGAGGTCGAGCGGGTCGTCCCCGAGCACCGCCCAGGTGGCGAACTCCTCGTCCTCTGCCACCTGGTGACGCTCGGCCAGGGGCGTCCATTCGACGTGCAGGAAGGCGTCCGCGCCGGTCGTGAGCTGACCCGTGTCCACCCTGCGCTGCACGAGTGCGGCGACCTCGGCCACGGTCCGGCCCGTCGGGTCCGCGAGCAGGATGCCGGTGCCGTCCGGGCCCGCGGGCGTGAGACGGACGCGCAGTTCGGTCGCTCCAGCCGCGTGCAGCCTGACATCGGTCCAGGCGAACGGCTGGAGCAGCGCGGTGGGGGCGTCCGATGCGGTCTGCCTGGACAGGGCGCTCGCGTGGAGCGCCGCGTCGAGGAGGGCCGGATGGAGGCCGTAGCGCTGGGCCTCGGTGCGCAGTGCGTCGGGAAGGGAGACCTCGGCGTAGATCTCGTCACCGAGCCGCCAGGCGGCGCGCAGGCCGTGGAAGGCGGGGCCGTAGGCGTACCCCGCGGCCTCGGCTCGGTCGTAGAACCCGGACACGTCGACCGGTTCGGCGCCGAGCGGGGGCCAGACGGTGAGGCCCGTCGCCTCCGGTTCGGTGCCGGTCTCCGGGATCAGGACGCCCTCGGCGTGACAGGTCCACGGCTCGTCGTCGAGGGCGCTGTCGGGGCGGGAGTGGATCGCGACGGCACGTTCGCCCTCAGGGCCCGGGGCACCGACGGTGACCTGGAGCTGTACGCCGCCTCGGTCGGGCAGGACCAGAGGGCCGCTCAGGACCAGTTCGCGCAGGCGGCCGCAGCCGGCCTCGTCCCCCGCGCGGATCGCCAGCTCGGACAGGGCGGAGCCGGGCAGCAGCGGGGTGCCGAGCAGCCGGTGCTGTCCGAGCCAGGGGTGGCCGTGGGCGGTGAGCCGCCCGGTGAGCAGCAGTCCGTCGTCGTCGGCGGGGCGCACGACGGCGCCGAGGAGCGGGTGGCCGGTGTCGGTGAGGCCGAGCCCGGCGGGGTCCCCCGCGGTGCCGGGTGGGGCGGTGAGCCAGTAGCGGCGGCGCTGGAAGGCGTAGGTGGGCAGGTCGACGCGGTGCGGGGCGCGGCCCGCGTGCAGGGCGGTCCAGTCGACGTCGGTACCGGCGGTCCACAGGGTGGCGGCCGCCGCCGTGAACCGGTCGGGGCCTCCCTCGTCGCGGCGGAGGGTGCCGGTCACCACCGCGGCGGTGCCGGCCGCGGCCGCGGTGTCCTCCAGGGCGGCGACGAGGACGGGGTGGGCGCTGACCTCGACGAGGGTGGTGTGGCCGAGTTCGAGCGAGGTCTCGACGGCGCTGCGGAAGGCCACGGACTCGCGCTGGTTGCGGTACCAGTAGGCGGCGTCCAGGTCGGTGGTGTCGAGGAGCCCGCCGGTCACGGTGGAGAGGAAGACGGCCCGGCCGGGCCGGGGGGTCACCGTGCCGATGTCGGCGAGCAGTCGCTCCCTGATCTCCTCCATGTGGGGTGAGTGGGAGGCGTAGGAGTGGGCGACGCGGCGGTACCAGACACCGTCCGCCTCCAGTTCCTCGATCAGCGCGGCCAGCGCCTCGTGCGTGCCGGCGACGACGGTGGAGGCCGGGCTGTTGACGGCTCCGACGGAGAGCTCGGGGTGTCGGGCGGCCAGCCGCTCGGCGATCCGGTCGGCGCCCTCGGCCACCGAGACGACCCCGCCGCGCCCGGTGAGGCCCGCGCCGATCGTCGCGCGGGCGGTGATGACACGGGCGCCGTCGTCCAGGCTCAGCGCCCCGGCGACGACGGCGGCGGCCAGTTCACCCTGGGAGTGTCCGACGACCGCCGACGCGGTGACGCCGAGCGCCTCCCAGACGGCGGCCAGTGAGATCATCACCGCCCACAGCACGGGCTGGATGATCTCGACGTGCTCCATCCAGTCGGCCCAACGGGAGTCCGGCTCCGGGCCGTTGAGCAGTTCGGTCAGGCGCCATTCGACGTACGGCGTCAGAGCCGCCTCGCACTCGGCGACGCGCGCGGCGAACACGGGGCTGGCGGCGAGGAGTTCCCGGCCCATGCCGAGCCACTGCGAGCCCTGGCCGGGGAAGACGAAGGTGACGCCCGCGGGCGGCTTCGCCCGGCCGGTCACGACCGACCCGGCGTCCTCGACCGTGCCCGCCGCCAGGGTTCGGGCCGCACCCGGCAGGTCCGGGCCGAGGAGGACGGCACGGTGTTCCAGCGCGGCGCGCTGGGTCAGCAGGGCGAAGGAGACGTCGGCCGGGTCGGTCTCCCCGAGGTCGGCGAGGCCGGCGGCCTGGGCGCGCAGGGCGTCGGCGTCGCGCGCGGACAGGGTCCACGGCACCGGAGCGCCCCGCCAGACCGGCTCACCGGCGACAGGCCGCGGCGCGGACGGTTCCTCCGTCGGCTCCGGTGCCTCCAGGATGACGTGCGCGTTGGTGCCGCTGATGCCGAAGGAGGAGACCCCCGCGCGCCGGACGCGCCCGGTCTCGGGCCACGGGGTCGGTTCGGTCAGCAGCCGTACGTCGCCCGTCGTCCAGTCCACGTGCGGGGTCGGCTCGTCCACGTACAGCGTCTTCGGCAGGACGCCCTCCCGCATCGCCAGCACCATCTTGATGACGCCGGTGACACCGGCGGCTGCCTGGGTGTGACCGAGGTTGGACTTCACCGAGCCGAGCCAGAGCGGCCTTTCCGCCTCCCTGCCCTGTCCGTAGGTGGCCAGGAGCGCCTGTGCCTCGATCGGGTCCCCCAGGGTGGTGCCGGTGCCGTGCGCCTCCACGGCGTCGACATCGGCGGCGGTGAGGCCGGCGTGGGTGAGCGCGGCACGGATGACGCGTTGCTGGGAGGGGCCGTTGGGGGCGGTCAGCCCGTTGGAGGCGCCGTCCTGGTTGACCGCCGAGCCCCGCACGACCGCGAGGACGCGGTGCCCGTTGCGGCGGGCGTCGGAGAGCCGTTCCAGGAGCAGCATGCCGACTCCCTCGGCGGGCCCGAAGCCGTTCGCGTCGGAGGAGAAGGCACGGCACCGGCCGTCGGCGGACAGTCCGCGCTGACGGCTGAACTCCAGGAAGATCGACGGCGAGGGCAGCACGGTGACCCCACCTGCCAGCGCGAGATCGCACTCGCCGCTCCGCAGGGCATGCGCGGCGAGATGCAGCGTGACCAGCGACGAGGAGCAGGCGGTGTCGACGGTCAACGCCTGCCCCTCGAGGCCGAGCGCGTACGCGACCCGGCCGGAGGCCACGCTCGCGGAGTTGCCGATGCCGAGGAAGCCCTCCAGGTCCTCCTGGCCGGGTCCGTAGGCGCGGGCGTAGTCGAAGGCGACGAGGCCGACGAAGACACCCGTCCTGCTGCCCCGCAGTGCGTGCGGGTCGATCCCGGCCCGCTCGACGGTCTCCCAGCTCGACTCGAGCAACAGCCGTTGCTGCGGATCCATGGCCAGCGCCTCGCGCGGCGAGATCCCGAAGAAGCCCGCGTCGAAGCCGTCCGCCCCGGTCATGAAGCCGCCCTCGCGGCCGTACGTGCTGCCGGGCCGCTCGGGGTCGGGGTCGTAGTAGTCCTCGATGTCCCAGCCGCGGTCGTCGGGGCAGGGGGTGATGGCATCCCGGCCCTCGGCCAGCAACTCCCAGAGTGCCTCCGGGGAGTCGACGCCACCGGGCAGCCGGCAGCTCATGCCGATGATGACGACCGGATCGTCCTCGACCTCGCTCCCCGCGGCCATCGGCGCGGAAGCGGCCTCATCCGTCTCCGGGAAGAGAAGGGTGAGGAGGTGGCGGGCGAGCGCGGTGGTGGTGGGGTAGTCGAAGACGAGGGTGGTGGGCAGCCGCAGCCCGATGTGGGCGATGAGCCGATTGCGCAGGTCCACGGCGGTCAGCGAGTCGAAGCCCAGCTCCTTGAAGGGGCGTGCGGGATCGACGCGTTGCGGAGAGGCGTGGCCGAGCGCACCGGCGACAAGACCCCGTACGGCATCCACCACCGCCCGCTCCCGGTCCCGGACGGGCAGCGCCGCGAGCCGGGCGACGAGACCCTCGTCACCGCCAGGACGCTCCCCCTGCCCGAGCACCCGGCGCGCCTCGGGAAGGTCAGCGAGGAGCGGGCTGGGGCGGTTGCCGGTGAAGGCGGCGGCGAACCGGTCCCACTCCACGTCCACCACGATGCCGTCGGTGCCGCCGAGCACCGTCCGCCGCAGCGCGGCGAGGGCACGCGCGGGGTCCAGCGGCACCAGACCGGCACGCCGGACCCCGGTCTCCACGATCCGCTCCCCGGCCATGCCCCCTCCGGCCCAGGGTCCCCAGGCGACGGAGGTGGCGGGCAGACCGGAGGCGCGCCGCCACTCGGCCAGCGCGTCGAGGGAGGCGTTGGCGGCGGCGTACGCGGCCTGCCCGAGCGTGCCGACGGTCCCGGAGACGGAGGAGAACAACACGAACGCCGCCAGGTTGTGACGACTGGTCAGCTCGTGGAGGTGGTGAGCGGCGGCCGTCTTCGGGCGCAGCACGCGGCGCAGCGACTCCTCGGTGACCGAGGCAGCCACACCGTCCTCGACGACTCCGGCGGTATGGATCACGGCGGTGAGGTCCGGTATCCCGGCCAGCACCTCGGCGAGCCGTTCGCGGTCGGCGGCGTCGCACGCCGTGACCGTGACCTCGGCACCCGCCGCGCGCAGTTCGTCGGCGAGCGCGTCGGCACCGGGCGCCTCGGGTCCCCTTCGACTGAGCAGCAGCAGACGCTCGGCACCGTCAGCGGCGAGGGAACGGGCGACATGTGCGCCGAGCGCCCCGGTACCGCCGGTGATCAGGACGGTACCGCGCGGCGGCCACTCCCCCTCCTCGCGCACTCGGCCACCGGCCCGCACGAGCCGCCGGGCAAGCAACCCCGATGGCCGGACCGCGAGTTGATCCTCCCCGTCGCCACCGCCCAGGGCCGCGGCGAGCAGTCGCCCGGTCCGCTCGTCGAGCGCGGACGGCAGATCCACCAAACCGCCCCACAGATCGGGCAGTTCCAGTCCTACGACGCGGCCGAGACCCCAGAGCCCGGCGCCGCCCACGTCGGGCGCGGCGTCGGAGGGAGCGGCGGCGACCGCACCCCGGGTGGCGCACCACAGGGGCGCCTCGGCCCCGGCCGCGGTGAGCGCGTGCAGCAGGGCGAGGGTGGCGGTGACGGCGGGGGCCAGGCCATCGGCGTCCGGGGTGGTGGCGGTCGGGTCGCAGCCGAGCAGGGAGAGGACGCCGCTGTACGTCCCCGCCTCGTGCTCGGCCAGACGCTCGGCCAGTGCCGCGCCGGAGCTGGCGGTGAGCGGCACGGGCAGGGTGACCGGCTCGATCCCGGCCGCAGTGAGGGCGGCCTGGACCGCGGCCGGGAAGGCGGGATCGCCGGGCGCCTCGGGCACGGCGACGAGCCAACGTCCCTTCGCCGACTGGGTGGTGGCGGTCAAGGGCTTCCAGGTCACCGTGTAGCGGAGCCCGTCGACGGCACTGTGTTCGCGTCGGCGCCTGCGCCATGCGGCGAGCGCGGGAAGGGCCTCGCGCAGTGCGTCATGACCGGTGTCCAGCTCCTCCACGAGGGCGGTCACGTCCTCGCGCTCCACTGCCGCCCAGAAGCGGGACTCTTCGGGATCGGGGGTCGTGGCGTCGGAGGTGTCTGCGCGGTCCAGCCAGTAGCGCTGGTGTTGGAAGGGGTAGGTGGGGAGGTCGACGCGGGTCGGGTTGCGGCCGGTGAACAGGGCCGGCCAGTCGACGTGCGCGCCGCTGGCCCACAGACGGGACAGGGCCGTGGTGAACGTCTCGACCTCGCCGTGACCTCGACGAGTGGCGGGAACGAACAGACCCTCCGCGCACTCGGCACCCATCGCGCACAGGGTGCCGTCCGGACCCAGCTCCAGGAACCTCGTCACCCCGGCATCGGCCAGCCAAGCGATCCCGTCGGCGAAACGAACCGCCTCACGCACATGCCGCACCCAGTACGCTGGCGTCTGAAGCTCCTCCCCCGCGACACGACCCGACACGTTCGACACCACGGGTATGCGGGGCCGCTGATACGCAACACCTGAGGCGATCTGCTCGAACTCGGCGAGCATCGGCTCCATCAACGAGGAGTGGAAGGCGTGGGAGACCTTCAGCCGCCGCGTCTTGACCCCGGCCGCCGTGAAACGCTCCCGGACAGCCTCGATCTCGGCTGCAGGACCGGAAAGGACCACTGAGGCGGGCCCGTTGACCGCAGCCAGGTCTACCCGCTCTCCCTTCGCTGCG
>NZ_JBSFOK010000095.1:0-9745 GCF_053587635.1 Streptomyces sp. NPDC003635 | reverse complement strand
AAGCCCTCGTACTGGATGTACTTGGGCTTGTGCCCGGTGCGGCGAGAGTGCGTGCCGGGCGACGCGACGGGGCGAACGTTGCCTGACGCGGCACTTGTCGGCCTCAGATCCCGTCCGCCAGTGGTGTGAGCGCGTGTGGCCTGCGCGCGGGCGGGATCTGGGGCCGCGGTGTTTCCAGGCCGAAGGTGGTGAAGGCGGTCCGCGGGGGGAGCCGGTACGTCTCCTTGTCCGTCACCGCGTTGAGGATGGTGGCACTGCGCCAGGCGGCGAGGCCGAGGTCGGGGGTGCCGACGCCGTGGGTGTGGAGTTCGGCGTTCTGGACGTAGACGTTGCAGCCCGAGCCGGTGACCGAGGGGTCGAGGACCAGGCGGAAGTTCTCGTCCACGCGCGGGCGTTCGCGGCTGTCGCGGCGCAGGTAGGGGTCGAGACCGGCGAGGATCCGGTCCAGGGGGCGCTCGCGGTAGCCGGTGGCGAGGACGACGGCGTCGGTGGTGAGACGGGAGCGGGTGTTCTGCTCGATGTGCTCCAGGTGCAGTTCGACCTTGGTGGTCGCGACCCGTCCCGCCGTGCGGACGCGGACGCCGGGGGTGAGCACGGCGTCCGGCCAGCCGCCGTGCAGGGTACGGCGGTAGAGCTCGTCGTGGATGGCGGCGAGGGTGTCGCTGTCGATGCCCTTGTGGAGCTGCCACTGCGAGGTGACGAGCCGGTCGCGGACGGGCTCGGCGAGGGCGTGGAAGTAGCGGGTGTAGTCCGGGGTGAAGTGTTCCAGGCCGAGTTTGGAGTACTCCATGGGCGCGAACGCCTCGGTACGGCCGATCCAGTGCAGCCCTTCTCGGCCCTCGGGGCGGGTGCGGAGCAGGTCGAGGAAGATCTCGGCTCCGGACTGTCCGGAGCCGACGACGGTGACGTGGTCGGCGGCCAGCAGGTCCGCGCGGTGGCCGACGTAGTCGGCGGCGTGGAACACGGGTACGCCGCGGGCCTCGACGAGCGGTCTGAGCGGCTCGGGGACGTACGGCTCGGTGCCGATGCCGAGGACGACGTTCCGGGTGTACGTACGGCCCAGTGCCTCGGCCTCGCCGTCGGCGTCGAGCTGGGTGAAGTCGACCTCGAACACGTCCCGTTCGGGGTTGAAGCGTACGGCGTCGACCTGGTGGCCGAAGTGCAGGGCGGGCAGGTTCTCGGAGACCCAGCGGCAGTAGGCGTCGTACTCGGCGCGCTGGATGTGGAAGCGCTCGGCGAAGTAGAAGGGGAAGAGCCGGTCGCGGCTCTTGAGGTAGTTGAGGAAGGTCCAGGGGCTCGCGGGGTCGACGAGGGTGACGAGGTCGGCGAGGAAGGGGACCTGGATGGTGGCGCCCTCGATGAGCAGGCCCGGGTGCCAGTCGAAGGCGGGGCGCTGTTCGTACAGGACGGTGTCGAGTTCGGCCAGCGGGTGGGCGAGGGCGGCCAGGGAGAGGTTGAACGGGCCGATGCCGATGCCGACCAGGTCGCGGGGGGTGTCGGGGGTGGGGCTCATCGGGGGGTGGTTCCTTCCACGAGGTGGAGCAGGGCGGCCAGGTCGCCGGGGCGGGTGTGGGGGTTGAGGAGCGTGACCTTGAGCCAGAGCCGGCCGTCGAGGCGGGCGCGGCCGAGGACGGCGCGGCCGTTGGTGAGGAGGGCTCGGCGTACGGCGGCGACGGCTTCGTCCGTGGCGGCTTCGGGGCGGAAGAGGACCGTGCTGATGGTGGGGCGGTCGTTCAGCTCGAAGCGGGGGTGTCGGTCGACGAGGTCGGCGAACTCCTGCGCGCGCTCGCAGACTTGGTCGACGATTCGGCCCATGCCCTGGCGGCCGAGGGTCTTGAGGGTGACCGCGATCTTGAGGATGTCGGGGCGGCGGGTGGTGCGCAGGGAGCGGCCGAGGAGGTCGGGGAGGCCGGCCTCGGTGTCGTCGTCGGCGGCGAGGTAGTCGGCGCGGTGGTGCAGGGCGCGGAGGTCGTGTGCGTCGCGGACCACGAGGAGGCCTGCGGCGACGGGCTGCCAGCCGAGTTTGTGCAGGTCGAGGGTGACGGTGGCGGCGGAGTTCAGGCCGTCGAGCTGATGCCGGTGCCGGTCGCTGAAGAGGAGGCCGCCGCCGTAGGCCGCGTCGACGTGGAGGCGGGCGTGGTGGCGTGCGCACAGGGCGGCGATGTCGGGGAGGGGGTCGATCAGGCCCGCGTCGGTGGTGCCCGCGGTGGCAGCGACGAGGTGGGGGCCGGGGAGGCGGGTGAGGGCCTCGTCCAGGGCGGCGGGGTCGAGGGTGCCGGTGGGGGCGGGGACGACGACGGGATCGGGGAGGCCGAGGAGCCAGGCGGCGCGCGGGAGGGAGTGGTGGGCGTTGGCGCCGTGGATGAGGCGGGTGCCGGGGGCTGCTTCGCGGGCGAGGAGGATCGCGAGCTGGTTGGACTCGGTGCCGCCGGTGGTGACGAGCGCGTCGGGGGCGGCCGGCGTGGGCGCGCTCGGCGGCGCTTGCCGCGTGCCCCCGCCCTCACCCGCGCCACCCGACCGCCACGACTGCCCCCGACCGCGCGGCGCCGGCGTGGGGGCGCTCGGCGGCGCTTGCCGCTTGCCGCCGCCCTCAGCCGCGCCACCCGACCGGTCGGGCTGCCCGCGACCGCTCGGGCCGGGCAGTGCCACAGCGGCCCTCTCGGGCGCGGTGAGGAGTTCCTCGGGCGCTCCCCGCTGCGCGGCATCGGGCGCGGCGTGGACCAGCGACGCGAGTGCCTGGGTCACCAGACGCTCCAGCTCCGACGCCGCCGGGGCCTGGTCCCAGGAGTCCAGGGAGGGGTTGAGGGCGCTCGCCGCCAGGTCCGCCGCCACCGCTACCGCCAGTGGTGGGCCGTGGAGGTGGGCCGCGCAGAGGGGGTTCGCCGGGTCCGCCGAGCCTTCCGCCAGGGTCCGCACCAGGCGGTGCAGGGCGTCGGGGTCGCCCTCGTCCGGCAGTACGTCACCCAGCGCGGCCCGCACTCGCGCGGCCACCTCGGAGGGGCCCCCGGGCGGCAGGGGCCCTCCTCGTGCTCGTGTCCCCTCCCCCAGCGCCTCCAGGACCGTGTCGAGCAGGGGGCCCAGGGCGTGGGGGCCTTCGGGGCCCGAGGCGAGCGGCGGCGTCATGCTCATGAGAACAGCTTGGAGGCCGACCCACGGTCATGTCCGAAAAGCCCGGGATTCGGAACCCGAAAGAGGGTATTAGGCCTGCCGCACCCGCAACGCCCTCGCCAGGTCGTCCAGTTGGTCCACCAGCTTGCGGCGCAGGGCCGGGATCGGGTCCCCGTCGCGCAGACAGGCCTCGCCCAGGCTGAGGGTCTCGCCCTCCACCGCGTACACCGGGAACGCCCAGCGGCCGATCACGTCCGCGATGGCGGGGCCCCTGCGCTCCGCCACGGCTACCGCGTCGGTGTAGAAGCGCGGCACGTACTGCCGTACCAGATCGGCCTGTTCGGGCTGCCAGAAGCCCTGGGCCGTGGCGGTGAAGAGGTAGTTCGACAGGTCGTCCGTGGCGAACATGGCCTCCCACGCGCGGGCCTTCGACTCCGCGTCCGGCAGGGCCGCGCGGCAGCGGGCCGCGCCCTCCTGGCCGGTGGCGCTCGGGTCGCGTTCCAGCTCGGCGGCGATGGTGGCCTCGTCGGTGGCGCCGAGGACCGCCAGCCGGGACAGGATGCGCCAGCGCAACTCGGGGTCGAGCTCGGGCCCGCCGGGCACGGTGCCTTCGGTGAGCCAGGCCGCGAGGGACTCGGGGTGCGCGGTGACGTCGATGAAGTGGCGTACGGCGATGAGCCGCAGGCCGGGGTGGTCGCCGTCCTCGGTGCGGCGGATGAGGTCGCGGCAGAGGTCGGCGAGGGTCGCCAGCGCGGCCGGGCGCTCCTCGGGCGCGAGGTAGCGGTCGGCGACCTGTGCGGAGGCGAAGGCCAGGACGCCCTGGACGAGGGCCAGGTCCGTCTCGTGCGGAAGGTGGGTGCGGGCTGTCTCCAGGTAGGCGCCGACGGGCAGTTCGCCGTCCCGGACGGCGTCCCGGAGCGCGTTCCACACCACCGCGCGGCTCAGCGGCTCGGGCAGCCCGCACAGGGCCGTACGGACGCCCTCGAAGGATTCGGGGTCGAAGCGGACCTTGGCGTAGGAGAGGTCGCCGTCGTTGAGCAGCAGCAGCGCGGGGCGCTTGCCGATGGGCTGCGGCCCGGTCTGCGGGACGTCGAGGCCGATGCGCTCGCGCAGGACGAGGCGGCGGCCCTCGTCGGCGACGTCCAGGTCGTAGAGGCCGACGGCGATGCGGTGCGGACGGCTGCCGGCGCGCTCGACGTCCAGGGTGTAGGTGCCGTCCGCGCCGGGCGTCACGCGCGGGGTGAGGGTGTCGACGCCGGTGGTGCGCAGCCAGGCGTCGGCCCAGGCGTGGACGTCCCGGTCGGTGTGGGCGGCGAGGGAGTCGATGAAGTCGGCGAGGGTGGCGTTGGCGAACTTGTGCCGCTCGAAGTGGGTGTTGATGCCCGCGAGGAAGTCCTTCTCGCCGAGCCAGGCGACGAGCTGGCGCAGCGCGGAGGCGCCCTTGGCGTAGGAGATGCCGTCGAAGTTGAGCAGCGCGGAGGCGGTGTCGTCGACGGCCTCGGGGGCGACGGGGTGGGTGGAGGGGCGCTGGTCGGCGTCGTAGCCCCAGCCCTTGCGGACGACTCCGAAGTCGGTCCAGGTGTCGGTGAAGCGGGTGGCCTCGGTGAGGGTCTGGTAGCCCATGTACTCGGCGAAGGACTCGTTCAGCCAGATGTCGTCCCACCAGCGCAGGGTGACGAGGTCGCCGAACCACATGTGGGCCATCTCGTGGGCGATGACCATCGCGCGGGTCTGGCGCTCGGTGTCGGTGACGGCGGAGCGGTAGACGAACTCGTCGCGGAAGGTGACCAGGCCCGGGTTCTCCATGGCGCCGGCGTTGAACTCGGGGACGAACGCCTGGTCGTAGGAGTCGAACGGGTAGGGCTCGTCGAACTTCTCGTGGTACCGGTCGTAGCACTGCTTGGTGATCTCGAACAGCTCGTCGGTGTCCGCGTCCAGGTAGGGGGCCAGCGAGCGGCGGCAGTGCAGGCCGAAGGGCAGTCCGCGGTGTTCGGTGGTGACCGAGTGCCAGGGGCCCGCGGCGACGGCGACGAGGTAGGTGGAGATCAGCGGAGTGGGCGTGGCCTTCCAGACGCCGTCGGTGTGCTCGGTGACGCCGTTGGCGAGGACGGTCCAGCCCTCGAGGGCCTTGACGGACAGTTCGAAGACGGACTTGAGATCGGGCTGGTCGAAGGCGGCGAAAACGCGCTGGACGTCGTCCATGAACAGCTGGGTGTAGACGTAGGTCTCGCCGTCGCTGGGGTCGGTGAAGCGGTGCATGCCCTCGCCGGTGCGGGAGTAGCGCATGGCGGCCTCGACGCGCAGTTCGTGCTCTCCGGCGGTGAGGTTCTTCAGGGGCAGCCGGTTGCCGTCCAGGGTCTCCGGGTCCAGGGGCTGTCCGTCGAGCGTGACCGAGCGCAGTTCCGCGGGCTTGACCTCGACGAAGGTGTCCGCGTCGGCGCGCGTGGCGAACCGGATGACGGTCAGGGAGTCGAAGGTCTCGTCCCCGGTGGTCAGATCGAGCTCGATCGTGTAGCGGCGGACGTCGAGGAGCTGGGCACGGGCCTGCGCTTCGTTGCGCGTCAGTACGGACATGAACGACATGCTGCCTGATGGCACCGACAAGTCACAGGGGTGGGCCGGTACGCGGCCTATGTCCGGTCCTGCGCCCGGCGGGAGCCGGAGGTGTCGCGCTGGGAGGGGACGCGGGGGTCGGGGCGGGTCGGGACGGGCCCACCGGTGTCGGTCCGGCCCTTGACGAGGGCACGCAGGTCGCGCACTTCCTGTTCCAGGGCGCGGTGGCGGCGGTGGGCGTCGTAGAGGTAGCGGACCTTGGTGCGTAACGTCCAGGGGTCGATGGGTTTCATCACGAGGTCCGCGACGCCCAGCCCGAAGGCCGCGGAGGTCAGTTCCTGGTCCTGGCCGAAACCGGTGAGCAGGATGACCGGAATGTGCTGGGTCTGTTCCAGGCGCCGCATGTAGCGCACCACGTCCAGGCCGCTGACGCCGGGCATGCGCACATCCAGCAGGAGGAGTCCGACCTTCCCGCGCAGCACCTGTTTGAGCGCGTCGTCACCGGTGGTGGCGCGGCTGAGCTGGTAGCCCAGGGGGGCCAGGGCGCTCTCCAGGGCGTACAGCGTGTCCTCGTGGTCGTCGACGATGAGGATCTTGGCATCCGAGGGCATGGCCCGACGTCCCTCCCGCATGGGACAACCAGCTTGTGTCCGTGACCCTGACGGGGTGTGCCCGTCGACTGACAAAGAGTGCACAGCGCAGCATGCCCCTCCGCGGGCGGCCGTGTCACGCCCTCGGAGGGGCGGGCGGTGGTCAGTTCGCCGTGGGCGCAGCGCTGTTGACCGTGTTCTCGGCGGTCTCCGCGGTCTCGGCGGTCTCCGCGGTCTCCGCGGTCTCGGCGATGCTCTCGTGGTGTCTGATCACCTCGGCGATGATGAAGTTCAGGAACTTCTCGGCGAAGGCCGGGTCGAGCTTGGCGTTCTCGGCGAGGGTGCGCAGCCGGGCGATCTGCCGGGCCTCGCGGGCCGGGTCGGCGGGCGGCAGCTGGTGCGCGGCCTTGAGGTGGCCGACCTGCTGGGTGCACTTGAAACGCTCGGCGAGCATGTGGACGACGGCCGCGTCGATGTTGTCGATGCTGTCGCGCAGCCGCGCGAGCTCCTCGCGGACGGCGGGGTCGACGTCACCGGTTCCGGTGTTGCTGGTGGTCATGGGCGACCACCCTACGGCTCCCTACCCGCGCTCGATCATCGGCGGATCGTCCGGCGGCGGGATCCGATCGCTCCAGCCGCCGGGGACGGTACGGCCCTGCTGGGCGCGGAAGCGGACCGGGGGCATGCCGACGCGGCGGGTGAACAGGCGGGAGAAATAGGCCGGATCGTCGTAGCCGACGCGGCGGGCGACGGCCGCGACGGGCAGTTCCGTGCCGGCCAGCAGCTCCTTGGCGCGGCCGAGCCGGATGCCGAGGAGGTAGTCCTTGGGGCTGCATCCGGCGCCCCGGCGGACGGCGGTGCGCAGCTCGGCCGGGGTCATGCCGTGCCGGGCGGCGTGGTCGGCGACGGTCATCGGGGTGCAGGCGTCCCGCGCGAGGGCCTTGAGGACCTGGTCGCCGTCGGGGGCGAGGTCCGCGCGGGCGCGGCGCAGGGCGACGAGCAGCTCGTGGACGGCGGCCGCGGTCTCGACCTCCAGCAGCGGGTTGTCGCGGCGGGCGGCGCGCGCGATGCGGGCGATCACCCCGCGCGGGGCGGCGGCGTCCGAGAGGGGCACCACGGCGCGGTCCGGTTCGATGTAGCCGAGTTCGGTGTACGTCGTCGTCGCGGGGCCGGTGAAGTCGACGAACCCCTCGTCCCAGCCGGTCGCGGGGTCGGGGCCGTAGTGGTGCGGGACGCCCGGGGTGAGCCACAGCAGGGCGGGCGCGGAGACGGCGCTGCGGCGGCCGTCGGGGCCGCGGTACCAGCCGCCGCCGGAGCTGACGACGACGGCGACGTGGTGGTCGAGGGTGCGCGGGCCGACGGTGGGCAGGACGCCGTACTGCAGGCCGACGCCGAGGCAGACCAGGCCGAGGCGGTGGTGGGCGGGGCCGGGCGTGAAGAAACGCATCCAGGTGTGGTACATCCGCGGCCCCCTCCTCTGCGCCCTTCGGTGGTCGTGCCGGGTCGTCGTGTCGGTGGTCGTGCCGGTCGTCGTGCCGGTCGTCGTTCGGTCCAAGCAGCGCCGATCTTTGTCCATGGACCCTCACCTGCGCCAGGGGCGAGGGTGGCGGCATGAGCGAGTTCACCGTGGGGCACACGGACTTCCTGTTGGACGGGCGGCCGGTGCGGCTGCTGTCCGGCGCGCTGCACTACTTCCGCATGCACGAGGCGCAGTGGGGGCACCGGCTCGGGATGCTGCGGGCGATGGGCCTCAACTGCGTCGAGACGTACGTGCCGTGGAACCTGCACGAACCCCGGCCCGGCGAGTTCCGGGACGTGGCGGCGCTCGGCCGGTTCCTGGACGCGGCTCGGGAGGCGGGGCTGTGGGCGATCGTGCGGCCGGGCCCGTACATCTGCGCCGAGTGGGAGAACGGCGGGCTGCCGCACTGGGTGCCGGGCCACGCACGCACGCGTGACGAGGGTTTTCTCCGCCCGGTGGAGCGCTGGTTCCGTCAGCTGCTCCCCCAGGTGGTGGCCCGGCAGATCGACCGCGGCGGCCCGGTGATCATGGTCCAGGTCGAGAACGAGTACGGCAGCTACGGCTCCGACGCCCGGTATCTGCGCCGGCTCGCCGAGCTGCTGCGCGCGGAGGGCGTATCGGTCCCGCTGTTCACCTCGGACGGCCCGGAGGACCACATGCTCTCCGGCGGCTCGGTGACGGGGGTCCTGGCGACGGTGAACTTCGGCTCCCACGCGCGGGAGGCGTTCCGGGTCCTGCGCCGCCACCGGCCGGACGGTCCGCTGATGTGCATGGAGTTCTGGTGCGGCTGGTTCGACCACTGGGGGGCCGAACACGTCGTACGGGATCCCCGGGACGCGGCCGCGGCGCTGCGGGAGATCCTGGAGTGCGGGGCCTCGGTCAACCTGTACATGGCGCACGGCGGCACCAGCTTCGCGGGCTGGGCGGGCGCCAACCGGGGCGGCGGCGAGCTGCACGACGGGCCGCTGGAGCCCGATGTGACGTCCTACGACTACGACGCCCCGGTCGACGAGTACGGGCGCCCCACGCCCAAGTTCCGGGCCTTCCGCGAGGTGCTCGCCGAGTACGCCGACGGCCCTCTCCCCGAGCCCCCGCCGCCGCCCGCCGCGCTGGGCGCCCCCGCCGAGGCCCGCCTGACCGCCTGGGCGCCCCTGGACGCCGTACTCCAGGCGCGTGGGGGTGCCGAGGTGTCCGGTCCCGTGCCGCCGACCTTCGAGGAGCTGGACGTCGACCGGGGGCTGGTGCGCTACGAGGTGACCGTGCCGGGGCCGCGACGGCCGTATCCGCTGATCGCGCGCGGACTGCGGGACCTCGCGGTGGTGTACGTCGACGGGGAGCGGGCCGGGGTGCTCACCGAGGAGGACGAGCGGCTCGAAGTGCCCGTCGCCGGGCACGCGCGGGTGGAGCTGTGGGTGGAGTCGCTGGGGCGGGTCAACTACGGGCCGCGCTGCGGGGAGCCCAAGGGGATCACCGGGGGGATCCTGCACGAGCGGCAGTATCTGCACGACGTACGCGCGCGTGGACTGCGGCTGGACGACCTGGACGACGTGTCGGCGGTGCCGTTCCGGGAGCTCGACGGGACGGCCGCGCCCGGGCTGTTCCGGGGTTCGGTGACCGTCCGGGGTGCCGGGGACGCGCTGCTGGAACTGCCGGGCTGGACAAGGGGGTTCGTCTGGGTGAACGGCTTCAACCTGGGCCGGTACTGGTCGGCGGGGCCGCAGACGGCGCTTTTCGTGCCGGGCCCGGTGCTGCGCGAGGGCGAGAACGAGGTGTGGGTGCTGGAGTGCGAGGAGGCGTCCACACGGGCGCCTCTGCTGCGGGGGGTGTGAAAGCGCGGCCCTGCTGGAGGGTACGAGCGCGCGGCCCCTGCCGCGAGAGGGGTGCGAGCGCGCGGCCCACGCGCGGGAGGGGTACGAGCGCGCGGCCCCTGCCGCGGGAGGCGTGCGAGCGGAAGTGGGTGGGGGTGGGTGGGGGT
>NZ_JBSFOK010000094.1:0-9881 GCF_053587635.1 Streptomyces sp. NPDC003635 | reverse complement strand
GAGAGGGTCAGCAGGTGGTCGAGCCCGACGTCGATACCGACGGCCGCATCCGTGGCGGGGAGTGGCTGGACGGCAGGGTCCTCGCACAGCAGGGAAACGAACCACCGGCCTGCCGCATCCTGCGACACGGTGACCGTGGACGGGGACACACCCTCCGGGAGGGAACGCGACCACACGATGTCGAGCGGATCCGCCATCTTCGCCAGGGTCAGCGTGCCGTCCCGGAACCGGAACGCACTGGTGGTGTACTCCGCCGACCTCCTCGACTTCTTTCGCGACTTGAAACGCGGGTACTTCGCCCGCTTGCCGAAGAAGTGCGCGAACGCCGTCTGAAGATGCCGCAAAGCCTGCTGGAGCGGGACGCAGGAGACCTCGTTGAGGTAGGCGAGCTCTTCGGTCTTCTTCCAGGCCGTCAGCATCGCCGACGTCTGGTGGTAGTTCACCCGCTCCTGCCGCGCCCAGGCCTCCGTGCGCGCCGCGAGGGCCAGGTTGTAGACCTTCCGCACACATCCGAACGTGCGCGACAGCTCCGCCGCCTGCGCATCGGTCGGATAGAAGCGGTACTTAAACGCCCGCTTCACGTGAGTGGCCTTCACGGTTCACACACTAACTGATCAGTTTTTTGGCAGCGCAGGCAGTTGGGGTGAACGCCACTCCGCCCTGGCGGCGAACCGGCTTTCCCTGCCCTGCTCCGCAGGAGCTTCGTTTCCTCCCCCGGCTGAAGCCGGGGGTATCCACGAAGGAGAGACTCGATGAGCGGATCCATCGAACGGCTCCCCGGTCGGCTCACTCCGCCCGACCTGTCCGACTGGGCGGAGGCGGGATTCCCCGTGCTGGACAAGGTTCCGACGGAAACGCACGGCATCCACGTCGAGGAACGCCTGACGGACGGGACGTATGTATTGCAGGCCCAGCTGCCGGGCATCGACCCCGCGAAGGACGTGGAGATCACCGTCGCGCAGGGAGTCCTCACCCTGCGTGCCGAGCGCAGCGTGGAAACCCCGGACAAGCGCCGCAGCACACGCCCCTACGGCCACTTCACGCCGCTGCCGGCCGGTGCGAAGGACGACGAGGCGACGGCGGAGTACAAGCACGGGGTCCTGACCATCAGGATGCCGGTGCCGGAACGGAAGACGGGCGTCATCAGCGTCCCGGTGCGGGAACCTCTGCGTGCCGGTACGCGCTGAGCCGACCACATGTACGCGGCCGGGGCTTTGAACCCGGCCGCGTACGAGTCCGCCTCCACTCGTTGCGTGTGACATGACGCCGAGGGCCGCCCGCTTCTCGCGGGCCCCATCGCACGGCGGGCGGTTTCCCTCCGCTTCGCCATGTCTTCCGGTGGCCCTCGGCGCGTTGCCGACGATGCCGCCGACCTGCCCGACACCGCGGCGCCTGGACAAAGCTCACCGCCGCACCGGGCCCCTTGCGGTCGGCGGCAAAGAGGGAGCGGGCCGCCGTCGCCGTACCGGCGCACTGGGCGAGCGGGGGCCGAACGGCCCCATCACGCCGGGCTCATCGGTCCCGGCAGCCGGGCCGGACGAGGGCCGGACGGCAGCTCGGAGGGCTCCCGCAGACCCTGTCCGGCGTACCGGCGGGAGACGAACATCGACAGCAGAGACCGTCCGCGCCTTTGTGCGGACGACGTCGCGAGCGATCCGGAGGCAGTAATGGCGACCGTGGCCCCGACAGGCGTGGAAACCACTGAGAGCGCGTCGAGCGCGTGGTGTGGCTTCGCCGGGCGACGCTGGCGCGACCACATCGACGTGCGCGACTTCATCCAGGCCAACTACACGCCGTACGAGGGCGGTCCGGGCTTCCTCGCGGGTCCCACGGACCGTACCCGCGCCGTCTGGGAGAAGGTCAGCGCACTGTTCCCGCAGGAGCGCGATAAGGGCATCTACGACGTCGATGCCGCAACCCCGTCGACGATCACGTCGCACGAGCCCGGCTACATCGATCTGGACCGGGAACTGATCGTCGGCCTGCAGACCGACGCCCCGCTCAGGCGGGCGATCATGCCCAACGGCGGACTGCGGATGGTGGAGAGCGGGCTGAAGGCATACGGCTACGAACCCGATCCCTTCGTGACGAAGGTGTTCGGCACCTACCGCAAGACCCACAACGACGGCGTCTTCGACGCTTACACCCCCGAGATGCGCGCCGCCCGCAAGGCCGGGATCATCACCGGGCTGCCGGACGCCTACGGCCGCGGCCGGATCATCGGCGACTACCGGCGGGTCGCGCTGTACGGCACCGACCGGCTGATCGAGGCCAAGCGGGCCGAACGCTCCCTGCTGGACGCTCGGCCCTCCAGCCCGGACGTGATCCGCGACCGCGAGGAACTGGCCGAGCAGATCAAGGCGCTGGGCGAGCTGACCGAGATGGCCGCCTCCTACGGCTGCGACGTCTCCCGTCCCGCCGCCACGGCGCACGAGGCGGTGCAGTGGCTCTACCTGGGCTTCCTGGCGGCGGTGAAGGAGCAGAACGGCGCCGCGATGTCGCTGGGCCGCACCTCCACCTTCCTGGACGTCTACCTCCAGCGGGACCTGGACGAGGGGATCATCGACGAGACCCGCGCCCAGGAGCTGATCGACGACTTCGTGATCAAGCTGCGGATCGTACGGTTCCTGCGCACCCCCGAGTACGACGCCCTGTTCTCCGGCGACCCGACCTGGGTGACGGAGTCCATCGGCGGCATCGGCACCGACGGCCGCCCCCTGGTCACCCGGACCTCCTTCCGCTTCCTGCAGACCCTGTACAACCTCGGCCCGGCCCCCGAGCCGAACCTGACCGTGCTGTGGTCGCCCCTGCTGCCGTCCGGCTTCAAGGAGTTCTGCACGCAGGTCTCCATCGACACCAGCGCCGTCCAGTACGAGTCCGACGAGCTGACGCGCCCGCGCACCGGCGACGACACCGCGATCGCCTGCTGTGTCTCCGCCATGGCGGTGGGCAAGCAGATGCAGTTCTTCGGGGCGCGCGTCAACCTCGCCAAGGCGCTGCTGTACGCGGTCAACGGCGGACGGGACGAGATGACCGGCGAGCAGATCGGGCCCGAAACGCCGCCGCTGACCGGCGACTACCTGGACTACGACGAGCTGTCGGCGGCGTACGACCGTGTCCTGGACTGGCTGGCGGAGGCGTACGTCAACACACTCAACGTCATCCACTACATGCACGACAAGTACGCCTACGAGCGCATCGAGATGGCCCTGCACGACCACCCGGTGCACCGGTTCATGGCGTGCGGCATCGCCGGCCTGTCGGTCGCCGTGGACAGCCTGTCCGCGGTGAAGCACGCGCGTGTGAAGGTGTTCCGTGACGCGAGCGGACTGGCCGTGGACTTCGAGACACAGGGCGAGTTCCCGGCGTACGGCAACAATGACGACCGCGCCGATTCCCTCGCCGTCGACCTGGTGGAGTCGTTCATGGCCAAGGTGCGCAAGCACCCCACCTACCGGGAGGCCGAGCACACCCAGTCGGTGCTGACCATCACCTCCAACGTGGTCTACGGCAAGCACACCGGCAACACCCCCGACGGCAGGCGTGCCGGGCAGCCCTTCGCGCCCGGCGCCAACCCGATGAACGGCCGCGACCGGCACGGAGTGGCCGCCTCGGCCCTGTCGGTGGCCAAGCTGCCGTACGAGGCGGCCCGCGACGGCATCTCGCTGACGACCACGATCACCCCCGAAGGGCTCGGCCACTTCCCCGAGGAGCGTGCGGGCCACCTGGTCGGCATCCTCGACGCCTACATGGCGGCCGGCGGCTTCCACATGAACGTCAACGTGCTGAACCGGGCGGTGCTGGAGGACGCGATGGAACACCCGGAGAAGTACCCGGAGTTGACGATCCGGGTCTCCGGCTACGCCGTGAACTTCGTCCGCCTGACCCGCGAGCAGCAGCTCGACGTGATCAGCCGCACCTTCCACGGATCTCTGTGAGCGAGCGGACCCTGACGGCGATGACGACAGACCGAGCGACGAGGCGCCGCCGGATGACCGGGCCCGGCCGGGCAACCGAACCCGGCCCGGTGACCGAACCCGGCCGCGTGACGGGCCGGATCCATTCCTGGGACCTGTCCACCGGCGTGGACGGTCCCGGGACCCGGTTCGTACTCTTCCTCAGCGGCTGCCCGCTGCGCTGCCTGTACTGCGCCAACCCGGACACGTGGCACATGCGCGACGGACGGGAGACCACCGTCGACGAGGTCATGGCGGAGATCGACAAGTACCGGGCCTTCATCACCACCGCGGGCGGTGGAGTCACCCTCACCGGCGGTGAAGCGCTGCTCCAGCCCGCCTTCACCGCCTCCCTCCTGCACCGCTGCAAGGAAGCCGGACTGCACACCGCCCTCGACACCTCCGGCTTCCTCGGGGCCCGTGCCACCGACGATCTCCTCGCCGACACCGACCTGGTGCTCCTGGACATCAAGTCCTTCGACGTCAACACCTACCGCAAACTGACCGGCGGCGAGCTCACCCCCACCCTGAACTTCGCCACCCGCCTTGACCGGCTCAGCATCCCGATGTGGATCCGCTACGTCCTCGTCCCCGGCTGGACCGACGATCCGGCGGCCGTCGACGGACTCGGCGCGTTCCTCGCCGGCCTGGGCACCGTCGACCGTGTGGACGTCCTGCCGTTCCACAAGCTCGGCGCCCACAAGTACGACGCCCTCGGGATCCCCTTCCCGCTGCGCGACACACCCACCCCGGACCCCGAGCTCACCGAGCGGGTGCGCGAGCAGTTCCGGAAGCACGGCCTGCGGGCCCTTTGACCTGGAGTGCACCAAGAATGTGAGGGAGTGCGAGAGAGATGACCACTCGCCATGTGACCGTCGGAGTGGACGGTTCCCTGGCCGACGCCCGGGCGCTGGACCGAGCCGCCGAGGAGGCGGAGCGACGCTGCATCGCGCTGCACATCGTGTACGCCGTGCCCGACCGGGACGAAGCCGGACCGGTCCTGGCCTCGGCCGCCCACCGGATACGCGCCCGGCGCCCCGGCCTGCCGGTCGTGGCCTCGGCCGTCGAGGCGAACCCCGCGCACGCCCTACTGCGCGAAGGGCGCGACGCCGATCTCACCGTGGTCGGAACCCGAGGGCTGGGCGGCGTCACCGGCAGGCTGTTCGGTTCGGTGAGCCTGCGCCTGGCCGCGCACACCCGCAGCCCTCTCCTCGTCGTACGGGGCGACCGGCACTCCGGGGAATCCGGCACGGTACTGCTCGGCATCGAGACCGACGCCGACGCCGAGGCGGCGGCCTACGCTTTCGCCGAGGCGGAAGCCCGCACAGCGCGGCTGAGCGTCGTGCACGCCTGGACGCACAGGCACCTCTCCCCCGAACTGCCGTCACTGGTGCCCGCGACGAGCCCGGGCCAGCGGGAGGAGGCGCGGCGCGCCCGGAGCGAGGAAGCGGTACCCCGCTTCACCCTGGCCGGACTGCAGGAGCGGTACCCGCACGTCGGCGTCGAGACCCGGACGGTGCGTACGGCGCCGGCGCAGGCACTCCTCACGGCCACCCGAGAAGCCGACATCGTGGTCATCGCCGCACACCGTGACCCGAAGCGGCACGGGGTGCACCTGGGGCCGGTCACCCACACCCTGCTGCATCACTCCCACTGCCCTGTCGTGATCGTGCCGACCGGATGGGACAAGGGTTTTCCGACCTGAGGGACTTGCGGAGTGGCCAACATCGTCGATCCGACCCGGCGCTGCCCAGGAAGGACCCGTCTCGGCAGCAAGCTGCCGGGGCGGGTCAGCGTCAGCGCCGAGGGGTGCGCGCGGTTCGGGTGGGGGACGTGCCCGTACGGGTGCGAACCGCTCGGGCACGCGGCCGACGACCCACGTGCGACCGCTGCCTGGAACAGGCCGTCCCCCTGGCGCGGTCGCCCTCCGGCCGGGGGGACGGGGGAACCCCTCGCGGATCGGATGCGGTGCCGCGCCTGATTCAAGGATCACACTGTGGCAGCAGGCACCAGAGAGGCGACCGGCCCCACTTGGGGGACAGTGGGGCCCTTGCGCACCGCGTTCCGTCCCGTTCAAGTGCGCCGAGCGAGTGCGGCACGCCGGATGACGACACCGGCGCGTTGACCGGCGTGGAGGCGGTGATCGGCAAGGACCTCACCGCGGCCCTGCTCGCCGAGGACCTCACGGCCGACTTCCTGCTCATCCTCACCGACGTCCCGAACGTCGCGCCCGCGCCCCTCACCCGACGGCGTTCCTCCATCGATGGCGTGACCACGGCCGGGCGACCCTTCCCGGGAAGGCTCATGCCACCTAGGCATCAGGGTTCAGGCCCGGCTCAATCGAAGTCAGGGTCGGTGGGCTCGTCGATGGCGGTAAGCCGGATGCCGGTGATCAGGTCAGGGGTGATGCGGACCCCGTAGTCCATGGTCTGCCGCACCCAGGGGCACAGCAGCGCCTGGAAGCGGGCCAACTCGTGCGGATCGGTGACCAGATGGGCGTAGCCGGTGATCACCACGCTCCAGCCGAGATGCGTGGCCGGGTCGATGGCGTCGGCTTCGTAGGCCACGACCACGCCCGGGCTGCCGCCCTGACGGGTGCACCAGGTCAGGGCCGCGCCCTCGTGAGTGCGGATGATGATGTCACCGTCGTCCAGGACGTGATTGACCGGGCGGACGGTCGGCAGCGCGTGCCGGGTGAAGACGATCCTGCCCAGGGACACGCTTCCCAGCAGGCGAAGGGCTTCGTCCTTGCCGAGTTCCACGCTCTGGCGCGGACCGGTCACGGTAGGAGCGGCGTTGTCGATGGTCATGGCGGACTTCCGGACGGCTCGGTCATTTACTGTGCGTCTGCGGACCGCGCGCAGCAGGGCTGTCGCGGCCCGGTTGCCGTCCCGGCAGCCGAGGCGGCCGGGACGGCTTGGGGGCAGTCCCTCGCGGACGTGAGCGCGTCCCGGCTCAGGCACCCGCCGAGGGCCGCCGCCGGGGACGGGCTCGATCAGGCCATTGCGACGGCACGCGGCACCTCGCACCAGGGCCTTTCGGTTCTCATTCCGCGTCCGGCCGACCCGTGTCCGGCGCAACCGCGTCCGGCTGCAGCTGCTTCCTGCCGTAGTAAGCCGTGCGCATGATGTCCTGCATGTCGTCGAGCATCGGCATCCGCGGGTTGGCCGGCGCGCACTGGTCCTCGTAGGCGTTGAGCGCCTGTTGGGGCAGTGCGTCGAGGAACCTCCGCTCGTCGACGCCGAGGGCCTGGAACGACGGCTCGATGCCCACCGCGCCGCGGAGGCGTTCGACGGCCACGGCCAGCGACTCCACGCCCTCGGCCGGGGTGGCGGCGGGCAGGCCGAGGGTGCGGGCGATGTCCTGGAAGCGTTCGGGGGCGCGGTAGCTCTCGTACTTGGGCCAGCCGGTCAGCTTGGTCGGGATGGTGCCGTTGTAGCGGATGACGTGCGGCAGCAGGACCGCGTTGGTGCGGCCGTGGGCGATGTGGAAGGCGGCGCCGAGGGTGTGGGACATGGCGTGGACGATGCCGAGGAAGGCGTTGCCGAAGGCCATGCCCGCGATGGTGCCGGCGTTGTGCATCTTCTCCCTGGCCTCTGCCGAGCCCTCGCGGTCGTTCACGGCCGCTTCGATGTGCTCGAAGATCAGCCGGATCGCGTGCAGCGCGAGGCCGTCGGTGAAGTCGTTCGCGTACACGGACACGTACGCCTCGATGGCGTGGGTGAGGGCGTCGAAGCCGCTGTCGGCGGCCAGCGCCGGGGGCAGCTCGGTGGTGAGCAGCGGGTCGACGATGGCCACGCTCGGGGTGAGCGCGTAGTCGGCCAGCGGGTACTTCTTGCCGGTCGCCGGATCGGAGATGACCGCGAACGGCGTGACCTCCGCTCCGGTACCGGACGTGGTGGGCACGCACACCAGACGGGCTCGGCTGCCCAACGTGGGGAAGCGGAAGGCGCGCTTGCGGATGTCGGAGAACTTCTGCCGCATGTCCGCGAAGTCGATCTCCGGCTGTTCGTACAGCAACCACATCACCTTCGCCGCGTCCATGGGCGAGCCGCCGCCGAGGGCGATGATCGTGTCCGGGCGGAAGTCCCGCATGAGGTCGGCGCCGCGGCGCACCGAGTCGATGCTCGGCTCGGGCTCGACGTTGTCGATGATCTGCAGGGTCACCGGCTCGGGCCGACGCTGCAGGACGCGGCTCACCCGGTCGACGAAGCCGAGGCGGGTCATGGTGGTGTCGGTGACGACGGTGACGCGGTGCAGGTCCGGCATGGACTGCAGGTAGCGGATGGCCTGCGGCTCGAAGTAGATCTTCGGCGGGACCTTGAACCACTGCAGGTTGTTGCGGCGGGTGCCGACCCGCTTGATGTTCAGCAGTTGGGCGGCGGAGACGTTGTTGGACACCGAGGTGCTGCCCCAGGAGCCGCAGCCCAGGGTGAGCGACGGGAGCAGGCCGTTGTAGATGCCGCCGATCGCGCCCTGCGAGGACGGGGCGTTGACGATGATCCGCACGGTCTTCATCCGGCGGCCGTACGCCTCGGCGGCCTCCCGGTCCTCGGTGTGGATGACCGCGCTGTGGCCCTGGCCGTGGAAGGCGACCATGTCGGCGGCCAGGTCGAAGCCCTGCTGCTCGGAGCCGGCACGCAGTACGGCGAGCACCGGGCAGAGCTTCTCGCGCGTCAGCGGCTCGTCCGGGCCCACCCGTTCGGCCTCGACGAGGATGACTGAGGTGTTCTCGGGCACGCTGAACCCGGCCTCTCGCGCGATCCACGCGGGGCTCTGACCGACGGCCGCCGCGTTCACCTTGGGCTCGCAGCCGCCGCCCGCGGACTTGCCTGCCGGGAAGAGGAAGCTCTCCAGCTTGGCCTTCTCCTCGGCGGTCGCCAGGTGGGCGTGCAGCGTACGGAACTCGGCGAGTGCCGCGTCGTAGATGTCGTCATCGAGGACGACGGCCTGTTCGGAGGCGCAGATCATGCCGTTGTCGAAGGACTTGGACAGGACCAGGTCGTTGACGGCCCGGCGCAGCTTGGCGCTCTTGTGCACGTACGCGGGGACGTTGCCGGCGCCCACGCCGAGCGCGGGCTTGCCGGCCGAGTAGGCGGCCTTGACCATGGCGTTGCCGCCCGTGGCGAGGATCAGCGCGACGCCCGAGTGGTGCATCAGTGTGCTGGTCGCCTCGAGGGACGGGGCCTCGATCCACTGGACGCAGTGCTCCGGTGCTCCGGCCGCGACGGCCGCGTCCCGGACGATCCGGGCAGCCTCGGCGCTGCACCGCTGTGCGGAGGGGTGGAAGGCGAACACGACCGGGTTGCGGGTCTTCAGCGCCATCAGCGCCTTGAAGATCGTGGTGGAGGTCGGGTTGGTCACGGGGGTGATGGCGGCGACCACGCCGACCGGCTCCGCGATCTCGACCATGTCCTCGATGTCGTCCCGGGCGATGACGCCGACCGTCTTCATCCGGCCCATGCTGTGGGTGACGTGCTCGCACGCGAACATGTTCTTCGCGGCCTTGTCCTCGAAGACGCCGCGGCCGGTTTCCTCCACGGCGAGGCGGGCCAGTGCGGTGTGCTGGTCGAGGGCGGCGACCGAGGCCTTCTTCACGATGTGGTCGACCTGCTGCTGGTCGAGGGACTCGTAGTCCGCCAGCGCCTTCAGCCCGTTGGTCACCAGCCGGTCCACGGCGATCGCGGTGTCGGAGGGCCCGCCTTGAGCGTGCTGCCGAGCAGCGGTCCGGTTGCGGTCGTCCTTGTGGGCCATGGAGATGCGCCTCCTTGATCGGCGTGCCGACGTATGGATTCGGCGTTCGGGTAGGGAGCGGAACCGCGAGACATCGGTGCCGCTCCCCTGACGACGGTCTCTCAGCGGGGCGCTCGCTCCCAGGTGCCGAGGGTCCTCCCTCGGGTCCGACCGGCCCGGGGATCCAGGGCC
>NZ_JBSFOK010000093.1:0-10930 GCF_053587635.1 Streptomyces sp. NPDC003635 | reverse complement strand
ACTGCTGGCACTCGGCATCTACCTCGCCCTGACTCCCTTCCTGGTGAACTGAAGCCTGGGCGCAGGCAGCTCGGCCCGCACGTATGGAAGGACTGCCGATTGTGTGTCGGGAGGGGAGCTGGTCGGGTGCACATCCTGTCCGTAGCCGTCGGGGCCGGCCTCGGCCTCGCCGGGGCCGTGTTCGGATCCTGGTTCACCGCGCGCAGGCAGGATCGCATGCGGCTGCGCGAGCAGAAGCTGAAAGCCGGCGTCGGCTTCAACTCGGCAGTGGTCCAGCTGATCGACTACCTCCGCGACGCGCGGCTCAGTGACGACGGCGCCGGGGCCAACGAACTGGCAGGCCGCATGCAGGAAGCCCGCTCAGCCCTGTATCTGCTGTGCGCCGACGACACCGTGGACCTTGCCGACGCTCTCGCACGCCGGGGCTGGACCTCCCGGCCCAGCGAGGGCAGAGCCGACCGCATGGCGGAGCACAGGGAAACGGAGGAACTGCTGCGCCGCTTCACCCATCAACTGCGCCAAGAGATAGCCCAGACGTAGCCGCCGGCCCAGCCACCACAGCGCCAGCAAGACCGAACACCCCCCGGGTGGAATACGGCACTCCCTGCTCGAACGACACCCAGGCATGATGATCCGCTGCCAGTGAGCCCTCTTACGCCCGGCCCGTGAACACCGAAGATCCCACACAGCAGGCGCGGACACTCGCTTGGTCAACGAGCGGGGGTCGGCGCACGGGCTCGGAACTCTTGGTCGGGGTGCTGGTTGAAGGCGTTCACGATGGCCTGGTAGGCGGTGTTCGTCTCGGGCGGTTCGGGTCCGTCTCCAGCCGGTGCGAGTTCGGCGACGACCTTCCGGGTGATGGCCAGGTCCGCGAGTCGCGCTTCGGTCTCGGTCAGGGCGGCGGTCAAGTGCGCGATCTGGTCGCGTAGTTCTCCGACCCGAGCCGTTGTCTTGTCGTGCTGGGCCTGGAGGTTGGCCAACAGCTCGGTGATGTTCACGCGGCCAGCTCGAGGGTGTCGCGCCAGGCCGGACTCGGCGTGGTGAGGCGGCGGGCCATGTTCGCGTTGGAGGCCCAGTAGACGCGTGAGGCGGAGGTGTCGGGGCGGTGGTCGTACTCCCGGGCCAGACGGCGGTGCAGCATCAACATGCCGTTGACCTGCTCCACGATCCACCTTTTCGGCTGTGGGACGAAGCCTTTGCCCTGGTCGTCGGGGTTGCGGCGGACGACCTCGACGTCGATGTCCAACAGTGCGCCATGGATGAGGACTTCGTCCTTGAAGCCCTGGTCCACCAGGGCCTTCTCCAGACGCATCCCGCACCGCTCGGCGGCCTGGTCGAGCAGGGCGGTGCCGGCCGTGTTGTCGTGGGCGGATGCGGCCAGCACCACGACACCGATGACGAGTCCCAAAACGTCGACGGCCAGTCCCCGCTTTCGGCCCGACACCTTCTTGTTGGCGTCCAGCCCCGTCGTGGTCTTCGGGACACCGGCGGCCGCACGCACGGACTGGGTGTCGATGATCACGAGGGACGGGTCCTCTAATCGGCGGGCCTTCTCCCGCACCTGACAGCGCATGAGTTCCTGGATCCGCTGGTCAAGGCCGTCCTGGCGCCAGAGTGTGAAGTAGTAGAACACCGCCGACCAGGCCGGCAGATCGTGGGGCAGGTAGCGCCACTGACAGCCTGTCCGGTTCTGGTAGAAGATCGCGTTGACGACCTCCCGGAGATCACACGTCCCGGGGTCTCCGGTCGCGGACCGGCTCACCCGGTCCTGCTTCCAGGCCGTGATCATCGGCTCGATCAACGCCCAATGCTCGTCCGATAAGTCGCTCGGATACGGTCTTCGGTCCATGCCCGCATCTCAGCATGCACATGGCGAACGGTTGGCCAGTACGGCGATCAGTACCACGATCGAGCGATCACGAACCGAGGAAGATCGGACTTAACGCCCTCTGAATACTCACCAGGCGACTGCTGACGATTGGTGCATCGCCCGCCAGTCACTGGTGAATTGGTCACGGGACGTTGCGGACGTCTGAACGTCACGGGGGACACGCATGCAAGCGGCGTTGACGGCATTGCTGACGGCACTCGCCGACGGCGCGGGCGGCTCCCCTGGGGACGAGGCGCTGAGGGCCCTGGCCGCATTGGTGCAGGGAGGAGGTGACCCCTCGGGCTTCGACCCTGCATGCCTGGCTGCGACCGCGCATACGCGCGCAGCATAAGAGCCGCAGCTGCGCATGGAGTTGGGGACGTGGGCTCATGGGCTGCAGCGCGTTCTCGCGGACGATCTCGAGACGGCGTCCGCAGTCGCCGCAGCCATGGACCGGCAGGCGCCCGGCACCGGCGCCTGGTACCAAGGTGATCACGTCGACTTCGGGCAGGGCCTGTTCCTCGGCAACGTCATCGGCGCGTAGGTCGTGTACAACAACCTCGGCCCTGTGCCGCCTGCGATGGCTCAGCTCCCACCGACGCAGCCGGGTTTCACCGGCCGGGCGGACGACCTGCGCAAGCTTCTGTCCGCCCTCGCGCCGAAGCCGGGCCGCTCCACCGTCGCCGCCGTGACAGGCCTGGCCGGAGCGGGCAAGACCGCTCTCGCCGTGGAAGCCGCACACGCCGCGGACGGCAAAGGATGGTTTCTTGGCGGAACGCTCTTCGTCGATCTGAACGGATACGACGCGGTACCGGTCACCGCGGAACGCGCGCTGCACTCCCTCCTGCGTGCCCTCGGGATGCCGCCCGAGCACATTCCCTCCGGAGAGGCAGAGCGAGCCGCCCACTACCGCACACGGCTAGCGGAACGCTCAGATCGAGTACTGGTCCTCGTGGACAATGCCTCGACACCCGCCCAGGTGCGCCCGCTGATCCCCGGCGACATGCGCCACCGGGTCCTGGTAACCTCGCGCACCCGGCTGCCCGCATCTCTGGGCGCCATCTCGCTCTCCCTCGGAGAGCTTGCACCCGCTGCGTCCGTCGAGCTGCTCGACGAGGCGCTCCGCACAGCCGTACCCGATGACGCGCGGATCTCCGACGACCCGAGCGCAGCAGGCGAACTCGCTTCGCTTTGCGGCCACTTACCACTCGCCCTGCAGATCGCTGCCGCGCTGCTCGCGTATGACCCGGGGATGCCGGTCACGGAATTCGTCGCCGCCCTTAAGCAGCAGTACAGCGCGCGGGTCACTCTCCTTGACGACGGTGAGCGCAGCATTTGTGCCGCCTTCGGTCTCTCCTACAAACGACTGCCCGAGGACCAATCGCGGCTGCTGCGATTGCTGGCGCTTGCTCCGGGTTCGGAAATCAGCGCGCATGCGATCTGCGCCCTCGTGGGCGACGACACGGCCCCGGCGGGAACTCTGTCCGGACTGGAGCGGGCGTACCTCGTCGACCGGGGCAGCAGCCGCACGGAATGGCGACTCCACGACCTCGTGCGCGAGTACGCGCTGAGTGTCACCGTCGTCGACCCCGTGCTCAACGCGGAGGCCGAGGCGGCTCGCTCACGCCTCCTGCGCTTTTACCGGAGGTGGGCCAACGCAGCGGACGACCTGCTGCGAGATGTGCCGGTGGATCCGGGCACCGCTGTATTCGAGAACCGGGAGGCGGCACTTGACTGGCTGGACAAGGAGCGGGTGGGACTGGTTGCTGCCGTCCAATGGGGAACCGCCGACCTGCAACACGCCACAAGCGCCATCGACCTGGCCCTGTGCCTGGGTGAGTACCTGTGCTGGCGCAGCTTCTCGGACGACGCGATCCTGGTTGGCCGAACCGCCCGTGACCTCGCGGGCAAAGTGGGCGACGCCCTGGGTGAGGCGATGGCGTCCAACAACCTCGGCAAAGCATTTCAGTTAGCCGGAAGACTGGAGGAGGCCTACTTCGCCGTCTCCAGGGCCGCGGAGATCCATAGGGAGATCGGTAACAGGCAGTCCGTGGCGGAGCAGCTCAACAACATCGCGGTTCTTCTTACCCAGATGGGACGTTACGAGGAGGCAATCGAGGCCCTCACCGAGGCACGCGCCGCCTACACCGACGCCGGCGACCCCGACAACGAGGGCAGGGCGTGGAACAATCTGGGCCTGGCGCTGCTCGAGACGGGACGGCCCCGTGAAGCCACCGACGCCCTCACCCTGGCACTCAGCGCCTTCCAGCGAGCCGGTGATCGAGCGCGGGAAAGGGGAGCCTGGAACAACCTGTGCCTGGCCATGGAGGACTTGGGCGGGCCCGCAGCGCAATGAAGAGGGAGTGAGCACCCGACAGGCACCGCGGGAGCGAACACGAACGGGCACGTCTCCACACCCATGAAACGACCGGCTAAGCCAGCAGGGTCGTCTCGAGCCGCAAACGCCGTAGATCATTTCTGACTTTCGGCGGTGCTGACCTGGACTGTCCGGCAATATGCGCGTTCGTGGGGCGACTGCCGGTGGGGATGGATGAGCTGGTCGAGCACTGGGCGGTGCTCGACGACGAGGTTGAGCGCGTGGGGGAGTGCATCGAGCCACCGAGCGCGGAGCGGGTTATGCGGATGGTCAGCTCGGTCCTGCACACCGCAGAGGCGAGCTGGTTTGCCGCCGTCGCGGTGCGGCTGCCCGCAGAGGTGCGGGCCTGGCTGATGGCCTTGGTCGCAGCTGACGGCGCGGATGGCACCGAGGACGGCGAGGTAGCGGACCCCGGCAGGGAGTCGGTGCTGGCGCTGGTCAAAACGGTGCCCGAGAACGTGAGATTGGAGTCGATGTTGCGGGAGATCCGCAGGCTGACCGCGATCCGGGCGATCGTCCCGACGGCGTCGCTGTTCGCCGACGTCGCGCCGAGGGTGCTGGCGTCGTGGCCGCAGCGGGCGGCGGTGGTGTTCCCCTCCCACTTGCGGCGGCGTGAGCGGGAGGTGACCGATGCGCTGGTGGATCTGTTGATCGCAACGGTGCACCGGATCGGGGCACGCGGCTCGCGCTTGGCCATCGGCACCACCGTACCGGCCGGGGTGGTCCGGTGACACGGGCACAGCCAGACGGCCGCCTCCGGGCGCTCGCGGCAGACGAGCAAGAAAGTCCGATTGCCGTCATCCTCACGGCACTGCCTGTGGAGAGCCAGGCCGTACGGACCTACCTCACCGACGTTGAGACGCTCGTACATCCTTCCGGTACTCGCGCCGAGCGCGGCCGGCTCGACGGGACCTCCTGGTACGTCGCTCTCGCCGAGATAGGCGAGGGCACCTTGACCGCCGCCGTCCTCACCGAGCGCCTCCACAACTGGCTCCGCCCGCAGGCCCTGCTCTTCGTGGGTGTCGCGGGCGGGCTGAAGGACGACATCAAGGTCGGGGACGTCGTGGTCGCCACCAAGGTGTACGGCATCCACGGCGGCAAGCAGACCCCGGAAGGCTTCCTCGTCCGCCCCGAAGCCTGGCGCTCCTCCCACCGCTTGGAGCAGGCCGCCCGGCACGCCCTGCGCGGCAAGGCCCACTTCAAGCCGATCGCCGTAGGGGACGTCGTCCTCGCCGACGCTGAGTCCGCGATCGCCCGCCACCTCCACGAGCACTACAACGATGCCGTCGCCATTGAGATGGAGGGCGCCGGCGTCGCGCAGGCCGCCCACCTCACCGGCACCTTGGACGCCTTGATCATCCGTGGCATCAGCGACAAGGCTGACGCGCACAAGCACGAGCGGGACGCTGAGGGCTCTCAGCCGAAGGCCGCCAAGAACGCGGCCAGAGCTGCGGTTGCGCTGCTGCAGGAACTGGAGCCAGCACCCGATCCGCGGCTGACACCGTACCTGCAAGCCGTCCTCCGCGCCGCCATCGCCCACCCGTACCCCGGCCTCGTCGGCGCCGTCCCGCCGTCCCTCACCGATGTCTACATGCGCCAGCAGGCAACCTCCAAGACGTCCACCGGCCACGACGGCCCCGAGGGTGCGACATCGCCACGGAGCGCAACCGTCCTCAAGCCTGCCGAGGAAGTCTTCCGCACCGGCAGCAGCATCACCGTGCTCCTGGCGCCTGCGGGCTGCGGCAAGTCCACCCTCCTGCGCACACACCGGGCCGACTCCGCCGGCCGTTGGCTGGACAAAGAGTCCGACGCGAGCGTGCCCGTCCTGGTGAACGCCGGCGTCCTCACCACCGTGGACCCGCTGCCCGTCGCCCTGGCAAAAGCCGCGACCGGGGAGCTCACGCCCTTCGGGCTGCTGGACGAACTCGCAGCCGACCTCTTCCGCCACCCGCCGCGCCCCAGGACACCCTGGCTGGTCCTGATCGACGGCCTTGACGAGATCCCCGACACCGACACCCGCCGCGCTGTCATGCAGGCAATCATGGAAACCGCGGCGGCCCACCCCGCGCTGTATCAGTTCGTCGTGGCCACCCGGCCCCTGCCCACCGGGGACCTCGACATGCTAGGCCCCACCGTACCGGGATTCGAAATCCAGCCGTTCACCCCCGACGACCTCCGCAATTACGCCCGAAGCTGGTTCCACGCTCTGGATGATCCGGACCGTCACGCGGAAACGTTCACCATGCTGCTCAGCCGATCCGGTCTTGATGCCCTCGCCCGGACGCCCTTGATGGCGTTCATGCTGTGCCAGCTGTATGCCAGTCACCCCGGCCGGCAGCTGCCCCGCGGACGCAGCGGCGTCTACGCCGACTTCGTCGCATTGCTCTACGACCGCAACTCCCACAAAGGCGTCTCGCGCACCCAGCATGAGGCGGTGCTGCGACTGGTGGACCGGCATCAGATTCCCGACCAGCGACGGACCACAGAAGCGGCCGCCGTGCGTACACGTGAGCACCTGCCGGAGATCATCGACCACCTGGCCCACGAGATGCTTCACGGCCACACAAACCCCGCTGTTGACATGCTGACCTCGCACCCGCAGGCCGCTCGGCCCGGACCAGTCACAGAACCGGACTGGCACCGCTTCCTGAGCGACCTTCTGCGGCCTACCGGACTGCTCACCCATCGCGCCGATGGCTTCCACTTCCTCCACCAGACTCTTCTGGAGTTCCTCGCCGCCCGCCACGCCACCCGAGACGAACACGCTCGTGCCCAACTACTGGGGACACTGGCCGCCCACCAGGCCGCCGTTGGCGGAGGCATCGCTGTGCCACCGGGGATCTCTGAGTCCTACTTCGGGTTCTTGCTGGACCGGCTCCTGATGAGTGAGGATCACACCGATGCAACAATGGCCTACCTGAAGCGCTTGACCCGAAAGCGCGACGTAAACACTTGCAAGCTTCTGCTCGACCAGCTGCGCCTCGGGACCAATCTGCCGCCCACTCTCACGGCCGTTCGGCTGCTCCGCTCCACCAAAGACCCAGGAATTTCCGGATATCTTCAGGTTCAGTCGGCGCGATCCCTGGCGGAGATTCCGGGGCACGAGGACGAGGGCGCGGCAGCGCTGCTCCGCCTCGTCAACACCCCTGGATTCGATGACTGGCCCGGCCGTCAGTTCGGTGCTTGGGCAATGTTCCCGACGGTCGTGTCGGACGAACGCCCCCTCGGCCCTGACAGCTATAATCGGCTGCTGGCCGCGCAGTTTCTGGCGGCTGTTCCCGGCCACGAGGCCGAAGGCGCCGCAGCACTACAACGCATCGCCTTCTACGCTGGCTTCCTAAGAGAGATCAAGGCACAAGCGGCGCTATCGCTGGCCAGGGTGCGCGGTCACGAGGCCGCAGCTGCCACAGCACTACGGCTCTTCGTCAACTACGCCGGTCCCGACAGCGGAACTCGCGTGAACGTAGCGGAGTCTCTGGCGGCTCTGCCGGGCCACGAGGCCGAAGGCGCCGCAGCACTGCTGCGCCTCATCAACGACCCCAATCTCGACGACTGGCAGAAGGCGCGGACGGCGAAGTCTTTGGCAGCTGTCCGACGGCTCATGGGATCAGCCGGTGACGGGATGTCCGATAAGGGATCCCCCAACGAACACATGTGAGCTTGTCGACGATAGCCCTGCAGCAACGCCGACAAGATACGGGACCATCACACGCGGGGCGCCAGCGGCCGTCTTGGCGTTCCCGGCCGCGGGTGGAGTGGCGAATGTCGATGCAGCCGAAGCCGCCTCCGATGATGTCCCCCTCCCCCGAGGCTGCTATATCGCGTCAAGCGGTTCGGAGGAGATCGTCGGGGTTCGATCTGAGCGTTCGAGGATCTTGAACAGCTGGCGGCAGAGGGCTCGTTTCAGGCAGCGCTGTGCGTCGCGGGAGGTCTTGCCCTCGCTGATCCTGCGGGCAACGTATGTCTTTGTGGCTGGGTCCAGCCGCATCCGGATGAGCTCCGCAAGGCCGGACGCCGACGCCTGGTCACTCTCATACGACCGAAGGCCCCCAGAATGGCCGAGCGCCTGGTCGACGACATCTTCACCGCCCTGGACGAACAGACCGTGATCGTTCCCGGCACCGATGCCGCCGCACTAATCGTCCCCAGCCTCGCCGCCTCCCTCCAGGCAGTGCTCAACCAGCCCAAATCCTCGCCACCAGGATCGAGGAACTGCTGGCCAACCACCCTCTTTCGAAGGTCCTGACGTCCATGCCGGGGATCGGCGTCAGGACCGGAGCCCGCATACTCACCGACGTCGGCGACGGCAGCAGCTTCCCGTCGGCCGCCCACCTCGCCTCCTACGCCGGCCTCGCACCCGCCACCCCAGCTCCTCCATCCGCGGCGAACAACCCTCCCGACGCGGCAACAAACAGCTCAAGAGAGCTTTCTTCCTCTCCGCGTTCGCCGCCCTGGCCGACCCGGCCTCCCGCACCTACTACGACAAGAAGATCAAGCAAGGCAAGCACCACACCCAGGCCATCCTCTGCCTCGCCCGCCGCCAAGCAGACGTCCTCTTCGCCACGCTCCGCGACGGCACCTTCTACCAACCCCAACCCGCCCCATCAGCTTGACGAAACCCATAGGGGCACCCCCCCGGGTGATCTCGGGCTTCGCTGGGTGCAGGGGGCAGTTCCATGACAATTGCGCAGATGAGCCCCGCGCGTCGATACGCTGTGCGGATTGTTGCGGCTGATGTGCCGTTGAACCGCCAGGGGAGCCGTTCGTGTCCAACCGTGTCCAATCGGTGCAGCAAGGCGATCCTCATCGGGTGGGCCCTTTCCGGGTCGTGGGGCGGCTTGGAGTCGGCGGTATGGGCACAGTGTTCGCCGCACTCACGGCCACCGGCGAGCGTGTCGCCGTCAAGGTCGTGCACCCGGCGCAGGCAGCGGATGGTGAGTTCCGTGCTCGGTTCCGGCGGGAGGTGCAGCTGTCCCGGCGGGTCACCGGGCCGTGCCTCGTATCGGTCTGTGATGCGGACACCGAAGCGGCAACGCCGTGGCTGGCAACGCCTTTCGTGCCCGGGCCCACACTCGACGGGCATGTGGCGGCTGACGGCCCTGTGAAAGGGGCGCTTCTGTATGCGCTCGCCGCCGGTACCGCGGCCGCCCTGACCGCGGTACACACCCAGGGCGTCGTCCACCGGGACGTGAAACCACAGAACGTCATCCTGGCCCCCTCCGGACCTCAGGTACTGGACTTCGGCATCGCCCATGCCCTGGACGGCACTTCGGTCACCCGTACCGGGGTGATGACCGGCACTCCCGGCTGGATCAGTCCCGAGCACTACCGCACCGGAGCCGTCGGCCCCGAGGGGGACGTGTTTGCCTGGGGAGCCCTCCTCGCCTACGCCGCCACCGGCCGTCTGCCCTTCGGCAGCGGCGCCCCCGACGCAGTGGCTTTCCGCGTCCTGCAGGCCGAGCCAGACCTCGACGGCGTACCGGCCGCCCTGCGGCCGCTGGTGGAGAAGGCCCTGGCCAAGGAACCCGCCGACCGGCCGAGCGCCGCTAACCTCGCTGCTGCGTGCCACGAACTCCTCGCGGCCCAGGACACCGCCGTCCTCGTCCCCGACGGCCAGCAACCCACCCTCATATCCGACCTCGTCCAGGCGCACTGGCGCCTCGCGCCTGAATCCGAGCCCGCCTGGCCCGCAGCGCCCCGGCACAGGACCCGCACGCATCTGTACCTGACCGTGGCCGCGGCCGCCGCCGTCGTCGGAAGTCTCGGCGGTGCCCTCGCCGCGGCTTCCCAGACATCCGAAACCGCCCGCAACCCGGGTCCCGCAACGAGCAGCCATCCGGTCACCGCCACCGCCAGCACCGCCGTGCAGCAGTCACCCCGGGCAGCCGGCCCCGCGGCTCCGTCCTCGGCGCCGGCAGCGGTCCAGACATCGCAGCATGCTATGGCCCCCTCCCCCGCCTACACCCGCAGCGACAACGCCCAGCCCAACGTGGATGAGTGGGCCGACGCCCGGCTACCGGCCACAGCGGCAGAGAAGACCGCCGCACAGCGCCTGATCACCGATGCGGCGCCGGTACTCCAGGGACACCAGTACATGGGTGACACCGTGACCGTCACCTTCAATCCCACAGCCCAGACCATGTTCGTCACCTTCGGCCCCGGCCCCTACCCGGAAGGACAGAACTACCGCGACGACTTCGACTTCACCGACATCGTCCGCGGCCTCATGTTCGGCAGCTGCGCCGAAGCCCAGCACAACTTCACCAACGACACCACCTGGCCCTACGGCCGCGCCGCCCTCGTCTACCGAGAATCCATGGCCAGCCCCACCATCCTCGACTACCGCGAAGTCACCCACACCGACAGCTGCCGCGTATAGACAACCCCGACCACCCGCCAGGACGGACACCCAGCCAGCACTGTGCGCAGGAGGAGGTCGTGATCTACGACGACCTTCCCGACCCTTCCCGCCCACAGGGACCCGTGCGCAGCACCATGGCTGACGGGTGCACACCCCGACCAGGAACCGCACCACGGGCAACGCAACAATGACCCACGCCGTACACCACCACGACCCGCGAGCACCGCCTGAGGGGCCACGAAGTTTCCGGACAGGCACCCAATAGGGTTGTCCTGAGCAAGGAAACGAGGAAGAAGTGGCGCCTCCCAGTAAGTACTCGCCG
>NZ_JBSFOK010000092.1:0-11820 GCF_053587635.1 Streptomyces sp. NPDC003635 | reverse complement strand
AGTACATCCAGTACGAGGGCTTGCACCCGGCACGCCGAGAGCACGCACCGGACGCCGCTCCTTGACGGGCAAACGTTGCCTGACGCGGCACTAGCTTCACGCACGGGCCCGAGGAGCCGGGCACGCGATGCTTCCAAGGCCTCACGGGTGCCGGCCGGCCTCCGACGACATGACGTCGGAGGCGGAGCCGGTTCGGTTCCAGGGCGAGAGAGCCCGGCTACCGCACGGGGGTCAGTGCGATGCGGGCGGCGACCGGCAGGTGGTCGCTGCCGGTGGCGGGCAGGGTGCTGATGTGGGCGACGGTCGCCGCGCGGGCCATGACCTGGTCGATCCGGGCCAGGGGGAAGGCGGCGGGGAAGCTGAAGGCGAAGCCGCGCTCCGCCACGTTCATCCGTGAGGTCAGCGGGAGCAACCCGCGGTCGTCGACCGTTCCGTTGAGGTCGCCCAGCAAAAGCACCGTTCCCCGCTGCTCGGCACCTATGGCCTCGCCCAGCAGGCGGGCGCTCTCGTCGCGCCAGGAGGACGCGAGGCCACTCGCCCGGACGCGTACCGAGGGCAGGTGCGCGACGTAGGTCGCGATATCACCGTGCGGCGCGCGGACCACGGTCCGCAGTCCGCGACTCCAGGGCCCTGCGACTCCCTGCGGTTTGATGTCCAGCGGCCGGGAATGGGCGAGCGGATACCGCGACCACAGGCCGACGGTGCCCCGGACCACGTGATACGGGTAGTCCGCGGCGAGAGTTTTCTCGTACGCCGACAACGCCGGGGGCACCAGCTCCTGCAGCGCGACGAGGTCGGGCCCGGCGTCGGCCAGGACGCGGGCCGTGCCCACGGGATCGGTGTTCTCGTCACTGACGTTGTGCTGCACGACAACCAGCTCGTGCGGGCCGGCCTGCGGCTCGGGCAGCAGCAGCCCGCCGAAGAGGTCCGTCCAGGCGGCCACCGGCAGGAGCAGGGCAACCAGAGCGGTGGCCGAACGGCGCAGCAAGCCCAGACCGAGCAAGATCAGGACCAGCAGGCCGAGCCAGGGCAGGAACACCTCCAGCAAACTGCCCAGACGGACCGCGGAGTTGGGCACGGCCCGGTGGAACACAAGCAGCCCCGCCGTCAGCACCGCGCACACAGCGGGCACCCGCCACCGCGCCTGGACCCACCGGCGTCTCGCGTCCCCCTCTCCCCCCTCTCCCCCCTCGCCTGGAACCCGCCGACTCGCCCGGCGCAGCGCCCCGAGGGCCACTACCGCCTCCACCGTCGACGCCACACTGCTACGCGCCCGCTCCACCTGGGTCCCATCCGCTCGGCTCTTCGCATTAGACGAACCGCCAGGTACCGCGGGTTCCGCTGTGCCGTCAGAAAGGATCAGCCGCGCCGCGGCGGCTCGCCCGGCGCGCGGGACGGCGGCCGACTCCTCGCCTGTCCCCTCGTCTCACCGACACTCAACTGCACCTAGGTATGGACCACTTGCCGACGGCGGCGTAACCTCCCGGCTAACGTTGAGAGCGCTCTCACCGTCCGCGCGCCCGCTGCCAGCAGCCGGCGTACCCCCACAGCGAACGGAAGGAAGCACCCCATGCGTCATACGCGATCACGCGCTGCCGCCGCTCTGCTGCTCGCCCTCGGAGCAGCAGGCGCCTCCCTCGCCCCGACCGCCCAGGCCTCACCCGGCGTGGGCGAGATGTCGCCGGGGCTGGTGCGGGCGATGCAGCGAGACCTGCACCTGACGAAGTCCGAAGCCGAGCACCGGCTCTCCGCAGAGCGGCAGGCGATCACCGTGGAACGGCGCGTCAAGAGCCTGGCCGGCAACTCGTACGCGGGCAGCTGGTTCGACGCGGACACCGGCCGACTGACGGTCGCCACGACCGATCCGTCCCTGGCCGGAGAGCTCCGCGACGCGGGAGCCGACGTCCGCCGAGCCGTGTACTCGGCTGCCCGGCTGGACGCCACGAAGAAGCGGCTCGACAAGGCCGAGGCACCCAGAGGCATCGCCGCGTGGCGGGTGGACCACAAGGCCAACCGGGTGGTCGTGGACGTCGTCACATCGCGGCGTGCTGATAACGATGTCAGGTCCTTCGTGGAGAGGGCGCTGAGGGCCGGCCCCGTCGAGATCCGCGAAGTGAACGCGGCTCCCCAGCCGTTCGCCGCCGGTACCGTCGGAGGCGACCCGTACTACACGGGCAACGTCCGTTGCTCCATAGGCTTCTCGGTCCATGGCGGTTTCGTCACGGCCGGCCACTGCGGCCGCAGCGGCGCCGCCGTCAGAGGCTGGGACCACACCGCCGTCGGCACCTTCCAGGGCTCATCGTTCCCGGGCGACGACTACGCGTGGGTGAGTGTGGGCAACGGCTGGTGGACCGTGCCCGTGGTGCTCGGCTGGGGCACCGTGCCGGACCAGCTGGTGCGCGGCTCGAACGAGGCTCCCGTCGGTGCGTCGATCTGCCGCTCCGGTTCCACCACGCGCTGGCACTGCGGGACGGTCCTCGCGAAGAACGAGACGGTCAACTACAGCCAGGGCGCCGTCCATCAGATGACCAAGACCAGCGTGTGCGCCGAACCGGGCGACTCCGGAGGCTCCTTCATCTCCGGCGACCAGGCCCAAGGCGTCACCTCCGGCGGATGGGGCAACTGCTCCAGCGGCGGCCAGACCTGGTACCAGCCGGTCAACGAGATCCTCAACCGCTACGGCCTGCGCCTGCACACGGTGTGAGCGCCGGGCTGCGATGAGGTCGAGGGCGAGGCGCACGCCTGACACGGGAACGTCACAGGGTGGACCCGCCTCTGACCGGCGTACCTGAGTACGTTCACCCCAACCGGTCTGAGTACGAAAGCAGTTGTCAGCCGTGCGTGGCGCCGAAAGGGTGGACGCATGCGCCGACTACCGCTGCTCGCCCCGCTGTTGCTCTGCACCGCCGCCTGCGGTGTGGTGCAGTCCTCCGAGGACGATGCGGCGGACGCCGCACGTGAGGTGGCCACAAGGGCGGGCGAGCAGCTCTACGGCCAGCGTCCCCGCACGGCGGACGAGGTCGGCCGCTCCGCTTCGGACATCGACGGGGTGGAGGTACTGCGCGTGACAGGTACCTCCACCCACGACGGGGACGGCATCGACGTGGTCATCCGCACGTCCGGCTCGGCGTACGACGGGTGGTTCGCCTCCGAGCAGGTCACCGTCCTGCGCTGTTTCAGCGTGCGGGTGTCGCCCAAGTCGGAGTGGGGTGAGGACCCCCATGACGTGGACTGCCCGGAGGGCCCCGCGCTGGACTTCGCCCCGCCACCCGAACCGCCCCGACTGCCCTACGAGGAACTTCGCACGAAGCTTCCCCGAGTGCCGGAAGGCGGCCGGGCGGACGAGGCCGAGGTACGCCGTACGCTCGCGGCCCTGGACCTGGACCCGGCAATCCGCACCGAGGTGCAGGCGGACGGCAACCGGGTCGGGGTTCTGCTGTCGACGAAGGGCAACGGCTACGACGCCCAGGACTGCCTCCTTGCCCGCGTGAGCCCCGGCGCCACCGAGGTGTGGGTGCCGTCCCGGATCCAGCGGATGCCCGGCGAGGGCGGCTGCACCGTCGGCAACGCCCTGAACCCGGCACCGCCACCGCACTGAGCGCGGTGTCCCGCTCGGGCCTGATGCCTTGAGTACCACCGGAGAGAGCAGCGCAGCCGCTGCGATCACGACTGCCATGGGCAGCTTGAACGACGATGGCAGTGTCGACCGCCGAAGTGCCTACCCCGATCTGTTCGAGGCCCTGCGCGGTCCATGGCCGGGGCGGCAGACCCTCGGCGCCGCGGCAAACCGGCGACGCGCGATCCATGTTGACCGTGCTCACGCCCGCATCTACTGTGCGCGGTGCGGACAGCACCTGAGCATGTGCATGCAGGACCGTCAACGGGTGTCCTCTGGCCTTGACCCTGCACCGCGCCACCCCCGCCCCTGACGACGGAGCCGCGCATGGACACTCCCCTCGCCACCGTGTTCCTCCCGCTCGCCCTCGCCGTCATCATGTTCGGGCTGGGTCTGTCCCTCACCCTCGACGACTTCCGGCGGGTGCGACGCCACCCCCGGGCGGTGGTCGTGGCCATGTCCTGCCAGCTCCTTCTCCTGCCCGCCGTCTGCCTGGGCCTGGTCCTCGCCTTCGACCTCTCCCCCGTGCTCGCCGTCGGCATGATGCTGCTGGCCGCATCACCCGGGGGCACGACGGCCAACCTCTACAGCCATCTCTTCGGCGGCGACGTGGCACTGAACATCACGCTCACGGCGGTGAACGCACTGCTGGCCATCGTGACGCTGCCGATCATCACCAACCTCTCCCTGAACTACTTCGAACCCGACATCGGCGAGAACGGCATGGGGTTGCAGTTCGGCAAGACCCTGCAGGTGTTCGCCCTGGTCCTCGTGCCGGTGGCGATCGGGCTCGCCATCCGCCGCCGCTCACCGGAGTTCGCGCGCCGCATGGACCGCCCGGTCCGGCTTCTGTCGGTCGTCGTGCTCGTCACGATCATCGCCGGTGCCCTGGTGGCCGAGAGGAACAACATCGGCGACTACCTCTCCGACGTAGGGCCGACGGCGGTGGTCTTCTGCGCGCTCAGCCTCACGATCGGATACGCCATACCGCGCATGGCCCGCCTGGACAAGCGGCAGTCGATCGCCTGCTCCATGGAGATCGGCGTACACAACAGCGCCATCGCCATGACCCTGGCCATCAGTGTGCTCGGCAGCGTCAGCCTGGCAGTTCCGGCCGCGGTCTACGGGGTGCTGATGAATCCCGTCGCGGCCCTCGCGGGCCTGGCGATGACCCGGGGCTCCCGGCTGGCCGAGGAACCCGCGCCGGCCCACTGACCCCCGTGTCGTCCGTTCCCGAGAGGCCTTTGCTGGTTTCTGGGCTGTCGCCCCGGGTTGGAACCGCCCATTCCCACCCAACATCTCGGGAGGAAGTCGGTGGAGTGGCCGCTGTGGGGGGACGCGCATGTCTGGGGCTGGACTGTCCGACGCGGAGCAGATGGTGTGGGACGCGTTCCCCTCCGGGCTGCGGGTTGATCTGCGTCATCCCTCCGTAGGTGACCCGCCTGTCGGTAGCCCGGAGGTCCGAGCGGAGGTTCTCGCCCGACTTCTGCTCGGGGAAGTCGAGTCACGGCCGGGGTGCGTGCCCGCGCTACGGCTGCGCGGCGCAACCGTTACAGGAGTCCTGGACCTGTCAGGCTGCGACCTCCGGTACGCCCTGGTCGCTCAAGCCTGCACGTTCCGCGAGCAGCCGCTGTTGGAAGCCGCGTCCACCGGACTCATCGATCTCAGCGGTTCAGCGTTTCCGGGCCTGTGCCTGCGGGACGCGCGCGTCGACGGACTTCTACGGCTCACCAGCTGCCGCAGCAGTCAGCCCGTACGGCTCACTCGTGCCCACGTCACGGGAACCGCCGACTTGACGGGCCTGAGCGTCACCGGCGCTCCCGCGCTGCATGGCGACAGCCTCGTGGTGGAGCGCGACCTGCTGTGCCGGGATGCGGTCATCGACGGAGAGGTGCTGCTGTGGAGTGCCCGGATCGGCGGAACCCTGGTCCTGGAAGGCGCCGGCCTCACCCACCTCGCGGGGGCAACCCTCAACGGTGACGGACTCGTCGTGGAGGGAGGACTCTTCGGCGGAGTCTCCCCGCAGGCGTCCGAACGCCCGCTGGTCTCCGAGGGCGAACTGCGTCTGCAGGACGCGAAGATATCCCGCTGCTGCACGCTGACGGGCGCACGGCTTCGCAACGCGACCGGCCCCGCGTTCAACGCCGAACGCCTGCACGTGGACGGGCCACTCGGGCTGGACGCGGGTTTCACGGCTGACGGCCCGGTCGTCCTGACGGGCGCCAGTGTCCAGGGCCCGCTCCTGTTGCAGGGCGCAACCCTCAACGGAGGGGGCGAGCGCGCCCTGGACGCGTCTCTCGCCCGTATCAGCGGCGACCTTGCCGCAGGTGGCGGTTTCACGGCCACCGGAGAGCTGATGCTGGAGGAGACGCACGTGGACGGATCCGTCGTTCTCTGCGAAGCCCGGCTGCACCACGCACAGGGTGAGACTCTTTCGGCTCGACGCCTGCACGTGCTCGGGCGCATCGGCGGGGAGGGCCTGGAATCCACCGGGCGGATCGTGCTCACTGACGCGCGCGTGGGCGCCAGCGTGGAGTTCCCGAACGCTCGCCTGACGAACCCTTCGGGCGGCGACACCCTCACGGCCTGGGGGCTCTCCGTCGGCGGAACTCTCGACTGCTGTGACGGCTTCCGCTCCGACGGCCGGATCTCCCTGACCAACAGCCGCGTCCACAGCGATCTGTGCCTCGAAGGGACGACCATCGACGGACCACTCACCCTCAACAGGATGACCGCCGGCTCACTCAGGACAGACCGCAGCACGCGGCTCCGCGGCCCGGTCGATCTCCGGCACGCCCGCATCGGCGTCCTCGCGGACCTCCCGGCTCGCTGGCCCGCCGTCCTTCTGCTGGACGGCCTCGTCTACGACCATCTGAAGATCGCGGACCCGGTCGGCGAGCGGCTCACGTGGCTGGGCAGGGAACAAACCGGCTATCTGCCACAGCCGTACGAACAACTGGCCGCCACCTACACCCGGCAGGGCCTCGATGACGCAGCGCGTGAGGTCCTCCTGGCCAAGTGCCGCAGGCGGCAGGCGACGCAGCCGACGGCGCAGCGCTGGTGGGGCCTGCTGCAGGATTGGACCGTCGGCTACGGTTACCGCCCCTTGCGGGCCGCGGTGTGGTTGTTGTTCTTGCTGATCGCCGGGACGTGCGCCTTCGCCGTCCACCGTCCGCCCGCCGTGAAGCCGGCTGAAGCCCCGCCGTTCAACCCGCTCCTGTACACGCTTGACCTGCTGTTGCCCGTGGTGGGCTTCGGCCAGCAGCAGGCCTTCAACCCGCTGGGCTGGCAGCAGTGGCTGGCCGCGGCGCTCATCGCCGCCGGCTGGATCCTCGCCACCACAGTGGCAGCCGGCCTCACGCGCACGCTGGCACGGAGGTAGCGCCGGAACACCTGTCGTCGCTCCGGCAGGTATGACCGTGCGCGGGGAACACGTGACGCTGCTGGGAGGCAACCGGCAACCGGACCTCTTGCACCGCTGGCGCCTGACCGACCGCGAAGCCCTGCTGGTCGAGGAAGCCTGTCTCACCCTCCCCGACGGGGCACCCCTCAAGCGGTACGCACGTCCCGTCGGACGAGGCCGGCATCTGTACCTGCGCAGCTCATCCCCCGCGGGCTCACGAAACCTCGTGCACCATGCACCTTGGCACTCGATTCGATCGTTTCCACACTTGAATCGAGCGTTGTGATCCGGCATCGTGCTTGAATCAAGAGTGAGGCCTGCGGTTCGCGTGGGCGGGAGAGGTGTTGCATGGACGAGATCGACCGGGCCATCCTGCGGGAGCTGCAGGTCGACGGCCGGATCCCCTACGCCGATCTGGGGCCGAAGGTGGGGCTGTCGCCCTCGGCCGCGAGGCTCAGGTTGCAGCGGCTGATCGACACCAAGGCGGTCCAGGTCGTGGGAGTGACCGACCCGATGACCATGGGCCAGCAGGCGATGGCGCTCTTGGGCCTGCGCGTCGACGGCGATCCCCGGGCGGTCGCGGACGAGCTGTCCCGGCACGACGAAGTGGTGTACACCGTCCTGACGGCGGGCGGCTTCGACCTGTTCGCGGAGGTGGTGTGCCGTCGGCCTCGGGATCTCCTGGACTTCATCAACGACGTCGTGCGGCCCGTCGAGGGGGTCGAATCCGTGGAGAACTTCCCCTACTTCGGGATCCACACGCACCGCTTCCTATGGCATGTGGACTGAGGCATCCGAGCGTCGCAGCCCTGTTCGCCCGTACCAGCCGAGGAACCCCGCATGCAGTCCGACGAGCACCGCACGATCGACTTCTTCACCGAGGACGCCCTGCCCGCACCCCGCGTGTCTCCGGCCGAGGCGGAGCGCATCGCATCCGAACACCTTGGCATCACCGCTCGCGCGCAGGAGCTGGGCAGCCAGCAGGACGCCAACTTCCTGCTGCACACCGACGACGGCACGCCCGCGGCGGTTCTGAAGATCGCCAACCCCGCCTTCAGCGGCACGGAGATCGACGCCCAGGACGCGGCGGCCGACCTGATCGCCTCGGCCCACCCGGACCTGCGCGTCGCCACGGTCCTGCGCCACCCTGACGGCTCCCCGCGGCGCACGACGGTGGACACCGAGACCGGTCCGGCCGTCGCGCGCCTGCTGCGCTACCTGCCCGGCGGCACCTTCTCAGGACCTCGGCACCTGTCACCGACCACGGTGGCGGCCATGGGCACGATCGTCGCAAAGGTGAGCACCGCCCTGAGCGGCTTCCGGCACCCGGGGCTCGACCGCGTGCTCCAGTGGGACCCGCGGCACGCCGATCGCGTCGTCGCCAGGCTCGCCGGGCACATCGACGAGCCCGACCGGCGTGCCACCGTACAGAACGCGACCGCCGAGGCATGGGCGCACGTCCACAAGCTGGCCGCCGCACTGCCGTCGCAGGCCGTGCACCTGGACCTGACCGACGACAACCTGATCCGCTGTCCCACTGACCGTCTGCCCATGCCGGACGGGGTCATCGACTTCGGTGACGTGACCACGAGCTGGGCAGTCGGCGAACTCGCCGTGTCCCTGTCCTCACTGCTCCACCACCACGGTTGCGAGCCCCACCACCTGCTGCCGGCGGTCCGCGCGTTCCACGCCGTCCGGCCGCTCTCCGACGAGGAGGCGGAGGCCTTGTGGCCGCTGGTGGTCCTGCGCGCCGCCGTCCTGGTGGCCAGTGGGCGGCAGCAGGCCGCCGTCGACGAGGACAACGCCTACGCCAAGGCCGCCCTCGACCGCGAATGGCGCATCTTCGAACAGGCCGTCTCACTCCCCCTGCCGGTGATGACCGCCCTCGTCAGGCAGGCGACCGGCCCGGTCGACGTGCCCGCACCCACCGCGCAGGCCGACACACCGGTACGCCCTCTCCTACGAGGCCTCGCCGCCGACGACATCACTCTCCTGGACCTGTCCCCCGACGCCGAGTGCATGGACCTCGGAGCCTGGTTGGACGCCGGCACCGAGGACCGGCTGGCCGCATCCGCGCTCGCGGACGGAGCGGCCGTCGTCGCCACCCGGTACGGCCGTGCTCAGCTCACTCGATCCCAGGCGCTGTCCGCGGTGTCGACCCCCACGGTGCCCACCGGAATCGACCTCCGGCTCGGTCGGGACACGGTGCTCCAGGCACCCGCCGCGGGCAGGGTCCTCGCCGCAACACCGGGCCGCATAGAGCTCACCTACGGCTCGCAGGTGCTGTCCCTGTCCCTCCCCCACGAGGGCGGGCTGCCCCTGGTCAGCACCGGTGCGACGGTGCCGGCGGGCGAGGAGATCGCCCACCTCGCCTCCGGCACGACGGTGCATGTCATGCTGCGCGCGGCGGACGGCCCCGACGTACCGCGCCTGGTCCGGCCCGAGTACGCCCCCGGCTGGCTCGCGCTCACCGCCGACCCCGGCCCCCTCCTCGGCCTTCCGGCCACCTCCGACCGTCCCGGCGACAGCGATCTGCTCGACCGGCGTGAGGCGGTGTTCGCCACCGTGCAGGGGCACTACTACGCCAACCCTCCCCGTATCGAGCGGGGTTGGCGCCATCATCTGCTGTCCACCGAGGGCCGCGCGTACCTGGACATCGTCAACAACGTCACACCGCTGGGCCACGCCCACCCCAGGGTCGAACAGGCCGTTTCCCGGCAGTTGCGGCGACTCAACACCAACTCGCGGTTCCACTACTCCTCGGTGGTGGAGTTCACCGAACGCCTCGCCGGACTGCTTCCCGCGCCCCTGGACACGGTGTTCCTGGTCAACTCCGGTTCCGAGGCGGTGGATCTGGGTCTGCGGCTGGCGATCGGGGCGTCGGGGCAGCACGATGTCGTCGCACTGCGCGAGGCGTACCACGGCTGGACGTACGCCTCCGACGCGGTCTCCACCTCGTTGCAGGACAACCCGAACGCCCTCGCCACCCGCCCGAGCTGGGTGCACACCGTGGACTCCCCCAATGGCTACCGAGGCCGGCACCGCGGCAGGGACGCCGTACGCTACGAGCCCGAGGCCGTCGCGGTGATCGACGAACTGGCCGCTTCGGGCCGCCCGGCCGGGGCGTTCATCGGCGAGACCTTTTACGGCAATGCCGGCGGCGTAGCCCTTCCCGAGGGCTACCTCGCCGGGGTGTACGCGGCGGTGCGCCGCCACGGCGGCCTCGCCGTCGCCGACGAGGTCCAAGTCGGCTACGGCCGCCTGGGCCACTGGTTCTGGGGCTTCGAGCAGCAGGGAGTCGTGCCCGACATCGTCTGCGTCGCCAAGGCCATGGGCAACGGACACCCCCTCGGTGCCGTCATCACCTCCAAGGAGGTCGCCGATCGCTACCGCGAACAGGGCTACTTCTTCTCCTCCACCGGCGGCAGCCCGGTCTCCAGCATCGTCGGCCTCACCGTCCTGGACACCCTGCGCGACGAGGATCTCCAGGGCAACGCGGTGCGAGTCGGCGGCCATCTGAAACGCCGCCTCGAAGCACTGGCCGACCGATACGGCATCGTCGGCGCAGTCCATGGCTCGGGCCTCTACCTCGGCCTGGAACTCGTCCGGGACCGCACTACCCTGGAGCCCGCCACCGAAGAAACCGCCGAACTGTGCGACCGCATGCTCGACCTCGGCGTCATCGTCCAGCCCACCGGCGACCACCTCAACATCCTCAAGATCAAGCCACCCCTTTGCATCGACTCCCCCGCCGCGGACTTCTTCGCCGACATGCTCGACCTGGCCCTGAGCCAACTCGGCCACGGGCAGACCGGCTGAGGCCTGCCTGGTGCGAGCTCGCCTCGCAGGGGCCAGAGCCAATCATCGCGAGGTCACGTACGTCGCGCCAGGAAGACGAACTCCTTCCCGGGACGATCGGAAGCCTCGCGGATGTCGTCCACGGCGTACCCGTGCGCGACCAGGTCCCGCTCCACTTCCTCACGCTCGCGGAAACGCAGCGTCGATTCCGAGGTGAGTACGTGTCCGTCTACTGCGAACCTGTACGTCGATCGGAACGTAACCAACGGCCAGTTCACCTCCAGCACTTCGACCCAGGTCTCGACGGCGCCGACGCCTGCAATGTCGGTCAAGCCGTGCGATTTCTGCCGGGTCCACTCCTCCCAGGCGCGCCTGGCCGGATCGCGCGTCTCGAAGACCAGGTGTCCGCCGGGCCTCAGTGCTTGGCGGGCTCCCCGTAGCGTCTTGTGCCATGTCGCCGGGTCAGCGATGGCCTGGGCGACGTTCGCCGTCATCGTCACGAGGTCAACCCGCAGCGGTGGGAGGTCTGTTCCGTCACCACAGACCCAGCGCACTCGCTCGCTTCCCGGCTTGGCCCGAGCGACGTCGAGGGACGCCCCTGCGGGATCCACGCCCACGACCTCGATCCCGCGGTCGGCCAGAAGAAGTGCGAACACCCCCGTACCGCAACCGATGTCCAGCACGCGCTGCGCCCCGAACTCCTGAGCCAGCTGCAGGTATGCGTCCAGATCGCTGCGATCAGGGTCGAGCGGATCGTAGATCGCGGCCAGCCGCGGATGCGCGAAGCAGTCGTCCACCATGCGGCCGAACCTATGCACAGCCGGACGCGCACAGCTACTGAGTTATCGCGAAAGTCGGACGCTTGCGATTCTCCGCAAGGGAGGCAGCCGTGCGGGCGGTGGGAGGGTTGAGGTTCCCCCGAGGTGCGGCGGGTGGTGACAGAGGGTCAGATGGTTCTCATGAGAGGAGCATCGATCATGGCTGCACCCAGGAAGTACTCGCT
>NZ_JBSFOK010000091.1:0-12901 GCF_053587635.1 Streptomyces sp. NPDC003635 | reverse complement strand
ACGGAGGTGCTGCGGGGCGAGGACGACGCCTGGATGCAGCGGGTGGACGTCGTCCAGCCCGTGCTGTGGGCGGTCATGGTGTCGCTGGCCGCGGTGTGGGAGTCGCTGGGTGTTGTACCGGCTGCGGTGATCGGGCATTCGCAGGGTGAGATCGCGGCTGCGGCGGTGGTTGGTGCGTTGAGCTTGGAGGACGCGGCGCGGGTGGTGGCGCTCAGGTCGGCGGCCATCCGCGATGAACTGGCCGGTCGGGGTGGGATGTTGTCCCTGGCGACCGGTCCGGAGCAGGCGTCGGCCTGGGTTGAGCCGTACGGCGATCGCGTCGCGGTGGCCGTCTACAACGGGCCCGACGCAACAGTCGTGGCGGGCGATCCGGAGGCGTTGGACGAGATCGCTGCGCTCGCCGAAGCCGCCGGTGTGCGGGCGCGCCGGGTCCCGGTGGACTACGCCTCGCACTCCGCGCACATCGAGGTCATCAAGGCGAAGCTGCTGGACATCCTGGCCCCGGTGGCGCCGCAAACGTCCCGTGTCCCGCTGATCTCCACGGTGACCGGCGGGGTGTTGGACACGGCGACGATGGACGCCTCGTACTGGTACGAAGGGTTGCGGCAGCCCGTCCGCTTCACGGACGCGATCCAGGAAGCCGTCGGTCAAGGCGACTTGCGGTTCGTCGAAGTCAGTGCGCACCCCGTCCTCACCATGAGTGTCCAGGCGATCGCGGAGGCCGCCGACCAGCACGTCACCGTCGTCGGAACTCTTCGCCGCGACGAGGACGAGAACGCCCGCCTCATCGCGAGCGCCGCCGAACTCTGGGTCCACGGCACGGACATCGACTGGTCCGCCGTCTTCGCCGGACGTGCCGTGAAACGGGTCGATCTGCCGACGTACGCCTTCCAGCGAGAGCGTTTCTGGCTGGAGGCGTCCCGCGCCTCCGGTGATCCCGCCGAGCTGGGCCTCGGTTCCGTCGACCACCCGCTGCTGGGTGCCACCGTCGGCCTCGCCGCTGACGGAGGCCTTGTCCTCACCGGACGCCTTTCCCTGCGCGCGCACCCATGGCTGGCGGACCACGCCGTCGCCGGGGCGGTCCTCTTCCCGGGCACCGGGTTCGTCGAACTCGCCATCCGCGCCGGGGACGAGGCCGGCTGCGGGAACCTCGCCGAGCTCACCCTCCAGGCACCGCTGATCCTGCCCGAGCAGGGCGCCGTGCAGGTCCAGGTCGTTCTCGCGGCCCCCGACGATTCCGGCCGCCGAGCACTGACCATCCACTCCCGGCGCGACGAGCCGGACGCACCCTGGACCGCGCACGCCGTAGGTGCCCTCTCGCCCGAGGCGACGCCGATGCCGGTCGGCGAGTTCACCGTCTGGCCCCCACAGGGCGCCGACGCGGTCGACCTCTCCGGCTTCTACGCCGACGCCGAAGCCGCCGGTTACGGCTACGGCCCCGCCTTCCGTGGGCTCCGCGCGGCATGGCGGCTCGGTGACGCCGTCTACGCCGAACTCGAACTGCCGCAGGAACAGCACGCGGACGCCCCCCGCTTCGGTATCCACCCCGCGCTGCTCGACTCGGCGCTCCACGCGATCGGGCTCGGCGTGGACGGCGGACGGGACGACGGTGCGGTGCGGCTGCCGTTCGCCTGGTCCGAGGTGACGCTGACGGCCACCGGCGCCACGGCGGCCCGAGTCCGGTTGGCCCCGGTGGGCCCGGACGCCGTGATGATCGAGGTCGCCGACACGGCAGGCCGGGCCGTGGCCCGCGTCGGGTCCCTGGAACTGCGGTCGATCCGCCCCGAGCTAATGACGGCCGCCCCGGGCAACGACGGCCTGTTCAGCCTGCGTTGGACCTCCGTCCCGGCGGCTGCACCCGACACCTCCGCCGCCTGGGCCGTCGTGGGCGACGACACGCTCGGCCTGGCCGCCGCCGCGCAGACAGCCGGGGTGGCTGTGGACTCCTACCCGGACCTCGGGGGACTGCGGGCCGTACTGGAGACCGGAGTCGCCGCCCCCGCCACGGTCCTGTGTGCGCCGTCCTCGGGCGAGGGGCCGGAGGTGACGACGGCCGCGCTGCTCGGGCTCGTCCAGGAGTGGCTGGCCGACGACGCGCTCGCCGACTCCCGGCTCGCCGTCGTCACCCGGGGCGCGGTGGCGACCCGGGCGGACGAGGACATCACGGATCTGTCGGCGGCCGCCCTGTGGGGGCTCGTCCGTACCGCCGGGACCGAGGCGCCCGGCCGGTTCCTGCTGGTCGACCTCGACCCCGGCGAGCAGGCCGCCGACGAGGTCACCGACACCGTCGCCGCCGCGCTGGCCGCCGACGAGTCGCAGGTCGCGGAGCGGGCCGGGGAGGTGCTGGCACCCCGGCTCGCCCGGGCCGACACGGGCGGTGCGCTGGTGCCCCCGGCCGGGGAGCGGGCCTGGCGGCTGGACACGGCCGCCTCCGGCACCCTGGAGGGCCTGCGGCTGCTGCCCGCCCCGCAGGCGCTCGCGGAACTGGCGCCCGGTGAGGTCCGGATCGGGGTCCGCGCCACGGGCGTGAACTTCCGGGACGTGCTGATCGGCCTGGGCATGGTGCCCGGCCAGACCGTCATGGGCAGCGAGTGCGCGGGCGTCGTGCTCGAGGTCGGCGCGGACGTCACCCGCTTCGCCCCCGGCGACCGCGTCCTCGGCATCGTCGACGGCGGCTTCGGCCCGCTTGCCGTGGCCGACGCCCGGATGCTGGCGCCGGTGCCCGAGGACTGGTCGTACGAACAGGCCGCCTCCGTGCCGGTGGCCTACTTGACCGCGTACTACGGTCTGGTCGATCTGGCCGCCGTCCGGCCGGGTGACACCGTCCTCGTCCACGCGGGCGCCGGCGGTGTGGGCATCGCCGCGATCCAGCTCGCGCGGCACCTCGGCGCGACCGTGCTGGCCACCGCCAGCCCTGGTAAGTGGGATGTGCTGCGGGGCCTCGGTCTGTCCGACGACCGCATCGCCTCCTCGCGGGATCCGCGCTTCCGGGAGACCTTCGCCGACGCGGGGGTCGACGTGGTCCTCAACTCCCTCGCCCGGGAATTCGTCGACGCCTCGCTCGACCTGCTGGCACCCGGCGGACGGTTCCTGGAGATGGGCAAGACCGACCGCCGCGACCCTGCCCAAGTCGCCCAGGACCATCCCGGTGTCTCCTACCGGGCATACGACCTGAAGGAGGCCGGAGCCGGGCGGTGCGGCGAGATGCTGACCGAGGTGCTGGCCCTGTTCGAGCAGGGCGTGCTGCGGCACATGCCGATCACGACCTGGGACGTCCGGCGCGGCCCTGAGGCCTTCCGGTACATGAGCCAGGCGAAGCACACCGGCAAGGTGGTCCTCACGGCGCCGCCCGCCCTCGATCCGGAGGGCACGGTGCTGATCACCGGCGGTACGGGGACGCTGGGCTCGCTCCTCGCCCGTCACCTGGTCGCGGAGTACGGGGTACGGCGGCTGCTGCTCACCAGCCGGAAGGGGCCGGAGGCGCCGGGCGCCGCCGAACTCGGCGTAGAGCTGCGTGAGTTGGGGGCTGAGGTCGAGGTCGCCGCCTGTGACGCGGCCGACCGGCAGCAGCTCGCCGCCCTGCTGGAGGGACGACGGCTGACCGGTGTCGTCCACGCGGCCGGTGTCCTCGCCGACGGCCTGGTCACCTCCCTCACCCCGGAGCAACTCACCGCCGTCTGGCGGCCGAAGGCCGATGCCGCCGTCAACCTGCACGAACTGACCCGGGACTCCGATCTCGGCATGTTCGTCCTGTACTCCTCCGCCTCCGGCGTCTTCGGCGCCCCGGGCCAGGCGAACTACGCGGCCGCCAACACCTTCCTGGACGCGCTCGCCCAGCACCGCCGCGCCCAGGGCCTGCCCGCCACCTCGCTGGCCTGGGGCCTGTGGGCGCAGGCCAGCGCCATGACCGGGCACCTCGCCGAGGGCGACATCGACCGGGTCGCCCGCAGCGGCTTCGTCCCCCTCACCGACGAGACCGGCATCGCCCTCTTCGACGCCGCCGCCGCCCGCGACGGTGCCCTCTTCGTGGCCGCCGAACTCGACACCGCCGCCCTGCGCGCCGCCGCCGCCGGGAAGCCCGTGCCTCCGCTGCTCCGTGGCCTCGTCGGCGGCACCCGGCGACGTACCGTCGAGGCGGCGGCCGGCGCGGACCGCGCCGGTGGTCTCGCCGCGCGGATCGTCGGACTTCCGCCCGCCGAGCGCGAACGCTTCCTGCTCGACCTCGTCCGTTCCCATGTCGCCACCGTGCTCGGTCACGCCGAGCCCGAAGCGGTCGACGCCGAACGGCCGTTCAAGGACCTCGGCTTCGACTCGCTCACCGCCGTCGAACTGCGCAACCGCGTCAACGCGGCGACCGGCCTCCGCCTCCCGGCGGCCCTCACCTTCGACCACCCCACCCCCGCCGCCGTGGCCCGGCTCGTCGCCGGGGAGCTGTCCGGCGTACGGGACGAGGCGGCCACCGCCGTCGCGCACGGCGGTCCGGCGGACGAGCCCGTCGCCATCGTCGGCATGGCCTGCCGCTTCCCCGGCGGAGTCGGCTCGCCCGAGGACCTGTGGCGGCTGGTCCGGTCCGGCGCGGACGCGGTCGGCGCCTTCCCCGACGACCGGGGCTGGGACATGGACGCCCTGTACGACGCCGACCCCGACACCCGCGGCAAGACCTACATGCGCGGCGCCGGACTCATGACCGACATCGCGGGCTTCGACGCCGAGTTCTTCGGCATCTCCCCGCGCGAGGCCCTGGCCATGGACCCGCAGCAGCGGCTCGCGCTGGAGGTCTCCTGGGAGGCCGTCGAGCGAGCCGGCATCGACCCGGGCGCCCTGCGCCGCAGCCAGACCGGAGTCTTCGTCGGAGCCCTCAACTCCGAGTATCTCTCCCGGCTCACCACGGTCCCCGACGACGTCGAGGGCTTCCTCGGCACCGGCAACATGCTCAGCGTCACCTCCGGCCGGATCGCCTACCAACTGGGCCTGGAGGGACCGGCGGTCACCATCGACACGGCCTGCTCCTCCTCCCTGGTCGCCCTGCACATGGCCGTCCAGTCACTGCGCAACGGCGAGTGCGACCTGGCCCTCGCCGGCGGGGTGACCGTCGTCTGCTCCCCGGCCGGGTTCGTCGAGATGAGCCGCCAGCGCGGGCTGTCGGTGGACGGCCGCTGCCGTGCCTTCTCCGCCGACGCCGACGGTTTCGGCCCGGCGGAGGGCGTCGGCATGCTCCTCGTGGAACGCCTCTCGGACGCCCGCGCCAAGGGCCACCGGGTCCTCGCCGTCGTCCGCGGATCGGCGGTCAATCAGGACGGTGCGTCGAACGGTCTGACCGCCCCCAACGGCCCGTCCCAGCAGCGCGTCATACGGCAGGCGCTCGCGAACGCCGGGGTGGCGGCGGCCGAGGTGGACGTCGTGGAGGCGCACGGTACGGGAACGGCACTCGGTGACCCGATCGAGGCGCAGGCGCTGCTGGCCACCTATGGGCAGGAGCGGGACCCGGAACGGCCGTTGTGGCTGGGATCGATCAAGTCCAACATCGGGCACGCGCAGGCCGCCGCCGGTGTCGCGGGCGTCATCAAGATGGTGATGGCGATGCGCGAAGGCCTGCTCCCGCGCACCCTGCACGTCGATGAACCCACCCCCCACGTGGACTGGTCGGCGGGCGGCGTACGGCTGCTGGCCGAGGAGCGGGACTGGGCCGTGAACGGCCACCCGCGCCGCGCCGCGGTCTCGTCCTTCGGCATCTCCGGCACCAACGCGCACGTCGTCCTGGAGCAGGCGGCCGTCGAGCCCGAGCCCGCGCCGGTCGTGATCTCCGGGCCCGAGGGCCTGTCCGCCTCGCCCGTGCTGCCGTGGCCGCTCTCGGCCCGCAGCGCCGCCGGACTCACCGCCCGCGCGGCTTCCCTGGTGGCCGCCCTGACGGAGACCGACCCCGTCTCCGCCGGCTGGGCGCTGGCTTCGGGCCGCTCACCGTGGGAGCACCGTGCGGTGGTGTGGGGGCGGGAGACGGCTGAGCTGACGGCGGGGCTGGAGGCTCTGGCGTCCGGTGGCGTGGCGGGGAATGTGGTGGCGGGGACGGCCGCGGGTTCCGGTGCGCCGGTGTTCGTGTTCCCGGGGCAGGGGTCGCAGTGGTTGGGGATGGGGCGGGGGCTCCTTGAGTCCTCGCCGGTGTTCGCGGCGCGGATCGGGGAGTGTGAGGCGGCGCTCGGGTCCTTTGTGGACTGGTCGTTGACGGAGGTGCTGCGCGGGGACGATGACGCGTGGATGGGCCGGGTGGATGTGGTTCAGCCGGTGCTGTGGGCGGTGATGGTGTCGCTGGCTGCGGTCTGGGAGTCGCTCGGCATCGAACCGGCCGCTGTGATCGGGCATTCGCAGGGTGAGATCGCGGCTGCCGCGGTGGTCGGTGCGTTGAGCTTGGAGGACGCGGCGCGGGTGGTGGCGCTCAGGTCGGCGGCCATTCGCGACGAACTGGCCGGTCGTGGTGGGATGTTGTCCCTGGCGACCGGTCCGGAACAGGCGTCGGCCTGGGTTGAGCCGTACGGCGATCGCGTCGCGGTGGCCGTCTACAACGGCCCGGAGGCGACAGTCGTCGCCGGTGACCCCGAGCCACTGGACGAGATCGCTGCGCTCGCCGAAGCCGCCGGTGTGCGGGCGCGCCGGGTCCCGGTGGACTACGCCTCGCACTCCGCGCACATCGAGGACATCAAGGCGAAGCTGCTGGACATCCTGGCCCCGGTGGCGCCGCGGGCGTCCCGTGTCCCGCTGATCTCCACGGTGACCGGCGGGGTGTTGGACACGGCGACGATGGACGCCTCGTACTGGTACGAAGGGTTGCGGCAGCCCGTCCGCTTCACCGAGGCCGTCCAAGAGGCCCTTGGGAGAAGCCACTTCCGCCTGATCGAGGTTAGTGCACACCCCGTGCTGACCATGGGCGTTCAGGCCATCGCGGAGGCTTGCCAGAAGCCGGTCACCGTCGTGGGCACCCTGCGAAGGGACGAGGACGAGAGCGCCCGCTTCATCGCGAGCGCGGCCGAACTCTGGGTCCACGGCACCGACATCGACTGGTCCGCCGTCTACGCGGGACGATCCGTCACCCGCGTGGACCTGCCGACGTACGCCTTCCAACACCGCCGCTACTGGCTGGAGTCGGGCACCGCCACCGCCGACGTCAGCGGCGCCGGTCTCACCGCGGCCGACCACCCCCTGCTCGGCGCCGCCGCGAGCCTCGCCGCCGACGGCGGGGTCATGCTGACCGGCAGGCTCTCCACCCGCACCCACCCCTGGCTCGCCGACCACAGCGTGGCCGGCACGGTGCTGTTTCCCGGGACGGGATTCGTCGAACTCGCCGTCCGCGCCGGAGACGAGGTCGGCTGCGGACACCTCGCCGAACTCACCCTTCAGGCACCGCTCGCCATACCGGCGGACTCGGGGGTGCTCGTCCAGGTCGTCGTCGGCACGCCGGACGAGCACGGGGTGCGTGAACTGGCCGTCTACTCGCGCCCGGAGGGTGCCGAGCACGACCACCCTTGGCTGCGGCACGCGGAGGGGCTCCTGAGCGTCGACGACGTGCCCCCTGCGCATGACCTCACCTCCTGGCCGCCGCCCGGCGCGCAGGAGTTGGACCTGGCGGAGTTCTATCCGACGGCCGCTGCCGCGGGTTACGGCTACGGGCCCGTGTTCCAGGGGCTGCGTGCTGTCTGGCGGCGTGGTGAGGAGGTCTTAGCCGAGGTGGCGCTGCCTGAGGGCCAGAAGGGTGATGCGGACCGGTTCGGGCTCCATCCGGCACTCCTCGACGCCGCGCTGCAAGCCATCGGCTTCGGCTCCTTCGGCGGCGAGCAGGGCGCCCTGCGTATGCCGTTCGCCTGGACCGGGGTCACCCTGTTCGCGGGCGGTGCGGAGAGGCTGCGGGTGCGGATCGCCTCGGCCGGTGACGACGCGCTGTGTGTTCAGGTCGCCGACACGACCGGTGCCCCTGTGGCCGCCGTGGACTCGCTGGTGCTGCGGACCGTCAGCGCCGATCAACTCGCCGCCGCCGACGGGCCGGACGCCGACTCGCTGTTCGTCGTGGAGTGGATCCCGGTGCCCACCCCGGACGCCGTACGGGCGGAGCGCTGGGCGGTTCTCGGCGGATCGGCACCGGTGCCGCCCGGCGCGGCCGTCCACCCCGCCCTCGCCGATCTGCTGGCGGCGATCGACGCGGGCGCGCCCGCCCCCGAGGCGGTGCTGTGGGCACCGCCGCGCCCCGCCGCGACCAGCTCCTCCACCGACGCGGCACGGCAGGTCACCGAGGACGTCCTCGCCCTGGCCCAGGAGTGGCTGGTCGACGAGCGGCTGGCGGAGTCCCGGCTGGTGGTCGTGACCCGCGGTGCCGTCTCCACGGGCCGTGACAGCGACCTCACCGACCTGACGGCTGCGCCCTCCTGGGGCCTGATCCGCTCGGCGCAGTCGGAGAACCCAGGCCGGTTCCTGCTGCTCGACCTGGACCCGGGGGCCGGGGGCCCGCCCCTCGACCTGGACGCGGAAACCGGGCCATCGCCCCTCGACCCGGATCCTGTTCCCGACGAACCACCCCTCGACCTGATCGCCACCGCGCTCGCCGGCGCCTTGGAAGCCGACGAGAACCAGGTCGCCGTACGCGACGGCGTTCTGCTGGCCATGCGTCTGGTGCGTCCCGGGCGAGGGGGCTCCCTGGTGCCGCCCTCGGACTCCGCCTGGCGGCTGGACACCGCGGCCTCCGGCACCCTGGACGGGCTCACCCTGCTGCCGTACCCGGAGGCGGACGCGCCGCTCGCCGCCGGAGAGGTCCGCGTCTTCGTCCGAGCCGCCGGAGTCAACTTCCGGGATGTGCTGATCGGCCTCGGCATGGTGCCCGGCCAGACCGTCATGGGCAGCGAGGGCGCCGGAGTCGTCACCGAAGTCGGCCCAGGAGTCACCCGGTTCGCCCCCGGCGACCGCGTCCTCGGCCTCATGGGCGGCGCCCTCGGCCCCCTCGCCGTCACGGACGAACGGGTCCTGGCCGCCGTACCCGAGGGCTGGAGCTTCGAGCAGGCCGCGTCCGTCCCGGTCGCGTTCCTGACCGCCTACTACGGCCTGGTCGACCTCGCCGCGATCAAGCCGGACGACACCGTCCTCGTCCACGCGGGCGCGGGAGGTGTCGGCATGGCGGCGATCCAGCTCGCCCGGCACTTCGGCGCGACCGTGCTGGCCACGGCCAGTCCGGGGAAGCGGGGAGTGCTGCGCGGTCTTGGGCTCACAGACGGGCAGACAGCCTCCTCACGCGACCTGGGCTTCCGGGAAGCCTTCGCCGACGCGGGTGTGAGCGTCATCCTCAACTCGCTCGCCCACGAGTACGTCGACGCATCCCTCGACCTGTTGAAGCCCGGTGGCCGCTTCCTGGAGCTGGGCAAGACGGACCGCCGTGACCCCGCCGTAGTCGCCCAGGAGCACGCGGACGTCTCCTACGCGCCGTACGACCTGGCCGACGCCGGAGCCGACCGTATCGGCGAGATGCTCGGCGAGATCCTGCGGCTCTTCGCGGCGGGGACGCTCCGGCCGTTGCCCGTGACCACCTGGGACGTCCGGCGGGCCCCGGAGGCGTTCCGCTTCATCAGCCAGGCGAAGCACGTCGGCAAGGTGGTGCTCACCATGCCCCGCGCCCTCGACCCCGAGGGCACCGTCCTGATCACCGGTGGCACCGGCACCCTGGGCGCCCTCCTCGCCCGCCATCTGGTCACCCGGCACGGCGTACGGAACCTCCTGCTCACCAGCCGACAAGGCCCGGACGCCCCCGGCGCCGACGAACTCCTCGCCGAACTGACCGAACTGGGCGCCGCCCCCGAGATCGTCGCCTGCGACGCGGCCGACCGTGAGCAGCTCGCCGCGGTGCTCCACGGCCGCAGCCTCACCGGTGTCGTCCACGCCGCGGGTGTCCTGGCCGACGGCGTGTTCGGCGCCCACGGGCGGGAGACGCTGGCCCACGTGTGGCGTCCCAAGGCCGAGGGGGCGAGCCACCTGCACGAGCTCACCCGGGACCACGACCTCGCTCTGTTCGCCCTCTACTCCTCCGCCGCCGGGCTCGGCGGTGGCGCGGGACAGGCCAACTACGCCGCCGCCAACAGCTTCCTGGACGCCCTCGCCCATCAGCGGCGCGCCCAGGGACTGCCCGCGCTCTCCCTCGTCTGGGGACTGTGGGAACGGGCCAGCGCCATGACCGGCCACCTCGACCGGGCGGCTGCCGACCGGGCCCGCCAGAACGGCCTGGTCAAACCCATGGACAGCGACACCGGCCTCGCCCTCTTCGACGCCGCCCGACGGCTGGACGCGGCCCTCGCCGTACCGGTCCGGCTCGACCTGCCCCTCATGCGCGCCCGCGCCCGCAGCACCGCCGACATCCGGCCGCTCTTCCGCGCGCTGGTCAAGGCGGGCGGCCGGGGCCGGGCCGCCGACGCCCGGGCCGGTGCCGACGCCGCCGCCGCGCTCACCGCCGCCCTCGCCGGGCTCAGCGCACCCGAGCGCGAGCACCGGCTGCTCGACCTCGTCCGCACCCACGCGAGCGCGGTCCTCGGCCACACCGGCCCCCAGGCCGTCGATGCGGGCCGACCCTTCAAGGACCTGGGCTTCGACTCACTCACCGCCGTAGAACTGCGCAACCGGCTCGGCGCCGCCACCGGCGTCCGCCTCGCCACCACCGTGGTCTTCGACCAGCCCACCCCGCTCGCCCTCAGCAGGCACATCCTCGACAAGATCGCCCCGGAACCCGCCGACCCGGCCGACCCGACCGGGGACGCCGAACTCGGCCGTGCCCTGGCCGCCATCCCCCTCCACCGACTGCGGGAGGCGGGCCTCGCCGAAACGCTGCTGCGCCTCGCCCGCGCCGTGGAGGACGCACCGACCGCACCCAGTGACGACGACGGAACCACCGAAGCCATCGCGGACATGGAGGTCGACGACCTCGTCCGGATGGCCCTCGGGGATGCCGACTCCGACTCCTGAGACGACAGACCCGAGAAGACGGAGGCGCCATGACCCACCCGACGGGAAACGACAAGAACGACAAGGTCGTCGCCGCCCTGCGCGCTTCCCTGACCGAGACCGAACGGCTGCGCAAACAGAACCGGCAACTCCTCGCCGCCGCCCGTGAGCCCATCGCGATCGTCGCCATGGCCTGCCGCTACCCCGGCGGCGTCCGCTCGCCCGAGGACCTCTGGCGGCTGGTGGAGACCGGCACGGACGCCGTGTCCGCCTTCCCCACGGACCGAGGCTGGGACCTGGACGCGCTGTACGACCCCGACCCGGACCGGCCGGGCACCTCCTACGTCCGCGAAGGCGGATTCCTCTACGACGCCGCCGACTTCGACGCCGACCTCTTCGGGATCTCCCCCCGCGAGGCCCTGGCCATGGACCCGCAGCAACGTCTGCTGCTGGAAACCTCCTGGGAACTCCTCGAGCGCGCCGGAATCGACCCGGCACAGCTGCGCGGCAGGCCCGTCGGCACCTTCGTCGGCGGCGGCCACTCCGGCTACGTCACCGACGGCGTACGCCTGCCCGAGGGCGCCGAGGGCTACGCCCTGACCGGCAGCACCTCCAGCGTCATGTCCGGGCGCCTGGCATACACCTTCGGCTTCGAGGGCCCCGCCGTCACGGTCGACACGGCCTGTTCGTCGTCCCTGGTCGCCCTCCACATGGCCGTGCAGGCGCTGCGGAACGGTGAGTGCGAGATGGCCCTCGCGGGCGGCTCCGCGGTGCTGACCAACCCGTTCCCCTTCGTCGAGTTCAGCCGTCAGCGGGGGTTGGCCGCGGATGGTCGGTGCAAGTCCTTCGCCGCGGCGGCCGACGGCACCGGGTGGGCCGAGGGCGCGGGCGTGGTGCTGCTGGAGCGGCTGTCGGACGCGCGCCGGAACGGGCACCAGGTGCTGGCGGTCGTACGGGGTTCTGCGGTCAACCAGGACGGGGCGTCGAACGGTCTGACGGCGCCGAACGGACCCGCCCAGCAGCGCGTCATCCGCGCCGCCCTGGCCAACGCCGGGCTGACCCCGGTCGACGTCGACGCCGTCGAGGCACACGGCACCGGCACCGCTCTGGGCGATCCGATCGAGGCCCACGCCCTGCTGGAGACGTACGGCCAGGGGCGCGCGGAGGAGGGTGTGCCGCCGCTGTGGTTGGGCTCGGTGAAGTCGAACATCGGCCACACGCAGTACGCGGCGGGCGTCGCGGGTGTCATCAAGATGGTGATGGCGATGCGGGAGGGTGTCCTGCCCCGCACCCTGCACGTCGACGAACCCACCCCGCACGTCGACTGGTCTGCCGGCTCGGTGGAGGTGCTGCGGGAGGACGTGCCCTGGGAACTGGGGGAGCGGCCACGACGGGCAGCGGTGTCGGGCTTCGGGATCAGCGGGACGAATGCGCACGTCATCTTGGAGCAGGCGGACGCGGAACCGGCGGTGGAGTCCGTTCCGTCGGTGGGGGGTTTGGTGCCGTGGGTGTTGTCGGCTGCTTCTGCTGAGGCGTTGAGGGCGCAGGCGGAGCGGTTGGCGGGTGTGGTGGGTTCGCTCGATCCGGTGGATGTGGGCTGGTCGTTGGCGACCGGTCGGGCTGGGCTGGGGCATCGGGCGGTGGTGTGGGGTCGGGACAACGCCGAGCTGATGGCAGGGCTGGGTTCGGTGGAGTCCTCTGGTGCGGTCGCTGATGGCCGTGTTGCGGTGCTGTTCACGGGGCAGGGTGCGCAGCGGGCTCGGATGGGTGTGGAGCTGGCGGCCGAGTTCCCGGTGTTCGCGCGGGCGTTGGACGAGGTGTGCCAGGCCTTCGAGGGGCTGCTGCCCCAGCCGCTGGGTGAAGTGCTCGCCGATGAGGGTGAGTTGTTGGATCGGACGGTGTTCACGCAGGCCGGTCTGTTCGCCGTGGAGGTGGCCCTCTT
>NZ_JBSFOK010000090.1:0-13999 GCF_053587635.1 Streptomyces sp. NPDC003635 | reverse complement strand
GCGCGGTGGCGTTCGGCGCGCTGCTCTCCCAGGGCATCGGCGACACGATCCGGGTCTCCCTGTCGGCGCCGCCGGCCGAGGAGGTCAAGGTCGGCATCCAGATCCTGGAGTCCCTGGGGCTCAGGCAACGGCGTCTGGAGATCGTCTCGTGCCCCTCCTGCGGGCGCGCCCAGGTCGACGTCTACAAGCTGGCCGACGAGGTCACCGCGGGCCTGGAGGGCATGGAGGTGCCGCTGCGGGTGGCGGTCATGGGGTGTGTGGTCAACGGTCCCGGCGAGGCCCGGGAGGCGGATCTGGGGGTCGCCTCCGGCAACGGCAAGGGGCAGATCTTCGTGAAGGGCGAGGTCATCAAGACCGTCCCCGAGTCGAAGATCGTGGAGACCCTCATCGAGGAGGCGATGAAGATCGCCGAACAGATGGAGCAGGACGGCGTCGAGTCGGGGGAGCCGGCCGTCACCGTGAGTTGAGCAGCACGGACCGAAGGGGGCCCGATCGTGACGATGCTGGAGAACATCCGGGGACCACGCGACCTGAAGGCGCTGTCCGAGGCGGAACTCGGGGAACTGTCCGACGAGATCAGGGAGTTCCTGGTGCACGCGGTCGCCAGGACCGGCGGGCATCTCGGGCCCAACCTGGGGGTGGTGGAACTCTCCGTCGCGCTCCACCGGGTCTTCGAGTCGCCGGTCGACCGGATCGTCTGGGACACCGGCCATCAGAGCTATGTCCACAAGCTTTTGACGGGGCGCCAGGACTTTTCCAAGCTGCGCGGCAAGGGCGGCCTGTCCGGCTATCCCTCGCGTGAGGAGTCCGAGCACGACATCGTCGAGAACAGCCACGCCTCCACCGCGCTGGGCTGGGCCGACGGGCTCGCCAAGGCCCGCCAGGTGCTGGGCGAGAAGGGGCATGTCGTCGCGGTCGTCGGGGACGGCGCGCTGACCGGCGGCATGGCCTGGGAGGCGCTGAACAACATCGCGGCCGCCAAGGACCGGCCGCTGATCATCGTCGTCAACGACAACGAGCGCTCGTACGCCCCGACCATCGGCGGGCTCGCCAACCACCTCGCCACCCTGCGCACCACCGACAGCTACGAGCAGGTCCTGGCCTGGGGCAAGGACGTCCTGCTGCGCACCCCGGTCGTCGGGCACACCGTCTACGAGGCCCTGCACGGCGCCAAGAAGGGCTTCAAGGACGCCTTCGCCCCGCAGGGCCTCTTCGAGGACCTCGGCCTGAAGTACGTCGGCCCCATCGACGGCCACGACATCGGCGCCGTGGAGTCCGCGCTGCGCCGCGCGAAACGCTTCCACGGGCCCGTCCTCGTCCACTGCCTCACCGAGAAGGGCCGCGGCTACGAACCCGCCCTCGCCCACGAGGAGGACCACTTCCACACCGTCGGCGTCATGGACCCGCTCACCTGCGAGCCGCTCACGCCCTCCGGCGGGCCCTCCTGGACCTCGGTGTTCGGTGACGAGATCGTGCGGATCGGCGAGGAGCGGGAGGACGTCGTGGCGATCACGGCGGCCATGCTGCACCCGGTGGGGCTCGGCAAGTTCGCCGAGCGGTTCCCGGACCGGGTCTGGGACGTCGGCATCGCCGAGCAGCACGCGGCCGTGTCCGCCGCCGGCCTCGCCACCGGCGGTGTCCATCCCGTCGTCGCCGTCTACGCCACCTTCCTCAACCGCGCCTTCGACCAACTGCTGATGGACGTCGCCCTGCACCGCTGCGGGGTGACGTTCGTCCTGGACCGGGCCGGGGTCACCGGAGTCGACGGCGCCTCCCACAACGGCATGTGGGACATGTCGATCCTCCAGGTCGTCCCCGGTCTCCGGATCGCCGCCCCGCGCGACGCCGACCAGCTCCGGGCACAGCTGCGCGAGGCGGTCGCCGTTGACGACGCGCCCACGCTGGTGCGGTTCCCGAAGGAGTGCGTCGGCCCGTCGGTCCCGGCGGTCGACCGGATCGGCGGCCTCGACGTGCTGCACCGCTCCACGGGAGAGCCGGACGTCCTGCTGGTCGCCGTCGGCGTGATGGCCCCCGTCTGCCTCCAGGCCGCCGAGCTGCTGGCGGCTCGCGGCATCAACTGCACGGTGATCGACCCCCGTTGGGTCAAGCCCGTCGATCCGGCGCTGCCCGGCCTCGCCGCCGGGCACCGCCTCGTCGCCGTCGTCGAGGACAACAGCCGCGCCGCCGGAGTGGGCGCCGCCGTGGCGCTCGCCCTGGGCGACGCCGACGTCGACGTGCCCGTACGGCGGTTCGGCATCCCTGAGCAGTTCCTCGCCCACGCCAAACGCGGCGAGGTGCTGGCGGACATCGGCCTCACGCCCGTCGAGGTCGCCGGACGGATCAGCGCGAGCCTGGCCGTCCAGGAGCAAGCCAAGGAGACAGCGGAATGACCACGGAGTTCGACCTCGGCGCACTGCTGGCCGAGCGCGGCGCCGAGCGCTACGAGCTGCACGGCAAGTACCTGAACCACCAGCTCCCGCGCATGCTGCACACCATCGGCTTCGACAAGGTCTACGAGCGGGCCGAGGGCGCCTACTTCTGGGACGCGGACGGCGCCGACTACCTGGACATGCTCGCCGGGTTCGGGGTGATGGGCCTCGGCCGCCATCACCCCGTCGTCCGGCAGGCGCTGCACGACGTGCTGGACGCCCAGCTCGCCGACCTCACCCGCTTCGACTGCCAGCCCCTGCCCGGGCTGCTGGCCGAGCGGCTGCTCGCGCACAGCCCGCACCTGGACCGGGCCTTCTTCTCCAACAGCGGCACCGAGGCGGTCGAGACCGCGCTGAAGTTCGCCCGGCGGGCGACCGGAAAGCCGCGGATCCTCTACTGCGACCACGCCTTCCACGGGCTGACCACCGGCTCCCTGTCGGTCAACGGCGAGGACGGCTTCCGGGACGGCTTCGCCCCGCTGCTGCCCGACACCGCCGTCCCGCTGGGCGATCTCGACGCCCTGGCACGGGAGTTGAAGAAGGGCGACGTCGCCGCCCTGATCGTCGAGCCGATCCAGGGCAAGGGCGTGCACGAGTCCCCGCCCGGCTATCTGCGGGCCGCCCAGGAACTGCTCCACCGCCACAAGGCGCTGCTCATCGCCGACGAGGTGCAGACCGGGCTCGGCCGCACCGGGGACTTCTGGGCCTACCAGCACGAGGACGGCGTGGAGCCGGACCTTGTGTGCGCGGCCAAGGCGCTCTCCGGCGGCTATGTGCCGGTCGGCGCCACCCTCGGCAAGGACTGGATCTTCAAGAAGGTCTACTCCTCCATGGACCGGGTGCTCGTGCACTCGGCGAGCTTCGGGTCCAACGCACAGGCCATGGCGGCGGGGCTCGCCGTGCTCGCCGTCATGGAGAACGAGCAGATCGTCGCGGGCGCCCGCGCCACGGGCGAGCTGCTGAGGTCGCGGCTCGCGGCACTGGTCGAGAAGTACGAGCTGCTCGCCGACGTACGCGGCCGGGGCCTGATGATCGGCATCGAGTTCGGCCGGCCTTCCTCGCTGCGGCTGCGCGGCCGGTGGACCATGCTCCAGACGGCCCGCAAGGGACTGTTCGCGCAGATGGTCGTCGTTCCGCTGCTCCAGCGGCACCGGATCCTCACCCAGGTCTCGGGCGATCATCTGGAGGTGATCAAGCTGATCCCGCCGCTGATCGTCGGCGAACGGGAGGTGGAGCGGTTCGTGGACGCCTTCACCGAGGTGATGGACGACGCGCACAGCGGTGGCGGGCTGATGTGGGACTTCGGCAAGACGCTGGTGAAGCAGGCCGTCGCGAACAGGTGACCTCGGCCTTTGCCTCTGGGGCAAGTAATTTGCCGTAGAGGCAAATCTGCGGCTGAATGGAGAGCATGAGCTCTCCCGAGACCGGGCCGGCCGACGACCTGCCCGAGGTGGCGCCGCAGCTGCGTGCACTGCGGCGCCAGGCCTCCCTCACCCTGGAGGCCGCGGCCCGTGCCGCCGGGCTCTCGCCCGCCCATCTCTCCCGACTGGAGACCGGGCAGCGACAGCCCTCACTGCCGATGCTGCTCTCGCTCGCCCGTATCTACGGTACGACCGTCTCGGAGCTGCTCGGCGAGACGGTCGCCGACCGGGACGCCGTGGTGCGCGCCGCCGACATGGAACCGACCGAGGCCGGCGGCTGGACGTACCGGCAGGCCGGGGCGCCCGGTCGCGGAATGCAGGCGCTGCGGCTGCACGTCCCCTTCGGCTCCCAGGGCGACATCGTGCGGGTGCACCCGGGCGAGGAGTGGCTCTACGTCCTCAGCGGGCGGCTGCGGCTGCGCCTCGGGGACACCACGCACCGGCTCGCACCGGGCGACAGTGCCCACTTCGACTCGCTGACCCCGCACCGGATCGCCGCCCTGGACGAAGGCGGGGTCGAGCTCCTGTTCGTCCACACCCTGCTGCAGAGCCCCACGGCCACGTTGTGCCTGGGGCCCACCCCCTCACCGACCGGAGAGACGCCATGACCGACATGGAGGAGAAGTTCCCGCGCGCCCTGTGGGTCCGCCTGATCATCTACATCGCGGTGGGGCACGTCTTCGCCGCGTTCATCTACCTGCTCTTCGAGCTGGGGGCGAAGCAGTAGTCGTACGGCTCAGTCGAGCAGGCGCTCCCGGAGGCGCTCCCGGACCTCGGGGGTGATCCGCAGCGCCTGCTCCAGGTAGCTGTCGACGTCGCCCCAGGTCTCCTTGATGGTCTCGAAGGCCGCCGTCAGGTACTCGGCGCGCGCGTCGAAGAGCGGGCTGAGCAGCTCCATGACCTCGGGGGTGTGGCTGTTGTTGCGCTGCACCCGGTAGCGGCGGTGCTTGGCGTTCGACTCCAGGTAGTCGGCGATGATCGCCTCGCGCTCGACGCCCAGTGCCAGCAGGGTCACCGCGATCGACAGACCGGCCCGGTCCTTGCCCGCCGCGCAGTGCATCAGGGCCGGGACGCTGTCCTCGGCGAGGGAGTGCAGCACCTGGGAGTGCTCGGCCGTGCGCTCCTTGATGATCATGCGGTACGACTCGATCATCCGGTTCGCGGCCTTGCCGTCGTCCAGGATCTCCCGCAGCTGCTCGATCTCGCCGTCGCGGACCATCTTCCAGAACTCGGCGCCGTCCGCCGGGTCGGACAGCGGCAGGTTCACATTGCGCACCCCCGCCAGCTCGACGTCGGGGCCCTCCAGCTTCTGGTCCGCGGTGTTGCGGAAGTCGAAGATCGTGTGCAGGCCGAGGGAGCCGAGGAACGCCGCGTCCTCGTCGGTCGCGTGCGCGAGATGACCGCTGCGGAACAGCACGCCGTGGCGCACCCGGCGGCCGTCCACCGTCGGCAGTCCGCCGACATCGCGGAAGTTGCGCACTCCGGCCAGCTCGGGCTCGGTCGACGGGACCTGCTGCGTCACTTGGGCTCCTCCCACCGGATGCCGCCGACTCTGCTCGTCCGCGGGCACGGTCCGACGATACGACATGGACCATGGCCGACCATTGAATACGGCAAAACGGGCGAACAGCGCTGAAACCCTGCCCATTCATCGCCGATTTGTCTAACAGTCGTGATGCGTCACTTCTCCGGCTGCGCCGCTTCTGGTCCTTCTGTCCGAATTGCAGCCTTCATTCCAACTCGCTCTGGAGTAAAGGACTCTGGAGCAACGTCACGTGAGCAGGGTCATATCCGTGACGGTGCGTCGCCCGTCATGTCCACGTAATTCAAGCGTTTTTCAAGGGCATTTGCGGGAAACGGGCACCTCCTAATGAACGGAAAGTGACGGCGAATTCCCACAAGGGATCAAGAGGGATGGGTTCGGGTGGAACCTTCTGCTTGTCCCTTTGCGTCTTGGTCGCTTACGTTCCCACCCATCCGAGCGGACGCCGAATCCTGCCGCCGCTCGGAATCCGCACACTCACCCGTGCACGGCAGGAGCGGGGGACCCACAGGCACCACCGCCTGGTCCGGTCTCCGGAACAGGCTCGGGGTCAAGTCGTGCCCAGCGCGCGGCCGGACATCTCCAGTCCGCACCCGACAGCTCACCTCGCAGGCGCCGGAGAGGAATTCGCCATGCCCGCGAAGGGTAAGCACCGCCGTCCCAAGACCCTGCGCTTCACCCGCACGATCGCCGTCGCCGGAACCGGTGGCGCCGCGCTCGCCCTCCCGCTTCTGGGAGCCACCGGCGCCCACGCGGCCCCGTCGCAGTCCGTTTCGGAAAAGGCCGTTCAGTCGGTTCAGGCGGCAGACAAGAAGGCTGCGGACAAGAAGGCGGCCGAGAAGAAGGCCGCCGCGAAGAAGACGACCGGTGCGAAGACGTACACGGTGCGGTCCGGGGACTATCTCTCGAAGATCGCCGACGAGCAGGATGTCAGCGGTGGCTGGGAGAAGCTCTACCAGGACAACCGTGCCGCCGTCGGTGCCGACCCGTCGCTGATCCACCCGGGTCTGAAGCTGTCGATCGGCAAGAAGGCCGCCTCGACGGCCACCGCCGAGAAGCCGGCCGCGAAGTCCTCCACCCCGTCCTCGGCCACGTCCTCCTCGGACTCCGCCAAGTCGTCGCAGTCCGCGGAGGCCTCGCAGTCCTCCGAGGCCCAGGCGACCACGACCACGCAGGCCGCCCAGTCCTCGGCCAGCGGCTTCACCGCTCCGGTCTCCGGCGCCGGTGTCGGCACCGCCTACAAGGTCGCGGGCAGCATGTGGTCCAGCGGTTACCACACCGGTGTCGACTTCGTCGTCCCGACCGGCACCTCGCTGAAGGCCGTGGGCGCGGGCACCGTCGTCTCGGCCGGCTGGGCCGGCGCGTACGGCAACCAGGTCGTCATCCAGCTCGCCGATGGCCACTACGCCCAGTACGCCCACCTGTCCTCGCTGTCCGTCTCCAGCGGTCAGTCGGTGACGGCGGGCCAGCAGGTCGGCCTCTCCGGCTCGACCGGCAACTCGACCGGACCGCACCTGCACTTCGAGATCCGCACCACGCCGGACTACGGCTCGGACGTCGACCCGGTCGCCTACCTCCGCGCCCAGGGCGTCTCCCTCTGACGGACGCTCCACTCGGAACCACCTGCCTGACACGCCGCCGAAGGCCGGACCCCCGATCCCCGGGTCCGGCCTTCGGTGTGGTGTGCCGGGCAGGGTGGTCGAGGCCCCAACAGCCGTGATCCGGTGTCTATTCCGGAGTTGGCGAAGGCTTGAAGAGTGGCTTATCTCACCGTCCGTCAACCCCTGCCTACGGTCGCGTAGGTCACATTCGAAGGTGAATCATGACCCGATGTGGCAGACGATTCGCAGAGTGACAAAAGAGCGGTGATCGGGTCGTACGTGGCGGTGGGGGACAGCTTCACCGAGGGCGTCGGCGACCCTGGCCCCGACGGGGCGTTCGTCGGCTGGGCCGACCGGTTCGCGGTGCTGCTCGCGGACCGCCGGCCCGAGGGCGACTTCAGCTACACGAACCTGGCGGTGCGCGGCAAACTGCTGGACCAGATCGTGGCGGACCAGCTCCCGCGGGCCATGGAACTCGCCCCGGACCTGGTCTCGTTCTGCGCAGGCGGCAACGACATCATCCGGCCCGGCACCGACCCCGACGAGGTCGCCGAGCGTTTCGAGCGGGCTATCGCCCGGCTCACCGAAGCGGTCGGCACGGTCATGGTGACCACCGGCTTCGACACCCGTGGCGTGCCCGTGCTGAAGCATCTGCGCGGCAAGATCGCGACGTACAACCTGCATGTGCGGGCCATCGCCGACCGGTACGGCTGCCCGGTGCTCGACCTGTGGTCCCTGAAGACCGTGCAGGACCGGCGCGCCTGGGACGGCGACCGGCTGCACCTCTCGCCGGAGGGGCACACGCGCGTGGCGCTGCGCGCGGGCCAGGTGCTCGGCCTCGAGGTGCCGGCCGACCCGGACCAGCCGTGGCCCCCGCTGCCGCCCCGCGGCACCCTGGAGGTCCGGCGCGACGATGTGCAGTGGGCGCGCGAGTACCTGGTGCCGTGGATCGGACGCCGCCTGCGCGGGGAGTCCTCGGGCGACCATGTGACGGCCAAGGGCGCCCTGTCGCCGGGCGACATCAGGATGCGGATCGAGGCGGCGGTCTGAGCACGGCACCTGCGCGCGGGGGCTCGGCCAGGGCGTGGGTCGGGGTGGTGCTCCGAGGGTGGCTCCAGGCGCGCCGGGGGTCGATCACTACGCGGATCGTGACGCCTGCGCGCGGGGGCTCGGCCAGGGCGTGGGACGAGGTGGCGCTCTGAGCGCCGGCCTCGGCGCGCCGGGGGCTCGACCAGTGAGGTGACGGCGGGGGAGTGGTGCACGCGCGCGTGCGGGCCCCGGTGCTGGGATGGGCGCGAAGCGCCCCGACGTCCGGAAGGCCGGCCCCGCATGTCCGCACCGCTGCCCCGCACCACCGCCACCCTCGCCGTCGCCCTGCTCGCCCTCGGCCTGCCGTTCCTCGCCGCCGCACCGGCGACCGCCCTGACCACCACCACTGCGGCCTTCGCCGCCCCGGTCGTGCGCGGCGCGCCGGACCTGGCGACCGTCACCGTGACCGGTGTCGGGTCCGCGACCGCCGCGCCCGATCTGGCGACCGTCAGCGTCGGGGTGGAAGCCGTCGGCAAGACCTCCCAGGCCGCGCTGGAGGCCCAGAGCAAGGCCGCCAAGTCGCTGCTGAACGCGGCGCGGGAGCGGGGCGTGGGCGATCAGGACGTCCGTACCGAAGGGCTGACCCTGATGCCCGTGTACGACCACCAGGAGGGCAAGTCCACCCTGACCGGCTATCAGGCCACGCAGATGTTCTCGCTCAAGATCCGCAAGGTCGAACGGACCGGCGAGGTCCTTCAGGCCGTCACGGATGCCACGGGCGACGCCGGCCGGATCCACGGGGTCGTCTTCGACGTGGCCGACCGCACCGAACTGCGGGCACGCGCGCGTGGCGCCGCGCACACGGACGCGCACGCGAAGGCGCTCCAGTACGCCGAGCTGAGCGGGCGGCGGCTCGGCCGACTGGTCTCCCTCACCGAGAGCGCGTCGGGCGGCCCCTCCCCGGTACCGCTGCCGGCGGACGTCGTCGCGGGCGGGGCGGGAGTGCCGGTCGCGCCGGGGGAGATCCAGGACGAGGTCCGGGTCACGGCGGTGTACGAGCTGGACTGACCGGGCCGGCTCACCGCGCCGCCGCGGTCAACGCCTCCCGCTCCACGCCCAGTTCGCGGGCGAGCGCCTCGTCGGCCCACTCCTGTGCCCGCGCGCGGGAGAGCGCGCCCTGGTAGGACGTCAGCTGGACGGCGAGCCCGTCCAGCAGGGCCGTCAGACGCAGCGCGGCGCCCGGCGGGTCGGGGCAGTGGAACTCGCCCGCGGTCACCCCTTCGGCGATGACCTCGGCGAGAGCGGCCTTCCACTCCTTGTCCAGAGCCTGGGTGACCTCGCGCAGCGCCGGTTCGCGCAGCGCCGCCGCCCACCCCTCGATCCACAGCCGCCAGCCCTTGGCCTGGCCGGTGGGAGCGTACCAGCGCACGGCCGCGCGCAGGCGGCGCAGCGCGGTCGTACGGCGGCCGAGGAGCTTGCGCAGATGGGCGAGGTCGTCCTCGGCGGCGTACGCGAAGGCGGCGGCGACCAGCTTCTCCTTGGTGGAGAAGTGGTAGAGCACCAGGGCGTTGCTCACGCCGAGCGCCGAGGCCACGTCGGCGATCCTGACCGCCGCCACGCCCCGCGCCTCGATCTGCTCGATGGCGGCCCGCAGCAACTCCTCACGCCGCTCCGCCACGCTCAACCGCACCCTCGCCACGCGGCTCACCCTAACGCCTGGGACCCGAGCGCTCCCGGCGGGTGGCGGGTGCTCTCACCGATACCTGCCGTACCGCTCCACGATCACCGGCAGCAGGTCCGCGGCGAGGGCGTGGGCCGCCGCGCGCGGGGTCGTTGCGGTGCTCTCCGCGCGGGTCAGCACGCGGTCGGTCAGGGCGCGCATCGCGCGGCGGGTGCGGGCGAAGGCCTCGGTCGCGTCCGGGCCGACGTCGCCGAAGAGCGTCCACCACCACCAGGCGTTCGTCCCGGAGTTGACCACGACGTCCGGCAGTACGGTGACGCCCCGAGCGGCCAGCAGGACCTCGGCCTCCGGCAGGACCGGCATGTTGGCCGCCTCCACGATCCAGCGGGCGGTGATCCGCCCCTGGTTGAGCGTGTCGACGGCGTACGACACGGCCGCGGGCACCAGCACCTCCGCCTCCGTCGACAGCCACGCCTCGCCCGGCAGCTCCCGGTCGTCGGGGCGCAGCGCGGCGCGGTCCACGACGCCGTAGGAGTCCCGTGCCGCGAGCAGGGCCTCGACGTCCAGGCCCGCCGGGTTGGCGACGGTGCCCTTGAGGTCGGCGACGGCGACCACCGTCAGCCCCGCGCGCGTGAGGAAGCGGGCCGTGGCCCCGCCCATGGTGCCGAGCCCCTGGACGGCCACGCGCGTGCCCGCGTACGGCATCCCGGCCCGGTCCAGGGCCGTGAGCACGGACTCCGCGACCCCGCAGCCGCCGACCAGCTCGTCCAGGCCGATGCCGTCGACCTCCACGGCGAAGGCGTCCGCCAGCCGTCGCCGGGCGCCGGTCTCGTCGTCGAGCAGGGGGTACACGGCCTGGATCGACGACCGCAGCCCCGCCTCGGCTGCCGCCCGGTCCACGAGGTCCTGGCCGACCCCGAGGTCCTCGCCCGTGGTCCAGCAGGTCTCGACGTACGGCCGTACCGCCCGCAGATAGCGCACGAGGAGGTCGTACGCGCCCGGATCCCGCGGATCGCAGTCGATGCCGCCCTTGGCGCCGCCGAGCGGGATGTAGCGGCCGGCCGGGTCGTAGTGGAGCGCTTCTTTCATGGACATGCCCCGGGCGAGGCCGGTGACCTCGTCCAGGGTGCAGCCCTCGCGCATCCGCAGCCCGCCGCTGCACACCCCGCGCACCAGCCCGTCGATCACGAGAAATCCCTGGCGGCCGGTGACGTGGTCGGTCCACACGAGGGACAGGAGAGGGGCTGTCATGGGACTCCTTACTGAATTACCAGTCAGTATCGTGAGGGGGTCTCCGCACTGTCAATCGGCCCACGGATCTTCGGGTGAGCGGCCGACGAGGGTCGTTGTCACAGGCGGCGACCATAATGGGATGCCTCGACGACTCCACCTGGAGGTACCGTGACCGGTTTCCGTTCCCTGAGCTCCGTGCTCCGCGCGCTGGAGCCGGCGGCCTTCGGCGCGGAGCCGGCCGGCGAGCGCCTGGAGCGCATCCGCAGATCGCCCCACTTCAAGGACGGGGTGTTCCAGAACCCCGGGGGAGTGGCGCGGACCCGGCCCTCCGGTTCGATGCTGGAGTTCGCGAAGGTCTTCTTCGCCAAGGACGAACGGCCGCGCAGATCCCCGCGCGGCATCGTGCCCGTGCACGCCACCACGCTCGCCGACCTCGCGCACCCGCCCGCGACCGGACTGCGGATCACCTGGATGGGCCACTCCAGCGTGCTCGCGGAGATCGACGGGCACCGGGTGCTCTTCGACCCGGTGTGGGGCGAGCGCTGCTCCCCGTTCTCCTTCGCCGGGCCCAAGCGGCTGCACCCGGTGCCGCTGCCGCTGGCCGCGCTCGGCCCGGTCGACGTCGTCGTGATCTCGCACGACCACTACGACCACCTGGACCTGCCCTCGATCAAGGCGCTGGCCGGCACCGACACGGTGTTCGCCGTACCGCTCGGCGTCGGGGCCCACCTGGAGCGCTGGGGCGTCCCGGCCGACCGGCTGCGCGAGCTGGACTGGCACGAGTCGACCAAGGTCGGCGGGCTGACCCTGACCGCCACCCCGGCCCGGCACTTCTGCGGGCGCGGTCTGCGCAACACCCAGCACACCCTGTGGGCCTCCTGGTCCGTCGCCGGCTCCGAGCACCGGATCTACCACAGCGGGGACACCGGCTACTTCGAGGGCTTCAAGGACATCGGCGCCGAGCACGGCCCGTTCGACGTCACGATGATCCAGCTCGGCGCCTACAGCGACTTCTGGCCGGACATCCACATGACGCCCGAGGAGGCCATGCGCGCCCACCTCGACCTCCAGGGCGGGCAGGCGCACGGCGTGCTGCTGCCCATCCACTGGGCCACCTTCAACCTCGCCACGCACGCGTGGGCCGAGCCCGGCGAGTGGACCAGGGACGCCGCCGACGAGGCCGGCCAGGCGGCCGCCTTCCCCCGGCCCGGCGAGCCCTTCGAGCCCGCCGGACTGCTGCCCGTGCAGCCGTGGTGGCGAGCCGTCTCCGTGCCCCTCACCTCCCCGTGGCGCCGCCCGGATTCCGTGCTGGCTGCCGCGGCCGAGAAGGCCGGGCAGGCCGCGGCGACGGGCAAGGCCGCCGAGCCCGGAGGGGACGAGGGGCCGCAGGCCCGGACCGACCTGGACCTCGCGGGCGACCGCTGAGGCGGGCCGCCCTCGACACGGTGGGTGACGGTCGGGCCAAACCCCTCGGGAGGGTGAAGGCGGCCTCGGCGGGTTGACGGCGGTCCGAGAAAAAGTGAACGGCGAGGGCCGGGAAGCGTGCGACTTCCCGGCCCTCGCCGTTCGTCTTTGACGGCTTCCGACCAGGTGTGATCGGCATCTTGTAGTTCGGGGGCGAGATGCGACTGCCGCTGTCGATCTCCTCTGTGAAGCCTCATACCAGAGCCGCACTCCGCGCGTGCGAGTTTGTCAACTGCCCACCGCACATGATGCCTTGCCGACTACTGTCAGTGCCCGTCGGACGACGCAGGGCCGTCTTCTTCCGCTCTCCCGACCGACAACGCGATGGCGCACGCCCGACGGACAGTACGAGGACCCCGATGTCTCACCTCCGCGCACCGGCCGCACGCGCAGACCGCCGTGAAGGCGGGCGGCACGGTCGGCCGGTCGCCCGCCCCACGCCCGCCCTGCCCGAGACGCACATACGGCCGCAACTGCTGCGGCTCGCCGTGCTCCCGCCGGTCGCGGTCGCCCTCGCCGCCTGCGCGGCCGTGCTGTTCACCGTCCGCACCACCGGCGCCCGGCCGAGCCTCACCCTGTGGGGCATGCTCGCCGGCGCCGTCGCGGTCGCCCTCGCCGGCATCGTGATCGCCGCCGTGGCCGCCGAGCGCACCGCCCGGTCCCTGAGCGAGCGCATCGGCGCCCTGCGCCGCAGCAGCGCCCGCGGCGAGGCCGACCTGCGGGCCCTCGTCGAATCCCTGCGCCGGGGCGAGACCCCGACCCGGCGCAAGCCGCGCAGCCGCCCGCCCGAGGACGCCGACGACCTCGAACTGCTCGCCGCCGACCTCGCCCGCGCCCACGACGGGGCCGTCACCGCCGTCGTCCAGGCCGCGCAGCTCTCCAGCCAGGCCGGCAGCGAACAGAAGCTGGAGGTCTTCGTCAACCTCGCGCGCCGGCTGCAGTCGCTCGTGCACCGCGAGATCTCGATCCTCGACGAGCTGGAGAACGAGATCGAGGACCCCGACCTGCTCAAAGGCCTGTTCCACGTGGACCACCTCGCCACCCGGATCCGCCGCCACGCCGAGAACCTCGCCGTCCTCGGCGGCGCCGTCTCCCGTCGGCAGTGGAGCAACCCGGTCTCCATGACCGAGGTGCTCCGCTCGGCCATCGCCGAGGTCGAGCAGTACTCCCGGGTCAAGCTCGTGCCGCCCATCGACGGCACCCTGCGCGGCCACGCCGTCGCCGACGTCATCCACCTGCTCGCCGAACTCGTCGAGAACGCCACCGTGTTCTCCGCCCCGCACACCCAGGTGCTGCTGCGCGCCAACCTCGTCACCTCGGGGCTCGCCGTCGAGGTCGAGGACCGCGGACTCGGCATGCCCGTCGGCGAACAGGAACGGATGAACGCGCTGCTCGCCGACCCCGACCAGGTCAACGTCGCCAGCCTGCTGGCGGACGGTCGCATCGGCCTGTTCGTCGTCTCCCAGCTGGCCCGTCGGCACGGCATCAACGTCCGCCTCCAGACCAACATCTACGGCGGCGTCCAGGCCGTGCTCGTCGTCCCGCAGGCTCTGCTGGGCGCCGAGCCGGGCAGCCCCGCCGCGGCGGGCGGCGCCGCC
>NZ_JBSFOK010000089.1:0-14001 GCF_053587635.1 Streptomyces sp. NPDC003635 | reverse complement strand
AAACGCCCGGTTACATTCCGAACCCGGAAGCTAAGCCTTACAGCGCCGATGGTACTGCAGGGGGGACCCTGTGGGAGAGTAGGACGCCGCCGAACTCCTTTTACAGCTCTGGCTCTTGGGCATACTGCCCAGGGGCCAGAGCTTTTTTGCGTTGAGGTAGGGTCAGGGGGCATCGTTCGCACGTTTCCTCAGGAGGCCCCCGGGTGGAGGTCCAGGAGACCCGTGTCCAGACGGACAGGGTCCTCACCATCCCCAACATCCTCAGCATGGCTCGGCTCGTTGGTGTGCCCGTCTTTCTGTGGCTGATCCTCTGGCCCGAGTTCGGCGGGCCGAAGAGCGATGGCTGGGCCCTCCTGGTGCTGATGCTGAGCGGGATCAGTGACTACCTGGACGGCAAGCTCGCCAGGCGTTGGAACCAGATCAGCAGCCTCGGCCGGCTTCTGGACCCGGCAGCAGACCGGCTCTACATTCTCTCCACTTTGGTCGGACTGACCTGGCGCGAGATTCTGCCGCTCTGGTTGACCGCCGTACTTCTTGCCCGAGAGCTGGTTCTGCTGGTGATGGTGGGCATCCTCAGGCGTCATGGCTATCCGCCGCCCCAGGTGAACTTCCTGGGGAAGGCGGCTACTTTCAACCTGATGTACGCCTTCCCGTTGCTCCTGCTCAGCGATGGGAGCGGGTGGCTCCCGTCACTCGCTGCTATTTTCGGATGGGCGTTCGCCGGATGGGGTACAACGCTCTATTGGTGGGCAGGAGTCCTCTACGTGGTACAGGTCCGCCGCTTGGTCCGTGCGGACGCCATGGCCGATTGAACCCGCCCTCGATGCGATCCAGCGGCTCGTTGGCCCGCAACCGAAAAGTGCGGGACAATTTGGACGGGTGAAGTCGGCTAGACCGTCGTCTCTTCGAGGAGGACGCTTCCGACATGAAGGCCGTCGTGATGGCCGGAGGTGAAGGCACACGCCTTCGCCCCATGACCTCAAGCATGCCCAAGCCGCTCCTGCCGGTGGCCAACCGGCCGATCATGGAGCACGTTCTGCGGCTGCTCAAAAGGCATGGGCTGAACGAGACCGTCGTAACTGTCCAGTTCCTGGCCTCCTTGGTCAAGAACTACTTCGGCGACGGCGAAGAGCTCGGAATGGAGCTCAGCTATGCCAACGAGGAGAAGCCACTCGGTACCGCCGGAAGCGTCAAGAACGCCGAAGAGGCGTTGAAGGACGATGCCTTCCTGGTGATCTCCGGCGATGCGCTGACCGACTTCGACCTCACCGATCTGATCCGTTTCCACAAGGAGAAGGGCGCGCTCGTCACCGTCTGTCTGACGCGCGTGCCGAACCCGCTGGAATTCGGCATCACCATCGTCGACGAAGAGGGCAAGGTCGAGCGTTTCCTCGAGAAACCGACCTGGGGCCAGGTCTTCTCGGACACGGTGAACACCGGTATTTACGTCATGGAGCCCGAGGTCTTCGACTATGTCGAGGCCGATGTGCCCGTCGACTGGTCCGGCGATGTCTTCCCTCAGCTGATGAAGGAGGGCAAGCCGATCTATGGGTACGTCGCCGAGGGCTACTGGGAGGACGTCGGTACCCACGAGAGCTATGTGAAGGCCCAGGCCGACGTCCTGGAGGGCAAGGTCGACGTCGAGCTCGACGGTTTCGAGATCTCCCCGGGCGTGTGGGTGGCGGAGGGTGCCGAGGTGCATCCCGACGCAGTTCTGCGGGGACCGCTCTACATCGGGGACTACGCCAAGGTCGAGGCCGGCGCCGAAATCCGTGAGCACACCGTCGTCGGCTCCAACGTGGTCGTGAAGAGCGGGGCCTTTCTGCACAAGGCCGTGGTGCACGACAACGTGTACGTGGGGCAGCACAGCAATCTTCGGGGCTGTGTCGTCGGAAAGAACACCGACATCATGCGCGCGGCCCGGATCGAGGACGGCGCCGTGATCGGCGACGAGTGCCTCATCGGGGAAGAGTCGATCATTCAGGGCAATGTACGGGTCTACCCGTTCAAGATCATTGAGGCCGGTGCGTTCGTCAACACCTCGGTGATCTGGGAGTCCAGGGGGCAGGCGCATCTCTTCGGCGCCCGTGGGGTCTCGGGCATCCTGAATGTGGAGATCACACCGGAGTTGGCCGTGCGCCTCGCCGGTGCCTATGCGACGACCCTCAAGAAGGGGTCGACCGTCACCACGGCCCGTGACCACTCCCGTGGTGCGCGAGCGCTCAAGCGGGCGGTGATCTCCGCGTTGCAGGCGAGCGCCATCGACGTACGCGACCTCGAGAACGTCCCCCTGCCCGTGGCCCGCCAGCAGACCGCGCGCGGGAGTGCCGGCGGGATCATGATCCGGACGACGCCGGGTGTGCCGGACTCCGTGGACATCATGTTCTTCGACGGGCGGGGTGCCGATCTGTCGCAGGGCAGTCAGCGCAAGCTGGACCGGGTCTTCGCGCGTCAGGAGTACCGGCGTGCGTTCCCGGGTGAGATCGGGGACCTGCACTTCCCGGCCAGCGTCTTCGACTCGTACACGGGTTCGCTGTTGCGGAACGTGGACACGACCGGGATCGCCGAGTCCGGGCTCAAGGTCGTCGTGGACGCCTCCAACGGGAGCGCGGGGCTCGTCCTGCCGAGCCTGCTCGGAAAGCTCGGCGTCGACTCGCTGACCATCAATCCCGGTCTGGACGAGTCCCGGCCCACGGAGACGGCCGACGCCCGGCGCTCGGGGCTCGTGCGGCTCGGGGAGATCGTCGCTTCCGCGCGGGCCGCGTTCGGCGTGCGGTTCGACCCCGTCGGTGAGCGGCTGTCGCTGGTCGACGAGAAGGGGCGGATCGTCGAGGACGACCGGGCGCTGCTCGTTCTGCTCGACCTGGTCGCCGCTGAGCGGCGCAGCGGGCGTGTGGCGCTGCCGGTGACGACCACCAGGATCGCCGAGCAGGTGGCGGCGTACCACGGGACGCAGGTGGAGTGGACGACGACCTCGCCCGACGACCTGACCCGGGTCGGGCGGGACGAGACCACCATCTTCGGTGGTGACGGGAAGGGCGCGTTCATCGTCCCGGAGTTCAGCAGCGTCTTCGACGGCACGGCGGCCTTCGTACGGCTGATCGGTCTGGTGGCGCGGACGCAGCTCACCCTCAGCCAGATCGACGCGCGGATTCCGCGGGCGCATGTCCTCAAGCGCGATCTGGCGACTCCGTGGGCGGTCAAGGGGCTGGTCATGCGGCGGGTCGTGGAAGCGGCCGGAGACCGGTCCGTGGACACCACGGACGGGGTACGCGTGGTCGAGGCCGACGGGCGCTGGGTGATGGTGCTGCCGGATCCTGCCGAGGCGGTCACCCATCTGTGGGCGGAGGGTCCGGACGACGCCTCCGCGCAGGCTCTGCTCGACGAGTGGTCGGCGGTGGTGGACAGCGCCGGTCGCTGAAACGGGCACTACGCGCGTGTGCCGGACAAGTGTCCCCAAGGGGGCCTGTCCGGCACGCCGGTGGGGCCATTCGGAGGTACTGCGCGCGACGTGCGACGATGTGCGGCATGCCGCAGCAGCCCCCCGTTCGGAGCATTCCCACGCGCCCCTCGCGTCCGGACGCCTCCATGTCGCTGCTCACCAACGTCATGGACCACAGCCTCGATGACGGTTACGCCGAGGCGGCGGCCCGGAAGAAGGCCGCTGACGGCGGTCTGCCGAAGACGCTCCGGGCGAAGCTGGGGCTCGCGGCCGGCCTGGTGCTCGCGGCTCTGGTCGTCACCGTCGGTGCGGCCCAGGCGCGGGTCGCGGCTCCCGTCGTGGCGAAGGAGCGCGAGGAGCTGATCGACCGGATCGATCAGGAGACCGAGGCCGCGGACGAGCTCGAGGACAGCGTCGACAAGCTGCGTGACGACGTGAGCGCGCGCCAGCGCGAGGCGCTCAAGGAGAGCGGCGGTGAGCAGGCCGAGCTGGTGGGCATCCTCGCCGGAGCCGTGGAGGTGCACGGCCCCGGCGTGAAACTGGTCGTCAACGACGCCAAGGACTCCAGCGGGGGCGGCGACGGGGACCCGCGTGAGACCACCGGGTTCTCCGACACCGGTCGGGTCCGGGACCGGGACATGCAGCGGGTGGTCAATGGCCTGTGGGAGTCGGGGGCCGAGGCCATCTCGATCAACGGGCAGCGGCTGACGGCGCTGTCGGCGATCAGGGCAGCCGGTGACGCCATACTGGTCGACAACAAGCCGCTGGTGCCGCCGTACACGGTGCTCGCGGTGGGGGACGGGGAGCAGCTGAGCAGCAGGTTCCAGGACAGCGCCGACGGGTTGTATCTGCATGCCCTGCAGGAGAACTTCGGCATCCGGACCGGCATCTCCACGGAGGACGATCTCCGGCTGCCCGCGGCACCCAGCGTGACCGTACGAACAGCACAGCCGAACACCGAGAACACCGAGAAGGGCACATCGTGATCGCCGTACTGGGCCTCGTCGTGGGAGTCGTGGCCGGCCTGTTGGTCCGGCCTGAGGTTCCGGCGGTCGTCGAGCCTTATCTGCCGATCGCCGTCGTCGCGGCGCTGGACGCCGTCTTCGGTGGTCTGCGGGCCATGCTCGACGGCATCTTCGACGACAAGGTCTTCGTGGTCTCGTTCCTGTCGAACGTGGTCGTGGCCGCGCTGATTGTGTTCCTGGGCGACAAGTTGGGCGTGGGGGCGCAGCTGTCCACCGGCGTCGTCGTGGTTCTCGGCATCCGTATCTTCTCGAACGCCGCGGCGATCCGTCGGCACGTGTTCCGGGCGTGAGGCCGATGAGCAACCAGGACGAGACGCGCGAGACCAGACTCCGCAAGGAACTGCCCGAGGAGGTCCCGGCCGAGGCGCCCGAGGCCGCGGAACCGGCTGCCGAGGCCAGCTCCGAGCTCACCGGCCGCCAGCGGCTCGCCAAGGGGCTGTGGCCGCCGCGGGTCACCCGGGCCCAACTGATCGTCGCCCTGCTGCTGTTCGGCCTCGGCTTCGGCCTGGCGGTGCAGGTCGCGTCCAACAGTGACGGGGATGACGCCCTGCGCGGCGCGCGTCAGGAGGATCTTGTCCGCATCCTCGATGAACTGGACGACCGTACTCAGCGTCTTGAGGACGAGAAGCAGGGACTCGAGAAGCAGCGGGACGAACTGGAGAACAGTTCGAACCAGGCCGAGGAGGCTCGCAGGCAGACGGTCGAGAAGGAGCGGCAACTCGGCATTCTGGCGGGCACGGTGGCCGCGCAGGGACCCGGCATCACGGTGACCATCGACGACACGAAGGGGACGGTCGAGGCGGACATGCTGCTCGACGCCATTCAGGAGTTGCGTGCGGCCGGCGCGGAGGCGATCCAGGTGAACGGGGTACGCGTGGTGGCGGGTACCTATCTGACGGATTCGGAGAACTCCGTGAGCGTCGACGGGAACAAGATCAACGCGCCCTATCGTTTCAAGGTCATCGGCAAGCCGCAGGATCTCGAACCGGCGCTCAACATCCCTGGAGGCGTGGTGCAGACTCTCGAGAAGGAGCAGGCCACCGTGACTGTCGAGCGGTCGGACAAGATCGTTGTGGACGCCTTGCGAGCCGCGCAGCGGCCTGACTACGCTCGGTCGTCCTCGCGGTGAATCGGCGGTGCATGGGGGACGTCCGGCGAGGGCATGAGGTTGCGGGGGGTCGGCGCACCGAATGGGTGGTGCGTGGTGGAAACTGTCTGGTGGATACGGACGTTGTGAGGATGTCCGGGTCGGCCGAAGTGTGCAGTCAGGGTTCGTCCTGCCCCACGGGCGGGTCTGTTTCAGTCAAGGGGAATCGCCCGTGAAGTTGTTTGCGAAGTTGTTCGGCAAGAGCGCGCGGCAGGGCAACGAAAATGCCACTGCCCGGCACCGCGCGCAGCCTGACGCAGAGGGCCAGCGGCCGTTGTTCCGGGACCAGGTCGGTGGTCCGGGCGGTGACATTTCCGGAGGTCAGGGCGCGCCGTCTGTTGACCCTGCCCAGTCCGCAGGCATAGGTTTCGGCCAACCGTCAACCTCAAGTACGGGTGGAGGGTTTTCCGCCGACCCGTACGCGTCCAATGCCCCGGCGGGGCAGCCGCGGCAGGAGGATCCGTCCATGTCGGCCCTGGTGTGCACGAGGTGCGGTAACCGCAACGCGGAGAACAGTCGCTTCTGTTCCAACTGCGGTGCTCCGCTGCGGGCGGGCGCCGTGCCCGAGCGTCCGTCCGAGACCACGTCCACGATCTCCATCTCCGGTCTCGAGGCCTACGAGGCCGAGGCCACCGGGCAGACGCCGATTCCGGCGCTGTCCCCCGAGGCGCAGGCGGCCGTCGAGGCGCTGCCGCTCGGCTCCGCGCTCCTGGTGGTGCGCCGTGGGCCGAACTCGGGCAGCCGCTTCCTGCTGGACAGCGACCTGACAACCGCAGGTCGTCATCCGCAGAGCGACATCTTCCTGGACGACGTCACCGTCTCGCGTCGGCACGTGGAGTTCCGCCGGAGCCCGGACGGCTCGTTCACGGTGGCTGACGTGGGCAGCCTGAACGGCACGTACGTCAACCGCGAGCGGATCGACCAGGTCGCCCTGTCGAACGGTGACGAGGTGCAGATCGGAAAGTACCGGCTGGTCTTCTACGCGAGCCAGCGAGGCTACTGACCCTCCCCCGGAGAAGGTCCATGCTTCATACACCGAGCGGCGGTGCCGGACACGGCGCCGCCGCCACGGACAACGGGCTGATGAGCATCGGCACGGTGTTGAACGTCCTGCGCGACGAGTTCCCCGAAGTCACCATCTCCAAGATCCGCTTCCTGGAGTCCGAGGGCCTTGTCGAGCCGCGGCGGACCCCGTCGGGGTACCGCAAGTTCAGCGTGGACGACGTCGAGCGGCTCGGCCATGTGCTGAGGATGCAGCGGGACCACTATCTGCCCCTGAAGGTGATCCGGGAGCACCTGGACGCCATGGAGCGCGGTGAGGCCGTAGCCCTGCCGACCGTGGGCCGCCAGCGGGACGGCGAGGGCGGGCCGGAGCTCTCCGAGGCTCCCACGGCCGCTCGGATCGGGCGGAGCGAGCTGATGGCCGCCGCGGAGATCGGTGAGCGCGAGCTCGAGGAGTGGGAGTCGTACGGGCTGATCGCGCCGCTGCCGGACGGGGTGTACGACGCCGAGGCGGTCACCGTGGCCGCCCTCGTCACCGAGCTGGGGCGGTTCGGGATCGAGCCGCGGCATCTGCGGGTCATGAAGGCCGCCGCGGACCGTGAGGCCGGGCTCGTGGACCAGGTCGTGGCGCCGCTCAGACGCCACCGCAACCCGCAGACCAGGGCGCTGGCCGAGGCCCGTACGAAGGAGCTGGCGGGGCTCACGGTGAGGCTGCACGCGGCACTCGTGCAGACCGCGCTCGGCGTGCGGCTGCCCTGAGCCGGAGGGGTACGGAGGGCCGGATCGGCCGCCCGTTTCCTGCCCGACTACCCAAACATCCCGGGCACGGCCTAGGGTTGCTGTGTGAACGAGCTCGATGTCGTAGGTGTCCGGGTCGAAATGCCCTCCAACCAACCGATCGTGCTCCTGCGCGAAGTGGGAGGCGACCGCTACCTCCCCATCTGGATCGGGCCGGGGGAGGCGACGGCCATCGCCTTCGCCCAGCAGGGCATGGCCCCCGCTCGACCGCTGACCCACGACCTGTTCAAGGACGTGCTGGAGGCCGTCGGCCAGGAGCTCACCGAAGTGCGCATCACCGACCTGCGTGAAGGCGTCTTCTACGCGGAGCTGGTCTTCGCCAGCGGGGTCGAGGTGAGCGCCCGCCCGTCCGATGCCATAGCGCTGGCCCTGCGCACCGGAACGCCGATCTACGGCAGCGACGGGGTGCTCGACGACGCCGGCATCGCCATCCCCGACGAGCAGGAGGACGAGGTGGAGAAGTTCCGCGAGTTCCTCGACCAGATCTCGCCCGAGGACTTCGGCACCAGCAGCCAGTGAGCCGCCGCTGCGGCCCGGCCGACCAGCGGTTCGCGACGGGCGGTCAGGGGCGGCTCGCGGCTCGGGCCTCGGCAATTGCCAGCGGCGAGTGAGAGCGTCCTACGGCCCGACCCCAGTGCATTCGGCTAGCCTTTCCCCGCGGTGGGGTACGGGAAACCACTCCTAGGGTGATTATCACTCGGCGTGCCGAGTGTGGCGATCGTTGACGCACCCCTGGTGACTGCCTACCGTCGAGAAGGCAGGTCAAGGACGGAGGTCGGCGTGAGAAGCAGCGGCGACGGTACGGCTGGGGGTGCCCCCGGACGCAGTCTCGGGGAGAGCGGTCCGTACCCGCTTCACGGCAGCGCGGCCGACCACGCTCCGCAGCGACCGGCGGCCGTGCCGAGCAGCGGAGGGGCGACGTCGATGGCGTCGGAGCAGATCGGTTACCGCGGGCCGACGGCCTGTGCGGCCGCCGGCATCACCTATCGGCAACTGGACTACTGGGCGCGCACCGGGCTCGTCGAGCCGAGTGTGCGGCCCGCCTACGGGTCGGGGACGCAGCGCCTGTACAGCTTTCGGGACGTCGTCGTCCTGAAGATCGTCAAGCGGTTCCTGGACACCGGGGTGTCGCTGCAGAACATCCGTACCGCCGTGCAGCATCTGCGGGAGCGGGGCTTTCGTGATCTGGAGCGGATGACGCTCATGAGCGACGGTGCCACGGTCTACGAGTGCACCTCGCCCGACGAGGTGCACGCGCTGCTCCAGGGTGGTCAGGGCATCTTCGGGATCGCGGTGGGTGTGGTCTGGCGGGACGTCGAGAGCGCGCTGTCACAGCTGCACGGGGAGCGGATCGACACCGGCGAGACGCTCGTCGGTCCCAATCCGGCGGACGAGCTGGCGCGGCGGCGGAACCGGGCGGTCTGAGCAGCACGTCGTGCTCCGGGGGCATTGTCAGTGGCGTAGGGCAGCATCGGACATGTGAGAAGCGCGCCGACCATCCTGCACCTCGACATGGATGCCTTCTTCGCCTCGGCGGAGCAGGCGTCCAAGCCGAGCCTGCGCGGGAAGGCCGTGATCGTCGGTGGGCTCGGGCCGCGTGGCGTGGTGGCGACGGCGTCGTACGAGGCCCGGGTCTTCGGCGTGAACTCGGCGATGCCCATGGCGCAGGCGCGTCGGCTCGCGCCGAACGCCGCGTATCTGGTGCCGCGCTTCGGGTTCTACCGGTCGATCAGCGAGCAGGTCATGGGCCTGCTGGGCGCCCTGTCGCCGCTCGTGGAGCCACTCAGCCTCGATGAGGCCTTCGTGGATCTGGAGGCCGGGGGCGCGGCCTGGGACGCGGAGTCGGCGCGGCTGGCGGGGGTGAAGCTGCGCGCCGACATACGGGCGGTCACGGGGCTGACGGGGTCGGTGGGGCTCGCGGCGTCCAAGATGCTGGCGAAGATCGCGTCGGAGCAGGCCAAGCCGGACGGGCTGGTGCTGATCGAGCCGGGGACCGAGCGGGCGCTGTTGGGGCCGATGTCGGTGCGGACCCTGCCGGGGGTGGGGCCGGCCACGGGTGATCATCTGCGGCGGGCCGGGATCCATACGGTCGACGAGCTGGCCGAGGCGGGAGAGGACGAGCTCGTACGGCTCCTCGGGAAGGCGCATGGGCATGCGCTGTACGCGATGGCAATGGCTCGTGACGAGCGGCCCGTGGTGGCCGAGCGTGAGACGAAGTCGGTGTCCGTGGAGGACACGTACGACGTCGACATCCACGACCGGGTGCGGGTGGGGCTCGAGGTGCAGCGGCTGGCCGACCGGTGTGTGCGGCGGTTGCGGGGCGCCGGGCTGTCCGGGCGGACGATCGTGTTGAAGGTGCGGCGGTACGACTTCTCGACCCTGACGCGGTCCGAGACCTTGCGGGGGCCCACGGATGATCCTTCGGTGGTGCGGGAGGCGGCTGCCCGGTTGCTGGAGTCGGTGGACACGACGGGGGGTGTGCGGCTGCTGGGGGTGGGGGTGAGTGGGCTGGCCGACTTCACGCAGGAGGACTTGTTCGCGCAGGCCGCGGGTGAGCTGGCCGCGGAGACGGGTGCGGAGGACGGGGATGCGGCCGGTGAGGCCGCGGGCTCGGCGGGGGAGGTCGTCGGTGCCGCCGAGCGGCGGTGGGCCGCGGGGCATGACGTGCGGCACGCCGAGTTCGGGCATGGGTGGGTGCAGGGCAGTGGGCTGGGGCGGGTGACCGTGCGGTTCGAGACGCCGCAGTCCGAGCCGGGAAGGGTGCGGACCTTTCGGGTGGACGATCCGGCGCTCTCGGTCGCGGAGCCGTTGCCCTTGGTGCCGGTCAGACCCGATGTGCCGGTGGACGGGGTCGGGGCGTGAGCGGAGGCCGGGCACCTCAGCCCACAGGGGGAGGTTTACGTGTCGGCGTCTTCTGTGCCGGCCAAGTTGCCGAAGTCGTGGTCCGGGGAGGGAGGTGGGGTGATGTCCAGGCCGTAGTGGTGGTAGAGCTGCAGTTCCTGTTCGGGGGAGAGGTGGCGGCCCACGCCGAAGTCGGGGGCGTCCTTGATCAGGGCGCGTTCGAAGGGGACGTGCAGGGTGCCCTCGATCAGCTCGCTGGGTTCCAGGGGCACGAAGGCGTCCCTGCTGAACAGGCCGGTGCGTATGGCTGCCCACTCCGGTACGCCGGTCGCGTCGTCGAGATAGACCTCGTCGATCGTGCCGATCTTCGTGCCGTCTCGGTCGAACGCCTTGCGGCCGATCAGGTTGCGCGGATCGATGTCGGTCTGCACGGGCCCTCCACTTGGTCGCAACTCATCCGTAAGCACTACGAAAGAGCACATTGGGTGAAGCGGCCACTCGAACGCCCGGTCGTTGACCTCGCTGGTACCCTGGCAGCGGCTGCTGACCCCGTGCGGGAGAGTCCTCCAGACATCATCGGAGGCGCCGAAGGAGCAAATCCTCCCCGGAATCTCTCAGGCCCACGTACCGCACGGACGAGGTCACTCTGGAAAGCAGGGCGGGTGTCGACGGCTTCCGCTCTCACCGACGGTGAAAGCCGGGTGCCCTCGGGCCCCGGTGAAGCTCTCAGGTTGAGATGACAGAGGGGGAGGCCGTCCGGGTACCCGCGCCGTGGTACCCCTCGCAGGTCGCGTCAGACCAGGAGGCCTCCGCAATGACCGCCCACCGCATTCCGCTCGCAGAGCTCGAGCAGGGGATTCCCTTCGAGCAGCGTCATATCGGCCCTGACCATGAGGCTCGGGCCAAGATGCTGGCCCAGGTCGGGTACGGATCGCTCGACGAGCTCACCGCCGCCGCGGTGCCGGACGTGATCAAGAACGCCGACTCCCTCGATCTGCCGGGTGCGCGTACCGAGGCCGAGGTGCTGGCCGAGCTGCGGTCGCTGGCCGACCGTAACCAGGTCCTCGATTCCATGATCGGACTCGGTTACTACGGGACCTTCACCCCGCCGGTGATCCTGCGGAACGTGATGGAGAATCCCGCCTGGTACACCGCCTACACGCCGTACCAGCCCGAGATCTCCCAGGGGCGGCTCGAAGCGCTGCTGAACTTCCAGACCACGGTCGCCGACCTCACCGGGCTGCCCACCTCCGGCGCCTCCCTGCTCGACGAGGGGACCGCCGCGGCCGAGGCCATGGCCCTGTCCCGGCGCATGGGCAAGAACAAGAAGGGCCTCTTCCTGGTCGACGCGGACGTCCTGCCGCAGACCATCGCCGTGATCGAGACCCGCGCCGAGCCGACCGGTGTCGAGGTCGTCGTCGCCGACCTCAGCGAGGGCATCCCGGCCGAGATCTCCTCCCGCGAGATCAACGGCGTGCTCCTCCAGTACCCCGGCGCCTCCGGTGCCGTACGGGACATCAAGGCCGTCATCGACCAGGCCCATGAGCTCGGCGCGCTCGTCACCGTCGCCGCCGATCTGCTGGCGCTGACGCTGCTGACCTCTCCCGGTGAGCTGGGCGCGGACATCGCGGTGGGCACCACCCAGCGCTTCGGTGTTCCGATGGGCTTCGGCGGTCCGCACGCCGGCTACATGGCCGTACACGAGAAGTTCGCCCGCAGCCTGCCCGGGCGGCTGGTCGGAGTGTCCGTGGACGCGGACGGGAACAGGGCCTACCGGCTCGCGCTCCAGACGCGTGAGCAGCACATCCGGCGCGAGAAGGCGACCAGCAACATCTGCACCGCGCAGGTGCTGCTGGCCGTGATGGCCGGCATGTACGCCGTTTACCACGGCCCCGAAGGCCTGAGGAGCATCGCCCGGCGCGTGCACCGGTACGCCACGATCCTCGCCGCGGGGCTCACCGCGGGCGGTGTGGAGGTCGTGCACGGATCCTTCTTCGACACGGTCACCGCGCGGGTTCCCGGTCGGGCCGCCGAGGTCGTCGCCGCCGCCCGTGAGAACGGCGTCAACCTGCGCCTCGTCGATGCCGACCACGTCTCCGTCGCCTGCGACGAGACCACCGCGCGGGCCCAGCTGGGCGCCGTGTGGAGCGCGTTCGGCGTCGAGGGGGACATCGAGGCGCTGGACGCCGAGGTCGAGGACGCGCTGTCGCAGGAGGCGCTGCGCGGTGACGAGTACCTGACCCACCCGGTCTTCCACGAGCACCGGTCCGAGACCGCGATGCTGCGCTACCTGCGCCGCCTCGCGGACCGTGACTACGCGCTGGACCGCGGCATGATCCCGCTGGGTTCCTGCACGATGAAGCTCAACGCCACGACCGAGATGGAGCCGGTCACCTGGCCCGAGTTCGGGCAGCTGCACCCCTTCGCCCCCGCCGAGCAGGCCGAGGGCTACCTCACGCTCATCCGTGAGCTGGAGGAACGTCTCGCCGAGGTCACCGGCTACGACAAGGTCTCGCTGCAGCCCAACGCCGGGTCGCAGGGTGAGCTGGCCGGTCTGCTCGCCGTACGCGGCTACCACCGCGCCAACGGGGACGAGCAGCGCACCGTCTGCCTCATTCCCTCCTCCGCGCACGGCACGAACGCCGCCAGCGCCGTGATGGCCGGGATGAAGGTCGTCGTCGTCAAGACCGCCGAGGACGGCGAGATCGACGTCGAGGACCTGCGGGCGAAGATCGAGCAGTACCGCGACGAGCTGTCGGTGCTGATGATCACGTACCCCTCGACGCACGGCGTCTTCGAGGAGCACGTCGCCGACATCTGCGCGCAGGTGCACGAGGCGGGCGGGCAGGTCTACGTCGACGGCGCCAACCTCAACGCCCTGGTGGGGCTGGCCAAGCCGGGCCACTTCGGCGGTGACGTCTCGCACCTGAACCTGCACAAGACCTTCTGCATCCCGCACGGCGGCGGTGGCCCCGGCGTCGGTCCGGTGGCGGTGCGCGAGCACCTGGCGCCGTACCTGCCCAACCACCCGATGCAGCCGGCCGCCGGGCCGGAGACCGGGGTGGGGCCGATCTCGGCGGCGCCGTGGGGCTCGGCCGGGATCCTGCCGATCTCGTGGGCGTACGTCCGGCTCATGGGCGGTGAGGGGCTGAAGCGGGCCACGCAGGTGGCCGTGCTGTCCGCCAACTACATCGCCAAGCGTCTCGAGCCGCACTACCCCGTGCTCTACACCGGGCCGGGCGGTCTGGTCGCGCACGAGTGCATCATCGATCTGCGCCCGCTGACGAAGGCGACCGGGGTGAGCGTCGACGACGTGGCCAAGCGGCTCATCGACTACGGCTTCCACGCGCCGACGATGTCCTTCCCGGTGGCCGGCACGTTGATGATCGAGCCGACCGAGTCCGAGGACCTCGGCGAGCTGGACCGGTTCTGCGAGGCGATGATCGCGATTCGCGGGGAGATCGAGAAGGTCGGTGCCGGGGAGTGGGCCGCGGACGACAACCCGCTGCGGAACGCTCCGCACACCTCCGCCGCGCTGGGTGGGGAGTGGGAGCACGCGTACAGCCGTGCGGAGGCCGTGTTCCCGGCCGGGGTCTCGGCCGCGGACAAGTACTGGCCGCCGGTGCGCCGTATCGACCAGGCCTTCGGCGACCGTAACCTCGTGTGCTCGTGCCCGCCGCTGGACGCGTACGAGGACTGATTCCGCGTAGGCGGTGCGACAGGGGCTCCGCCCGGGCTTCACGGCC
>NZ_JBSFOK010000088.1:0-15754 GCF_053587635.1 Streptomyces sp. NPDC003635 | reverse complement strand
ACGGGGGGCCGGCCCTCGGCCCACCGTCGCCGTGGTCGGCGGCGGCATCGCGGGCCTGGCAGCCGCCACCGCACTGGCCGAACGCGGCGTGGCCGTGACCCTGTACGAACGTGAGCCCTACCTCGGCGGGCGCGCGGGCGGCTGGAGCATCCGGTTGAGCGACGGCAGTACGACCGCCATGAGCCGGGGCTTCCACGCCTTCTTCCGCCAGTACTACAACCTGCGCGGACTGCTGCGCCGTACCGATCCCGCCCTTGCCCGCCTGACCGGCCTGCCCGACTACCCCCTGCTGCACGCCAGCGGGCTGCACGACAGCTTCCGGCACGTGCCGCGCACACCGCCGTGGAGCGCGCTGGGGTTCGTCGCCCGCAGCCGCTCCTTCCAGCTGCGGGACCTGCGCGCCATGAACCCGGTGGCCGCCCTGCCCCTGCTCGACGTGCGTGTCCCGGACGTCTACGCGCGCCTCGACGACACCAGCGCGCACGACTTCCTGGACGCCGTCGGCTTCCCCGAGCGCGCCCGCCATCTGGCGTTCGAGGTGTTCTCCCGGAGCTTCTTCGCGGACCCCCGGCAGCTGTCGGCGGCCGAGATGGCGCTCATGTTCCACATCTACTTCCTCGGCTCGGCCGAGGGCCTGCTGTTCGACGTGCCCCGCGCGTCCTTCCCCACGGCCCTGTGGGATCCACTGACCCGCTATCTGCTGCGGCACGAGGCCGAGCTGCGCACGGCCACCACGGTGGAGCACATCACGCCCGCCCGGAAGGGCGGCTTCGCGGTCGCCGCCGACGGTGCCGAGCGGCGGTACGACGCGGTGGTCCTCGCGCTGGACACCGGCGGTCTGCGCTCCGTGGTCGCGGGCTCGGAAAGCCTGGGCGACGCGCCCTGGCGCGAGCGCGTCGCACGCCTGCGCACCGCCCCTCCCTTCCTGGTCAGCCGGCTCTGGCTGGACCGGCCCGTCGCCTGCACCCGGCCGGGCTTTCTGGGAACCAGTGGATTCGGCACGCTCGACAACATCAGCGTGCTGGACCGCTGGGAGGACGAGGCAGCCCGTTGGGCGGCCCGCACCGGGGGATCCGTGGTGGAGCTCCACGCCTACGCCGTGCCTCCCGACGCCCCCCGAGACGTCGAACAGAAACGGCTCGTGGAGCAGTTGCACCGCGTCTACCCGGAGACCCGCACGGCCACCGTCGTCGACTCCCGCCATGAGTGGCGGGCGGACTGCCCGCTCTTCCCGGTGGGCGGCTACGCCGACCGCCCCACCGTCCGCACCCCGCACCCTGACCTCGTGATCGCCGGTGACCTGGTGCGCACCGACCTGCCGGTGGCGCTGATGGAGCGCGCGGCGACGACCGGCCTGCTGGCCGCCAACGCCCTGCTGGAGCGCTGGGGGGTGCGGGGACAGACCCTGTGGACGGTGCCCGAACACGGCCGCTCCGCATTGCTGCGCCGCCTCGCCGACCGGGCGAGCCGCTGAGTGCTCGCCGAGCCCGAGGCCGGGGCCGATAAGTCCAGGATGTGCAGCCGGGTGTCCGGTTGGCAGTGGACGCAGGCGCGCAGTCCCGCCGCGATCAGCCGACGTGCCTCGTCGCGGCTGACGGGACGGCGCCGGGGCCCGGCCATGTGGCAGTCGCCGGCGTGGACCTCGACGGGCGGCCGTCCGTCCCCGATGCCGAGTTCGACGATCCACTCCGGCGGCTGCGGGCGGCTGCGCCTGCCGTGCTCCTGTTCGGCCTGCCGCTCCTGGAGCGCCGCGATCTTGTGATCGATGCGCTTGAGCCACATGGCGTGCCAGACCCGCAGGGTGTGCAGGCGGTCCAGGTCGGGCGGCAGGTCATCGAACACATTTTTGATTCTATGCTCATGATCCACCGCTGGCGCCCTCGCGTGTTCGATTTTATGTTCGATAACGTGGAGGGCGGGAGGTGGATGCCGTGACTACGGACGCATCGGCACTCGAGGTGTCGACGGTGATGCATGTGCGCTGCCCGGACCGTCTCCCGGAGGAGACCTACCGGCAGGTGCTGGAGCAGCTGGCGGAACTGTCACCGGTCGTACAGGCCATGCCGCCGACCGCGGCACTGGTGGAGCTCAAGGGCGCCCTGCGCTACTACGGCTCGGACACCCGCCGACTGGGCGAGATGCTGCGGGTGCGCACGATCTCCCGTCTCGGCATCGACGTACGCGTCGGCATCGGCCCGTCGATCACCGTCGCCGCCACCGCCTCCGCCCAGGTTCCGCGGCCCGGGGGAGTCCTGGCCATCGCCCCGGACGAGGTCGGCGGATGGCTGGGACCGCTCCCGGTCGACGCCCTGCACGGCATCGGCCCCCGCCAGGCCGAGATCCTGCGTGACTACGGCATCCACCGCGTCGGCCTGCTCGCCGCCGTTCCACCCGCGACCGTGCAGCGCCTGCTGGGCGGCCGGGCCGGGCGAACGGCCGCCGACCGCGCCCGCGGCATCGACCCACGCCCCGTCGTCCCCCGCGCCCTGCCCGCTTCCGCGACCGTCAGCCACCGCTTCGCCCGCCACACGCTCGACGGCGCCGAAACCCGCGCCGCCCTGCTCGACCTGGTCAGCCGACTCGGGCCGCTGCTGCGCCGGCGCGGCCAGGCCGCCCGCGCTCTGACCCTGCGGCTGACCTTCGCCGGCGGCGCCACCTGGGCGAAGACCCGCCGCCTCACCGAGCCGTCCGCACACGACGACGATCTCCGTCTGATCGCCTACCGGCTGCTGGACGGTGCCGGCCTGCAACGCGGACGCCTGACCGCACTGACCCTGCAGGGCGAAGACCTCATCGACGCCGACAGGGTCGCCCAGCAGATCACCCTCGACCACGCCCGCGAAGACCGCCTCGCCGCCGAGGCGGCCATCGACCGCGTCCGGGACAAGTTCGGCCCCCGCGTCATCGGCCCCGCCGCCGTCTTCCGCCGCGCTTCGTGAAGACACGAGTCCGGTCGCGAACTCAACTGGACGGCGTGAGCGGGGACCGCAGACCGAGCCACTGCTCGGCGTCCCAGGCCCGGAACCGCTCCACCTCGGTGAACCCCAGCTTCGCCGCGAGGCGCATCGAGCCGACGTTGGCGCTCTGGGTGGTGAGCACCACCGGCTCGCCGGGAAGGACGCCGTCGAACCAGCCGAGTGCGGCCGCACACGCCTCGGCCGCGTACCCGAACCCCCACGCCCGCGGCAAGAACAGATAGCCGAGGTCGGCCTTCCCCACGGCAGCGGGGCGACGGTGCCCGGTCGCCCTCCTGAGCAGGATCTGGCCGATCATCGCCCCGTCGAGCTCCACGACGAAACTCCCGGGCCAGGGATGCGGCACCTCAGGCATCTCGCGCTCGAGCTCGTCGCGCGGGCGGGGACCGCCGAGGTAGGTGTGCACCTCCGGCGAGGCGAGCAGCTCGATGAACGCCGCACGGTCCCGCGCCTCGGGCGCACGGAGCACGAGGCGCTCGGTCCTCAACGGCGCAGGCGGCCAGGCCACAGGTCCAAGATCTTCCATCCGCACAAGCTAACAGGCCGTCACGTCCACTGGCCGGGCGGTTGTTTGCTCCGGGTCCACGAACGGCTCGGCCTGGCGCTTCACTCGATGGCGGAGGTAGACCACTTGCGAGTTGAAGGTGCGGGTCTCGACCAGCTCGAGATCCACGCGGCGCTCCTCACGAGGGAAGTACGGGGTGCCGCCGCCGACCAGCACCGGGTAGACGAGGGTCCGGTACTCGTCGATCAGCCCCAGCGCGCCCGCCTCGGCGGCGAGCGTCGCTCCGCCGATCGCGATGTCACCCTCACCCGGCTCGGCGCGCAACCGCTCGATCTCCTCGGCCAGGCTGCCGGAGGCCAGGCGGGCACTGCCCCGCACCTCCGACAGCGTCGTGGAGAACACCACTTTGGGCAGCGGGTTCCACAGCGCGGCCCACTCGACCTCGGCGTCGTCGAGCGACTGCTCCTGTTCGGCGGTCTCCCAGTACAGCATCGTCTCGTACAGCCGCCGACCCAGCAGGTGGACGCCTACCTCCCGGATCTCGTCGATCCAGAAGCGAAAGGCATCCGGGGCGGGCACGGTCCAGTCGATGCCGCCGTCCGGCCCGGCGATGTATCCGTCCAGTGAGACGCTCATCGAATAGGTCACGCTACGCATCACAGCTCCTCTTGGCCGACGCCCCAGACAGTACGACCGGCGGACCCCGGGGAACTCATCGCGACGCGCCCTGACGCTTCGGCAACTCAGTGGCGTCCGGAGGGGGAGTCGGGAAGGCTGGCGCGCATGGTTTCGGTATTGCAGAACGTGGCGATCGACTGTGCGGATGCCTATGAGCTGGCCCTGTTCTGGAGCAGGGTGACCGGCCGCCCCATAGACCCGGAGGCCGAACCAGGCGATCGCGAGACTCAGGTGCTGCTGGCGGAGGGCCCGGTGCTGTACTTCAACCAGGTGCCCGAGCCCAAGAAGGTCAAGAACCGGGTCCACCTGTGTCTGCGCCCTGAGACCTCTCGAGACCAGGAGGTGGAACGGCTGCTGGAGCTCGGGGCCACCTTCGTCGGCGATCACCGCCATCCCGACGGCACGGGCTGGGCCGTTCTCGCCGATCCCGAAGGCAACGAGTTCTGTGTCCTGCGCAGCGAGGCCGACCGAGCCGCGACGCCTTCCTGAAGCTCACGGAAGGCTTCACCGTCAGCGCATCACGTCTGGTCGCCCGAGCCGCGCTCGAAGGTCGGGTCTAGTGCGCGGCGCACGATCCCGAACGGCGCGAAATCGGCGTCGGCGAGGACGCGGTAGAGGAACTCCGAGGTGGACATGTCGTCCCGGTGCCATGCGCCGCCGTCCTCGGCGTCGCGAGGATGGGGCAGTCGCCGGGCCGCTCGGCGTCGATCAGCCAGAAGTACCCGTCGGCCCACTCCCTGGAGCCCCAGGGGATCAGCCCCGTGCCGCCCGGCGCGTAGATCGCGTACGGAGCGACGGGGGCGGAGACGCTTCCGAGCGTGCTGTCCTGATCGGCCGCCGGCCAGGACCGCGACTGTGGCAGGAGGTCGAACGAAGGGCTTTCGTCTCAGAGGAAGCCACTGACACCGCCGCTCAGCCGAGCTGATGACCGTCCTGTCCGACAAGAACATGGCCCCGATCGGGGGAGGCTCGCTCACTCGATGCGGCTGCATCCGTGGGTACACCCGTACCACCGGCGCACCGGAGGCGTTGCAGCGTCATGGACCGCACTACCACCACGACCGGGTCCCTCCTGCATCACGGGAGGCTCGAGCTGCCGTACGCCGAACCCCCGGGTGCGTACAGGGTCAACCCGCCGATCTACGCCGCGCTGGTGGCGGAGTGGTGGGCGCAAGGGCGCATGGTGCCGGGTGGGCATGATGCGCAATGGGCAGCCCTGGCCGGTGGGTTCGCCACCGGGATGCCCGACCGGTGGGGCCTCGACAGGGACGCGGCCGGCCGGGAGCCCGTGGGCGTCTCGTAGCCCCGAACAGGGTGCTCAGGCCTGCGGTTGCCCCGTGTCCGCGGAGCCTCGCGCACGCAACACACGCCGGTGGACCTCCGCCTCGGCCGCTCGCACTCCGCGGCCGGGCCGGGACGGGTCGAGAAGGGCGGCCAGTATGGCCGCGGCCTGCTGGAAGGCCACTTCCACGGCGTCGGGGGAACAGAGGGTGCCGCTGCCGTCGGGCGGCACGAGCCAGCGCAGGGGGCCGCTGGACCGCTGGGGTGCCGGGACGGCGATCCAGGTGCCCTTGCCGGCGTAGCGGATCCCGTCGCCGACCCAGCGGCTGCGGGGATCCGGCGGCAGGAAGAAGCCCACGCGGTGGGCGGCGAAGTCGGCGAGGACGGGGCCGACGCCGGGAGCGGCGGCGGGGCCGGGATGCTCGGACCGCAGCAGCACGTCGAGCGCGAACAGGCCGAGTTCCTCCGGGACGCTCAGCACATCCCAGAACCGCCCGGCCCCCAGCACGGCCGTGCCCCTGTCCGTCTGCCAGTCCCGTTTGCAGGCCCGGGGATCGATCGCGGCGGCGGCGAGCCATTCCACTGCCTGGTGGGTGTGATTTCTCATCGCGTTCCTGCCGGGAGGGTGGCGGCTGGATGGAGGCCTGCGACGGCGCGCAAGGCGGAGCGAATGTCCGCGGTACGGCCGGAATTCGTGGCGCCCATGCTGGTGCATATTTCTGGGTGGCGGAAGGGGTGGCGCGACGTGGCGCTTTGCGTCCGCGGCAAGCTTGCGGTGCTTCTTGCAGTGCGGCGGCCCGCACATCGCATCCAGACGAGCGCATAACTCCCATACCCGACAGCGCTGTTGTAGGGCTCACTCCGCTGTGCCGTGCCTTCGCTCCCTGCCCGACCCCAGGTTTGGTCGGATCTCTTTACGTCACCGTCGCGCGCCGGTAACTTCCCGCCACTGTAAGGGCTTTCTGCAAGTTTCCGTTTGTTCTTCCAGTGTGGTGACTCCTCTTGGAGAGACGCATGAAACGCACCCGCATACGCCTGCTCAGACGCCCGTTGGCCGCCGCACTGACCGCCGGCGGCGTCCTGGGGCTGGTGTCCGTGCCACCGGACGACCCGTCACCCGCGACCGCTCCCGCTGCCGCCGCCGTCGACAACTCGGCGACCGTCTTCTACTACACGAAGACCAAGAACTGGGCCCGGTACAACCTCCACTACGCGCCCGACGGCGGTGCCTGGACCACGGTCCCGGGCGTGGCGATGGAAACCGCCTGCACCGACTGGGTGAAGAAGACCGTGACCCTCGGTGCCGCGGAGGGCCTGCGGGCCACCTTCAACAACGGCTCGGGTACCTGGGACAACAACGGGGGCCAGAACTACGACCTCGGCACCGGCACCATCACCGTCAAGGACGGCGTCATCGCCCACTCCGATCCCTGTGCGGACGGCGGCGACCCGGACGGCAACGCGGCCACGGTCTACTACTCCACCCGGACCCTCGGCTGGAGCACCGCGAACATCCACTACCAGCCCACCGGCGGAGCCTGGACCACCGTGCCCGGAGTCGGCATGCAGTCCGCCTGCGCCGGCTGGTGGAGGAAGGACATCGACCTGGGCGCGGCCACCTCGATGAAGGCCGCGTTCAACAACGGCAACGGCGTCTGGGACAACAACGGCGGCGCCGACTACGCCCTTCCCGCAGGCGTCACCACAGTCGAGAACAGCACCGTCACCCCGAACGCCGACGACCCGTGCGCGGGCGAAGCTCCTGACGTCCAGGCACCCACGGTCCCGGCCGACGTCACCGCCCGGGCCGACGGCGTGTCCGTCGTGCTGACCTGGGAGCCGTCCACCGACAACAAGGCCGTCACCAAGTACCAGGTGACCCGCACCGGCGGCACCCGTGGCACCGTCGTGTCCGACATCGCCTCGACCGTCTTCTCCGATGCGAACCTGGAGGAGAAGACCGCGTACACCTACACCGTCAGGGCCGTCGACTCCGCAGGCAACATGTCCGCGTCCTCCGCTCCCGCCGTGGCGACGACCGGGGAGAAGCCAGCCGCCCCCGCGCCCGGCAAGCCCCTGGGCACCGACCCGCGCAAGGACCCCATCTACTTCGTCCTGACCGCCCGCTTCAACGACGGCGACAGCTCCAACAACCGTGGTGGCGCCCAGCACCAGAAGTCCGGCAACGCGGCCAACGACGACCCCATGTTCCGAGGCGACTTCAAGGGGCTGGTGAACAAGCTCGACTACATCAAGGGCCTCGGCTTCTCCGCGGTGTGGATCACCCCGGTCGTCCTCAACCGCTCCGACTACGACTATCACGGCTACCACGGCTGGGACTTCTACAAGGTCGACCCCCGCCTGGAGTCCGCCGGCGCCTCCTACCAGGACCTGATCAACGCCGCCCACGCCAAGGGCATGAAAATCTACCAGGACGTCGTCTACAACCACTCCTCCCGCTGGGGCGCCAAGGGCCTGTTCGTCCCCACCGTCTACGGCGTCAGGGACTCACAGTGGAGCTGGTACTACGACGAGAAGCAGCCGGGCTTCGAGTACGACGGCCTGACCGTCGACGCCAAGAGCGGCAAGTCGTATTACAACGGCGACCTGTGGTCCACCACCGAGCCGAACGGCAACACCTGCGTCGACTGGGGCAAGCCCACCCAGTACACCTCCCCGGAGGGGTACCGCATCTACAACTGCCAGTGGCCCAGCCCCACATCCGGAATGTTCCCCAAGGCGCTCTACCACAACTGCTGGATCGGGAACTGGGAAGGCGAGGACTCCCGTTCCTGCTGGCTGCACGAAGACCTCGCCGACTTCAACACCGAGAACGCCCAGGTGCAGAACTACCTGATCGGCGCCTACAACAAGTACATCGACATGGGCGTCGACGGCTTCCGCGTCGACACCGCCGTGCACATCCCGCGTACCACCTGGAACCGCCGCTTCCTGCCCGCCATCCAGGAACGCGTCGCCCAGCAGCACGGAGCGGAGGCCGCACGGAACTTCTTCGTCTTCGGGGAGGTCGCGGCCTTCGTCAACGACAAGTGGAACCGCGGCTCGGTCAACCACTCCGCCCAGTTCTTCACCTGGAAGGAACGCAAGGAGTACAGCGCCGACGACGCCACCGCGGCGCTGGAGATGTACGACTACGAGCAGCAGCTCGGCCCGGCCGGCCAGCCCACCTCCACCAACGCCTTCCTGGACGGCAACACCTACCACACCCCGGACCACAGCAGGTTCTCCGGCATGAACGTCATCGACATGCGCACGCACATGAACTTCGGTGACGCCACCAACGCCTTCCACAACGGCAAGGACTCGGACGACAGTTACCACGACGCCACCTACAACGTCGTCTACGTCGACAGCCACGACTACGGCCCCAACAAGAGCGGCGAACGCTACACCGGAGGCACCGACGCCTGGGCCGAGAACATGTCCCTGATGTGGACCTTCCGCGGCATCCCCACCCTCTACTACGGCTCGGAGATCGAGTTCCAGAAGGGCAAGAAGATCGACTGCGGCCCCAGCTGCCCGCTCGCCACGACCGGCCGCGCCTACTACGGCGACCACGTCGCCGGAGACGTGCAGGTCACCGATTTCTCCAAGGTCACCTCCGCAACCGGCGCCGTCGCCACCACTCTGCAGCAGCCGCTGGTCAAGCACGTCCAGCGGCTCAACGAGATCCGCCGGGCCGTCCCCGCCCTGCAGATGGGCCAGTACTCCACCGACGGCATCACCGGCGAGATGGCCTTCAAACGGCGCTACACCCACGGCACCACCGACAGCTTCGCCCTGGTCACCGTCACCCACGGCGCCACCTACACCGGCATCCCCAACGGCACCTACACGGACGCCGTCACCGGCGACACCCGCGTCGTCACCGACGGCAAGCTCACGGTCGCCGCACCCGGCAAGGGCAACCTGCGGGTGTACGTCCTCAACGGCACCGGCAGGATCGGATCGGCCGGCCCCTACCTCAACTAGCCCTCCGGCGCGGGGGGCCGACAGCAGCGTCGGCCCCCCGCGCCGCCGGCGGCGTCAGGCACTCTTCCGCTCCGGACGGCTCAGCCGGTGCGGAACAGCCACTGACCGAACGACCGCCGCGGGGGCCGTACCACCACGCGGCCGTGGGCCTTCTGCCCGACCAACTCCACCCGCAGAGTCACCGGGGTGCCGGAAGGCGCCGGAACCTGACGGTGTGTGACCTTGCTGTGCACCAGCTTCAGCCCGTCCGTGTCGACCACGATGCCCGGCCTGGTGACCAGCGTCAGGGTCTTGCCCGCCATATCCATGTCGATCCGCAAGGTGTCCTGCGTGATCACGGCATCGGTGAAGTCGAGTGTCACATCGCACCAGTACACCGCGAGTTCGATCCTCCGCGGTACCACCCAGCGCCCCACGCGCTCGACCTTGGCGCTGTGCACCTGCTCGATCCGGATGACGTCCTTGACCTCGGCGCCGGTCACCGCGCCCGTGGCCGACACGGGCGGCAAGTCGGCGGTGAGCGCGGCCAGTTCACCCAGAGTCCGCGCCGCCAGCGCGGACTCCAGGCGCTCGTCCAACTCGTCCGCGGTCAACAGGCCGTCCCCCGCGGCGATACGCAGCACGTCCACCACCCGGTCCCGGTCCGCGTGAGAGGCCCGAATCCCGGGCGACGCGTCGGGGCCGGAGCCATTACCGAGGGGCGAGATCTCTCCCGACATGCTTCCGTCCTGGTCCTGTCGAACGTCTCCGTGCGACGCGGGCAGCGGCGCGAGGAGAAGACTAGCGCTATATCGCGACATGGATCAGGGCCGGCCGCCGAGCGGAGACGCTCACACCTGACCGGCGCGAAGCGCGACCGCCTGCAGAAGGGCGTCCTGGCACGCCCGGACGGCAGGATGCCGGCCGCGACCACGACGTACGACGGTGAAGATACGGCGGGTGCGCCGGCCTCGGGGGAGTGGGCACAGTGCGACGGTCGGCGCCCCTGCGCCGAAGACGAGGTCGGGGAGGAACGCCGCGGCGAGGCGCTGCTCGACGAGGCGGAGGTGGAGCAGCAGGTCGGTGGTCTCGAACCGTACGTCGGGTTCGAAACCGGCGTCGCGGCACAGCGTCGTGGCCCAGTGCCGGGCGGCTGTTCCCTCGGGTTCCATCACCCACGGGTGATCCGCCAGCGCGCGCAGCGCCGTCAGCGGGCCGTCCGTGTCCGATCCGTCGTGCGCCTCGGGCAGGGCGAGGTGGAGGGCGTCGTCGAGCAGATCCCGCTGTTCGAGTTCGGCGGGACGCGGATTGGGGTCGCCGGGGTATTCCTCGGCGAGGACGAGGTCGAAGTCGCGGGCCAGCAGGGCGGGAAGGGCCCTTTCCGGCTCCATGTGCGTCACATGGACGCGCAGGTGCGGGTGAAGGTCGCGCAGCAGGCCGAGCGCGGTCGGGACGAGGGCCAGGGCGGCCGTCTGGAACGAGGCGACACGGAGCGTGCCGGTCAGGTCGGTGAGGGAGGCGGCGATGTCCGCCTCCGCGCGCTCCAGGCGTTCCAGGACCGCCTCGGTGTGGGCGACGAGGATCTCGGCCTGCTCGGTCAGCCGTACCCGCCGTCCGACCGGCAGCAGCAGCGGCACGCCGACCTCCGCCTCCAGCTGCGAGAGCTGCTGGGAGACCGACGAGGGGGCGTAGGACAGGGCGGCGGCGACGGCTGCCAGGGTGCCGCGGTGCTTGAGTTCACGCAGCAGGCGCAGGCGGTGCAGATCGAACACGGGAAGCCCGCTCTCCTCGCCCTACGGACCCGCGAGGTCATCGGTCGGCTTTTCCGACGAATACAGATCGGAAACATTCGCTGGACCGATCATACGACCCCGTCGGACCCTGTTCCCATGGCCGACAACGCCCTCCTCCCGTGGCTCGCCCGACCCGAAGCCCGTACCTGGCGGTGTGGACCCGCCCCGGCCGAGGTCCGGGACTTCCACGCCTCGCTGCCCGACTACACGCCCACCCCGCTGACGGAACTCCGCTGCCTGGCGGACGCATTGGGCGTCGGCCGGGTCTTCGTCAAGGACGAGTCGTTCCGTCTGGGCCTGCCTGCGTTCAAGGCGCTGGGTGCGTCCTGGGCGGTGCACCGAACCCTCGCCGAGCGGGCGGCGAACGGCGCGGACGATGCTCCGGCGACCCTGGTCACCGCCACCGACGGCAACCACGGCCGTGCGGTGGCCCGCACGGCACACCACTTCGGCCAGCACGCCCATGTCTTCGTCCCCCAGGGCGTCCACCCGAAGGCCGTGGCGGCCATCGCCGCCGAACAGGCTCAGGTCACCGAGGTCGCAGGACCGTACGACGAGGCCGTGCGCCTTGCGGCCCGGGCGGCCACCGCGCCGCACACGGTCCTGATCCAGGACACCGCCTGGCCGGGCTACGAGCGGATCCCGGGATGGATCGTCGAGGGCTACTCCACCCTGTGCGCCGAGATCGACGAGCAGTTGGCGGTCACGGAGGTCCGCGACGGTCCCGACCTCGTCGCCATTCCGGTGGGCGTGGGCTCGCTGGCACAGGCTGTGATCACCCATTACCGCAGCCGCCGCCGCGGGCACGCCCCGACCCTGCTCTCGGTGGAGCCCGAGGCGGCGCCCTGCGTCCTGCGAAGCCTCAGCAGCGGCGCACCCGTCAGCGTCACCACGCGCGAGACGACCATGGCCGGCCTGAACTGCGGCACACCCTCCAGCATCGCCTGGCCCTACCTGTACGGCGGCTTGGACGCGGCGGTCGCCATCGCCGACACCGACAGCGCCCGCGCGGCCGGGGAACTGGCGGCCGCGGGCGTCTCCTCGGGCCCGTGCGGAGCCGCCGCGCTCGCCGGATTGCGCGCGGCCCTCACCGGCGCGGGCGCCGGGGAACGACGTAGCGCACTGGGCCTCGGACCGACCTCGGTGGTCGTCCTGCTGAGCACGGAGGGCGCCGCCGCCAACCCGCACGCCACAACCGCTCACTGAACACCCGACACCGGAAAGCCCCTGGCATGCTGACCCATCTCCTGGCCGCCCTCGGCGTTCTCGGCCTTCTCACCATCGTGGCCGGCCCGGACATGGCGGTGGTCATCCGGCGTGCCCTGGCGGCCGGTCCCGCGGACGCGCGGCGAACCGTCGGCGGCATCGCGACCGGGCTGATGCTCCGGGGCGTCCTGACCGTGGCCGGGTTTTCGGCCGTCCTCGCCGCATCGCCCACGGCCTACCAGGCCGTCACACTCCTCGGCGCCGGCTACCTGATGTTCCTCGGCTCGCAGGCGCCGCAACGTCCTCAACCCGAAGATCGCCGTCTTCTACACCGGCCTGCTGCCCACCCTGGCCCCGCCCTCATTGCCGACGCCCTGGGCGATGACGCTGCTGGTGCTCCTGCACGCCGCCCTCACCCTGTCCTGGCTGGGCGCCTACACGTTCCTGCTGGCCAAGGCGCGGCACGTCCTCGAAAAGCCGCGCATCCCTCATGACCGCCACCACCTCGACCTGATCCGCACCGAAGGACATCGCCCCTGTGGCGTCGACGGGGCGGTACATGAACGACACGCAGGCCCCAGAGCGGCCTGCTCCGCGCCGGGACCGCATCAGCGCTGAGGGCCCGCCGGGCTTCCCGCTACCGTGTGGAGCGTGGTGGTGGGACATACGGAGACCCGGCTGATCGTGCTGCGCGGGAACTCGGCATCGGGTAAATCCTCGGTGGCAGCCGGAATCCGGGAGAGATATGGCCGGGGCGTCGCGCTGGTCGGGCAGGACAACCTCCGCCGGGTGGTGCTGCGCGAGCGCGACAGGCCGGGCGCGGTGAACATCGGGCTCATCGACCTGACGGCCCGCTACGCACTGGACGCCGGCTATCACGTGATCGTGGAAGGGATCCTCTGCGCCGACCACTACGGCGCGATGCTCCACGACCTCGTCCGCGCCCACAAGGGGCTCACCCGCTGCTACTACCTCGACATCCCCTTTGCGGAGACCCTGGCGCGGCACGCGACCAAGCCCGATGCGGAATACCTCGCGCAGGTCACGGAGCGGGATCTGCGTGCCTGGTACCGCGCAAGCGACCTGCTGCCCGCCAGGATCGAGACGGTCATCGGAGCCGACAGCACCCTCGCGAACACGGTCGAACGCATCATGCGCGAGACCGGCCTGGGCGAATTGCCCCCGCGGGACTGCTTCGTCTCGGCGTAGCCTTACGGGCGCCCGGATCGTCTGTCGCCGCGGAGGCCTGGATGAACGTCATGTTGCGCGAAGTGAGAGACGCCGATCTCCCGGTCTACTTCGCCCAGATGAACGATCCCGAGAGCATTCGAATGGCAGCGTTCACCGCCGAGGACCCGTCGGACCGTGCCCGCTTCGAGGCTCACTGGGCGCGCAACCGGCAGAATCCGACGGCCATCATGCGCACGGTCGTTGATGGTGGCAGTGCGGGAGCGATCGTAGGGCACATCGCGGTGTTCGGTCCGCCCGAGGAACGCGAGGTCACGTACTGGATCGGGCGGGAGTACTGGGGTCGAGGAGTGGCCACCGCGGCGCTGCGGGAGATGCTCGACGTCGTACCGGAGCGTCCGCTGCACGCCCGCGCGGTGGCGGACAACGCCGGCTCCCTCCAAGTGCTGAAGAAGTGCGGGTTCGTGGTTACCGGCAGCGAGAGGGATTTCGCGAACGGCCGGGGCGAGGAAGTCGACGAGCTGCTCCTCACACTGCACGGCTGACCCTGTCCACCCGAGCGGCACTGCGGAAGTGGAGGCCCAAGTGAGGAGTGTCCCTTGGTGAGTTCGGCCGTACATCTGGCGAAGGTGACGCCGGAGAACGTCGACGCGGTCTGCCGCCTGCGGTTGCGTCCCGGTCAGGAGCGCTTCGTCGATCCGGTGGCCACCTCCCTCGCCGAGGCGTACGCGTACGGGGAGGTCGCCTGGCCCCGCGTGATCTGTGACGGTGAGCGGGTGGTCGGCTTCGTCATGGCCGGCTTCGATCCGGCGCACGAGGTGGAGCCGTATCGGAGCTATCTGTGGCGGCTGAACATCGCCGCGGATCTGCAGGGACAGGGGTACGGCAGTTTCGCCGTGGCGGAGGTGTGCGCCGAGGCGCGACGGCGCGGCGAGCGGAGGCTGTGGGTGTCCTGGCAGCCGGGCGAGGGCGGCCCGGAACCCTTTTACGTACGCCTCGGTTTCCGTGTCACCGGCGAAGTGGTGGACGGCGAGATCGTCGCCGCGCGGGAGCTGTAGTCGGCCAATTGCCCGGTGGCGGGAGAGAAGGGCGTGTTGCCGCACGGCCCGTCACATAACCTCGTGGATGTGGACGTCGAATGACGTCAGACACCGAGTGTGTCCACAGCCAGGAGGCGATGTTGCTCGGAAAGAGCGCGCGGTTGCTCGCGGGCGCCATGATCGTGGCTTGCCTGGTGCTCGTCGGCGCCAGTGAGCAAAGCGACGGCTCACGGCCCGCCGGGGCCGTCAGGGACGTCGTGCCGAACCGGGTCATGACGTGGAACCTCTGCAACCCCTGCGACGAGAGCAACGTCAACCGGGCGGCGCAGATCGCCAGGTACGCGCCCCAGGTCGTCGGCCTGCAGGAAGCATGCGAGGGGGACGTCGCGAGGATCCGGGACCACCTGGAGAACCTGCACGGGCTGGTCTACCACGTCGAGTACGGCACGGTCCTGCGGAAGTGGAGCCGCTGCGGTGGAGCGCCGTGGCGCCCGGGAGCCTACGGCCAGGCGATCCTGTCGGCGGCCCCGATGACGGACCGGGTGAACGTGGAGTACCCCGACGGCGGGTCCGAGGACCGCGGTTACCTGGCCGTCACCACGCGGGTGGGCGGCCGACTGGTCCGGGTCTTCAACACGCATCTCGCCGAACGGCGCCAGGAGCAGATCCGCGCGGAGCAGACGTCCGTCCTGGCCAAGGTGGTCGCCCGGCACGACCGCGCCATCGTCCTCGGCGACTTCAACGCCGTGCCGGAGGCCGCCGAACTCTCCCCGATGTGGAAGCTGGCCGCCGACGCCGACCCGCAGTGTCATCCGTCGGTCGAGGGCACCTGCGAGGTGACCACCGAGTGGCAGCTCAAGTTCGACTACATCTTCCTGCGCGGCATCGTCCCGCTCACCCACCGCGTACAGCCCACCACGTATTCGGACCACTACCCGCTGCGGACCGACGTGGACGTGGCCTGAGGCCTTCCGCAGTCGGCTGCGTCGGCCCCGGCCACATGCCTGCGGGGCAGGTCTACGTCGCGGGGTTGCGGCGGGCGCCCACGCTCGTCCTCGCCGCGCTGATGGCGATGCTGATGCTGCGCGGATATGTGCACAGCGAGATCCTGGCGGA
>NZ_JBSFOK010000087.1:0-18178 GCF_053587635.1 Streptomyces sp. NPDC003635 | reverse complement strand
ACTAGTGCCGCGTCAGGCAACGTTTGCCCGTCAAGGAGCGGCGTCCGGTGCGTGCCGGGCGTCGCGACGGGGCGAACGTTGCCTGACGCGGCACTAGGACGTCGGCTGGGGGGTCTCCGCCAGCAGGGCCTCGGCCGGGACCGGCTCGGGCTGCTCCTCCGAGTCCGCCGGGGTCGTGCGGGGCGGGAGCAGGTCCAGGACCGCCTGGCGGTGGGCGTCGCTCGTGGCGTCGTCGTAGGGGTCCGGGGTGGCCGGGACCTGGAGGCGCAGGACCGGGCCGTGCCCCAGGCGGGCATAGCCGCGGCCCGGGGGGACCTGGTCGATGGGGGTGGTCTGCGGGGGTGCGCCGAGGATCGCCGTGAGCTGTTCCGCGGTCGCCGGGCCCAGGACGGCACGCGCGCGGGTGTGCTGCCGCACCGGCTCGGTCAGGAGTTCCGCGCTGTCGAACTGGTCGGCCACGACCACCGTGACGTTCGCCGCGCGGCCGTGTCGCAGCGGCACCTGGAGCAGGGACTGGGGGTCCTTGTGGCCGTCGGTGGTGGCGAGGTGGGCGAAGGCGGTCGGGCGGTCCAGGAGCAGCCACAAGGGGCGCTTGGTGTCCTCCGGCGGCGGGTGGCCGGCCTGGCGGGCGCGGTTGAGGGCGATCAGCCGGCGCTCCGTCTCGTGCGCGGCCCACTCCAGGCTGGCCAGCGCTCCGGCCAGCGCGCACTCGACCGCGAGCACGCCGTCCCGGCCGGTGAGGCAGGCGTACTCGCCGGTGCCGCCGCCCTCGACGATGACGACATCGCCGTACTGGAGCGCCTGGAGGGCGATCGAGCGGAGCAGGGTGGAGGTGCCGCTGCCGGGCTGGCCCATGACGAGCAGGTGCGGCTCGGTGGAGCGGATCCCGGTGCGCCAGACGACCGGGGGCATGTCGCGCTGCTCCTCGCCGTGGGTGAGGGGGAGCGTGCGCTGGACCTCGCCGGGGTCGGTGAAGCCGAGCACCGTCTCGCCGGGTGCCGTGACGAATCGCTGGGCGGCGACGTCGGTGGGCAGCGGAGGCAGGACCGCGAGGGAGAGCTGGTTGCCCTCCTCGTCCCAGGCGAAGCGGTACTCCCGGCCGCGCCCCGACTTCGCGGTGAGCAGGTGCTCGATCCGCGCGCGGGCCTCGGGCTCGCCGTCGGTGAAGTAGGCCGGGTAGCGGATCGTGAGGCTGGTGACGCGTCCGGAGGCGTCGAACTCGTACTCGGGGAAGGCGTGCTCCCACTCACCGCCGTGGGAGTACATGGGTGCGGGGTCCTCGGCCGTGGAGAAGTACGGCACCAGCGCCTCGTACAGCGATTTGAGCCGTTCCGTCTGCGAGTCGTCCGGGCCGTCGGGGGCCGGCGGGACGCGGTCGCGGCCCTGCCAGGCCGCGGCCGCCATCAGGGTGACGGCGGCCAGCAGCGGGCCGTACGGGACGAGCGCCACCACCAGGATCACCGAGGCCACCAGGAACAGCAGCGGACCGCGCTTGTCCTTGGGGGTCTCGGCCCACTTGCGCCGCCCGGCCGATGCCAGCCGGCGCAGCCCGCGGGTGATCGTGATCAGCGGGTGGAGGACGTCGGTGGCGCTGTCGGCCGCCGTCCGGGCCAGCTCCCGGCTCCGGGCGATCTGCGCGCTGCCTGTGCTCAGGATGCGGGGGAGGGGGCGCCGGGCCACTGCTGTCTCCTGACGGTGCGTACGGACGGGACGGGCGGCTTCAGAACTTGATGCCGCCGAGCAGGCTCGCCAGGCTCTCGCCGCCGGCCTTGATGCTCGGGGCGATCGCGGTGCTCGCGAGGTAGAAGCCGAAGAGCGCGGCCACCAGGGCATGGGACGCCTTGAGGCCGTCCTTCTTGAAGAAGAGGAAGACGATGATGCCGAGCAGGACCACGCCTGAGATGGACAGGATCATTTGAGTTCTCCTGGTTCGTGGGGACAGTCACCATGAGTACTTCCAGGATCACAGGATGTATCCATACTATAAAAGGTGCAACTGGGTGAATTTCTGCGGATTTCGCCCAGATGGCCGAGCTGTTCTGGGTCGGAAGAGCAGGGACTTGCGTCCGACCGGGTTCGTGGTGATCTTTACCTCGGGCACATCGGGTCATGTGCCGCGGGAGCCAGTACCCTGGCGATTCACCTGAACGGTTGTATGGAGAGGCGGTCCGGCGATGAGTGAAGCCCCCGACCCCGAGGTCGTGGAGCTGGCGACCAAGATCTTCGATCTGGCCCGGCAGGGTCGGACCGAGGCACTCGTGGCGTATCTCGACGCGGGCGTGCCGGCCAACCTCACCAATGACCGCGGCGACTCCCTGGTGATGCTCGCCGCCTATCACGGGCACGCCGAGGCGGTGCGCGCGCTGCTCGCCCGGGGCGGTGAGGCCGACCGGATCAACGACCGGGGCCAGACCCCGCTCGCCGGAGCCGTTTTCAAGGGTGAGACGGACGTGATCAAGGCTCTTCTGGAGGGCGGCGCCGATCCGTCGGCGGGCACTCCGTCGGCCCTCGACACCGCCCGGATGTTCGGCAAGACGGAACTGCTGGAGCTGTTCGGCGCACACTGATCCGAACGCGCTGACCAGCCAGGACACAGAAAACGGGGGAGGCGGTAAAGGGCCGCCGAAATTTCGGTCGCGGCAGGTGGAACTGCCGAGTCATCATGACGTCGTGATTCACGGACGCGATGGCTGGGCAGGTGTTGCCGCACCGCGCGGGCCGTGATGCGGTCCGCATGGGCCACCTACGAGAGGCAGAGGAAGATGGCTTACAGCAAGCAGGAAACGGCGGGCGCCCCGACGTGTTGTCACGCGGCCAGGTAGAGCACGTCCCCGGTTGCGTCGACGCTTGATGTGAGGCTGTTTCCCATGTTCGATCCGGTCATAGCGCCCAGCGGTACGCTGCTCGGCCTGCTTCAGCGGGGCCGCGGCGACGGCACACTGCACGCGCTCACCGCTCCGCGAGCCGAAGCGCTCGCTGCCCTCAACCACTGTGTGCTGAGCGACCCCCGCCACGACTGGCAGGTGGAGAACCGCTCCCTGTACTACGCCCGTCTCTACCTCGACCTGAACGGCGAGCTGGACGAGATCGAGGCGCATCTCTTCGACGTCGAGGACGTCTTCGACACCGAGGAGTCGCGCACCGGCCTGGCCCTGGCCGTCCTCGGCCACCTCGCCTCCTACGGCAGGCGCGACGCCCTCGCCCTGCTGCGCCGGTACGCCGCCACCGGCGCCAACTGGGCCTGGGCCCTGGACGAACTGGCGCTGCGCGACGACGACGCCGGACTGCGGGCGCTGGCCGCGCCCGTGCTGGCCCGATTCGGCACCGATCCCGAGGGCGAGGCCGAGCTGGCCGCCGCCGTACGCGACGCGTTCGAGCCACGGCCCTGGCGGCTGTGGGCCGAGGACCCGCGGGAATCGATCGCCACACGCGTGCGTGCCGCCCAGGAGACCGGCTGTTTCGACCGCTGGCAACGGCAGATGCGACCCTCCGGGCCCCGCCCCGGCTGGAGTGTGCGGGCCGTCTTCGAGTGGGCCCAGCAGGGCGTCGACCGCGGCGCCGCGCTCCACGTGCCGGCCGCCCGCTGTCTCGTCGCCGTCGCGGGCCCCGACGACCGGCCGGAGATTCTCCAGGCCGCCAAGGACGGCACCGAGGGCGCCCGCTGCACCGCCCTGCGCTACCTCGCCGACAGCAACGACCCGGACGCCCTCGACCTGATCGAGGCGGCCGTGGCGGCAGGCCCGCCGTCCGTCGTGGAGGCCGCCGTCGACGCCTTCGAACGGATGCGCAGTGTCGCCGCCGTGGACCGGGCCCGCGGCTGGGCCCACCGGCCCGATCCGCTGGGCGCCGCCGCCGGACGCATGCTCGCCTGCCGCGGCGGGGCCCAGGACAGCGACCTGGTCCTCGCGGCCCTGCGGGAGGCCGTGCGGGGCGAGGGCCCCGACGCGCCGACCCTGTGGACCCTGGTGGACGGCACCGGACGGCTCGGCATCCAGTGCGCGGCCCCCGTCCTGCGCCATATCTACCGTGAGACCGCCTCGTCCCAGCTCCGCTGCCGGACCGCCCGGGCCCTCGCCGCGACCGATCCCTCCTTCCCGTCCGGATTCGCCGTCGAATGCCTCTGGGACTGTGAGGAGACCACCCGCGAGATCGCCGCCCGGCATGCCGAGACGGGCGATAACCGGGTCGTGGAGCGCCTGCGCCGGCTCGCGGCCGACCCGGCCGAGGAGGACGAGGTCCAGACAGCCGTTCGTAGCCGGATCGGGCCTGACACGCCCGCAGGGTGAACGAGGGGTGACCCGCGGGTCAGGCGGGCATGGACACGGCCTGACCTGCTCGGGTGTGCAGCGGAACGCTCATGGGACGTTCCCTGTTCGGAAAGATCCACGTTGACGCGGCCACGTCCAGCACGGCGACAACACCCGTATGCGAGTCGTCATCGTGACCGAATCCTTTCCCCCCGATGTGAACGGCGTGGCCCACTGCGCGCTCCAGACCGCCCGACACCTCGTCGATCGCGGTCACGCCCCCGTCGTCGTCGCCCCGGCCCCCGCTCCCGGGAGCAAGCTCGGCGCGCTCGCGCCGTGCCCCGTCGTCCATGTCCCCTCCCTCCCGCTCCCCGGCTACCCCCAGGTGCGCGTCGCGCTCCCCAGCCGGAGGCTGGCCTCGACGCTGATCGAGCACAACGCCGAGATGGTCCACCTGGCCAGCCCCTTCGTCCTCGGTGTCCGCGGCATGGCCGCCGCCGCCCGGCTCGGCGTCCCCGCCGTCGCCGTCTACCAGACCGACCTGGCCGGATACGCCCGCACCTACATGGGTGCGGGCGAGGCCGCCGCCTGGCGGCGCATCCGCTCCGTCCACTCCGCCGCCGACCTCACCCTCGCCCCGTCCAGCGCCTCCCTGCGCGACCTGGAGGCCCATGGCGTGCCCCGGGTCAAGCTGTGGCCGCGCGGTGTCGACACCGTGCGCTTCAAGCCGGAACTGCGCGACGAGGCGCTGCGCCGGGAACTCGCCCCGAACGGTGAGGTGATCGTCGGCTACGTCGGCCGGCTCGCCCCCGAGAAGCACATCGAGCTGCTGGCCGGCGCCTGCCGACTGGACGGCGTCAAGCTCGTCGTCGTGGGCGACGGCCCGAGCCGGCCGAGCCTGGAGCAGGCCCTGCCCGGCGCGGTCTTCCTCGGCCGCCGCACCGGCGACGAGCTCGCCCGGATCTTCGCCTCGCTGGACGTCTTCGCGCACACCGGCCCCTTCGAGACCTTCTGCCAGACCGTGCAGGAGGCCATGGCCAGCGCAGTGCCCGTTGTCGCGCCCGCCGTGGGCGGACCGCTCGACCTGGTCGCCCACGGGCACACCGGGCTGCTGTTCCCCGCGGGCGACGCCGACGCCGTACGCGAGGCGGTACGGGCGCTCGCGGCCGACCCGGCCCTGCGCACGGCGTACGGCACCGCCGCGCGGGAGATGGTCGAGGGGCGCACCTGGGCGGCCGTCGGCGACCAGCTCATCGCCCACTACGGCCAGGTGCTGGAGAACCGCCGGGCGAAGGTGGCGGCGTGAGCGAGTCACTGCGCATCGTCCGGCTCGCGAACTTCGTCGCGCCCGCCTCCGGTGGGCTGCGGACCGCCTTGCGCGAGCTCGGCAAGGGCTTCAAGGCGGCCGGGCACGAGCCGGTGCTCATCGTGCCCGGCGAGCGCCACACCGACCAGGAGACCGAGCAGGGCCGGGTCATCACCCTGCCCGGGCCGCTGCTGCCCGGCACCGGCGGCTACCGCGTCCTGACCGACAAGCGGCGCGTGGCCCGCCTCCTGGAGGAGCTCGGCCCGGACCGCTTGGAGGTCTCCGACCGCACGACGCTCCGGTGGACCGGCAAGTGGGCGCGACGCGCGCGCGTGCCCGCCGTGATGGTCTCGCACGAGACCGCCGACGGCGTGCTGCGCACCTGGGGCCTGTCCGAGGGCGCGGCCCGCCGGGCCGCGGACGTGCTGAACGTCCGTACGGCCCACACGTACGCGCGCGTGGTCTGCACGACCGAGTTCGCCGAGCGGGAGTTCGTGCGGATCGGCGCCCGCAATGTCGTGCGGGCCCCGCTCGGCGTGGACCTGGTGCTGCGGCACCCGGCGATGCGTGACGCGGGGCTGCGTGACCGCCACGCGCGCGTGGCCGAGACGCTGCTCGTCACCTGCACCAGGCTGTCGGTGGAGAAGCGGCCCGGGACCGCGCTGGGCGCCCTTGAGGCGCTCCTCGCGCGGGGCAGGCGGGCGGTGCTGGTGGTGGCCGGTGACGGGCCGCTGCGGGCGCGGCTCGAGGAGCGGGCGCGGGAGCGCGGACTGCCGGTGACCTTCCTCGGGCACGTCTCCGACCGCGACATGCTCGGTGCGCTTCAGGCATCCGCCGACGTGTGCCTGGCACCCGGGCCCGCGGAGACCTTCGGACTCGCCGCGCTGGAGGCGATGGCGTGCGGGACGCCGGTGGCGGTCAGCGCCTCCTCGGCGCTGCCGGAGGTGATCGGCTCCGCCGGGGCCGTCGCCGCGGACGACGGGGAGGCCTTCGCCGACGCGGTGGAGCGGCTCCTCGCCCGTCCCGAGGCCGAACGCCGCGAGGCGGCACGCGCGCGTGCCGAGTGCTTCGGCTGGGACACGGCGGTCACGGCCTTCCTCACCGCGCACGACGTGCCCGTCCCCGGACGGGACCGGGTGGCGGAGGGCGTCACATGAGACCCCTGCGCTTCGCCGCCCTCGGGGACTCGCTGACCGAGGGCGTGGGTGACCCCGTCGGGGGCGGCCGGCGCGGCTGGGCCGCGCTGCTCGCCGACGGGCTCGCCGAACAACCCGTGGCCTTCACCAACCTCGCCGTCAGCGGGGCACAGACACGGGACGTACTGGAACGGCAACTGCCCGACGCGCTGGACCTGCGGCCCGACGTGGTGTCCGTCGTGATCGGCGTGAACGACACGCTGCGCTGCACCTTCGACATCCATGCCGTGGCGGCCCGGCTGGACGAGGTGTACGCGGCGCTCACCGCGCGGGGTGCCGTCGTCCTGACGGCCTGTCTGCCGGATCCGGGCGCGATGCTCGGTCTTCCGGGAGCGCTGGCGCGTCCGCTGGCCCGGCGGCAGCGCGCGGTCAACACGGTCGTGCACGCGCTGTCCGATCGGTACGACGCGGTGCATCTGCACGCCGCGGAGGGCGCCTGGCTCACCGACCGAGCGATGTGGAGCGCGGACCGGCTGCATCCGGGGGAGCGGGGGCATCGGCAGCTGGCGCTGCGGTTTCACACTCTGCTCACCGAGGGCGGGCTCGCCACGGGCCTCGCGCCTTCGCCGGAGCCGGAGTTCCCCGCTCCCACCAAGTCGGCGAGTCTGTGGTGGCTTGCCACCGCGGGGACCGGGTGGGTGGTGCGTCGGTGCACCGATCTGCTGCCGCAGCTGCTGACGCTCGCGTTCGACGAGATGCGGCACCGCGCGCGGGGCACGAGCGCCAGGCTCGACCTGCGGACGGCGCACGCGGTGTCGGCGGCGCTGGCCGCCTTGGCGGTGGCTGAACAGCGGCCGGACGCGGCGTAGCGCGCGCGGGGAAGCTGAATTCTGTCGTGCGGGTGGTGGGGCTGGGCGCGCGGGCGATCGGAGTCACCGCCGCCGTACTGCCATGAAACGAACCGGCGTCCCCGGTGCCGCCTGGGCCGCCGCCGGGAGGTCCTGGGGCCGGACCACCGCGATCACCGGGTAGCCCCCGGTGGTCGGGTGGTCCGCCAGGAACACCACCGGTCCGCCGTCCGGGGGGACCTGGACCGCGCCCAGCACCATGCCCTCGCTGGGGAGCTCCCCGGCCTTGGCCCGGGCCAGGGCGGGGCCTTCCGTGCGCAGGCCGATGCGGTTGCTCGCGGGGGAGACGCGGTACGTCCGCGAAGTGAGCGTTGCGACGGCCTCCGCCGTGAACCAGTCGTCCCGAGGGCCGAGGGTGACGCGGAGGAGCAGTTCCGTGGGCGGGGACGGCTGGGGTGACCCGTCCACGCGCGCGGGGAGGGCGGTCGGGGTTCCCAGGGGCAGCACGGCGCCGTCGGTCAGGGGCGTCGGGCCGAGGCCGGAGAGCAGGTCCGTGGAGCGGCTGCCCAGGACGGGGTCCACGGCGATGCCGCCGGACACGGCCACATAGCTGCGGACGCCCGCTGTCGCCGTGCCGACCTCCAGCAAGGCCCCGGAGGGGACAAGGACGGGGGCGCCCCAGGGGGCGGGGCGGCCGTCCACCGTGACCGCGCAGGGGGCGCCGCCGACCGCGGCGGTGATCGTCGAACGCGGGCGTACGGCGACGCCGGTGAGCGTGGTCTCCAGCACCGCCGCCTCGGGCGGGTTGCCGACCAGGCGGTTGACCAGGGCCGCCGCGGGGCCGTCGAGGGCGCCGGAGCGGGGTACGCCGAGGTGGGCGTGGCCGGGGCGCCCGGTGTCCTGGACGGTGGTGAGGGCACCGGCGCGGACGACGGACAGGGCGCGGTCGGTCATGCCTTCCTCACCGGCTTCCTGGGCACGAAGCGCACACGAGTGCCCGGCGTGAGGAGCGCGGCCGGCACGCGCGCGTGGTCCCACAGAACGGAGTCCGTGGTGCCGATCAACTGCCAGCCGCCCGGTGACGAGCGCGGGTAGACGCCCGTGTACGGCCCGGCGAGGGCGACCGACCCGGCGGGCACGGCCGTGCGCGGAGTGGCCCGGCGCGGTACGTCGTAGCGCGCCGGGAGTCCGGTGAGGTAGCCGAAGCCGGGAGCGAAGCCGCAGAAGGCGACGGTGAACTCCGTGTCAGCGTGCACGCGGGCCACGTCCTCGGCGCGCACACCCCAGTGGGCGGCGACGTCCGCCAGGTCGGGGCCGTCGTAGCGCACCGGGAGCTCGACGACGTCCCGCGCGCGTGGGGGCGCGTCCGGCACCTCGGCGGCGGTGAGTTCGGACGCCAGCCGGGCCGGGTCCGTGACGCCGTCGAGGAGGACCGTACGGGCCGCGGGGACGATCTCGCGGACGGACAGCGAGCCCTCCGCGCGGCGGCGCAGCAGCTCCGCGTGCAGCGCCTGGGCCTGCTCGCCCGAGGCGACCTCGACGAGCAGGGCGTCGCCGCCGACCCTCAGTGCCCTCATGCGAAGGCCTCCACCCGGACGCCGTCCTCGTGCAGCCGCTCCCGGACCCGGCGGGCGAGCTCCACCGCGCCGGGCGTGTCGCCGTGCAGGCACAAGGAGCGGGCCCGTACCCGGATGCGGGCCCCGGAGTGGGCGTCCACCTCGCCGAAGCGGGCCAGGGACGCCGAGCGGGCCACGACGTCGTCGGGGTCGGTGACGACGGCGCCCTCCCGGTCGCGCGGCACCAGCGTGCCCTCGTCGGTGTAGGCGCGGTCCGCGAACGCCTCCGTGACCGTCGGGAGCCCCGCCTTGGCCGCCAGCTCCAGCAGACGGGAGCCGGGTAGCCCCAGCACCGGAAGCGTGGGGTCTGCGAGCAGGACGCCGTCGACCACGGCGCCCGCCTGCTCCTCGTCGTGCACGACCCGGTTGTAGAGCGCGCCGTGCGGCTTGACGTAGGACACGCGCGTGCCCGCAGCGCGGGCGAAGACCTCCAGCGCGCCGATCTGGTAGGCCACCTCGGCCGTCAGCTCCGCGGACGGCACGTCCATCGCGCGGCGCCCGAACCCCGCCAGGTCCCGGTAGGAGACCTGGGCTCCGATCCGCACCCCGCGCGGGGCGGCCAGCTCGCACACCCGTCGCATGGTGACCGCGTCCCCGGCGTGGAACCCGCAGGCCACATTGGCGCTGGTGACGACGGACAGCAGCCGTTCGTCGTCGGTGAGCCGCCAGCGGCCGAAGCCCTCGCCGAGGTCGGCGTTGAGATCGATCGAGGTCATGGGGCCGTCGACCGAGGTCCTTGGGCTGTCGATCGAGGCCTTTGGGCTGTCGATCGCGCTCATGCGGCTGTCGATCGCGGTCATGGGGCTCCTGTCGGCGTTCGGGACATCAGGCGGCGTTCAGCACGCGGTACTGCTCGTCGCGTGCGTCGGTGAGGAACATGTGCCCCGGCGCGTGGGTGATCGCGAACGGCGGCCGGGACGCCGTCACGGCCGCCTGCGGGGTCACTCCGCAGGCCCAGAACACGGGGATGTCGTCCGGCGCTGTCTCCACCGGCTCCCCGAAGTCGGGGCGGCCGAGGTCGTCGATGCCGAGCACGGACGGGTCGCCGCAGTGCACGGGGCCGCCGTGCACGGCCGGAAGCAGACTGCTCTCCCGGATCGCCGCCGCCAGATGCTCCGGCGGCACCGGGCGCATCGACACCACGAGCGGACCGTGCAGCCTCCCGGCCGAGCGGCACTGACGGTCCGTCACGTACATCGGTACATTGCGCCCCTGCTCGATGTGGCGGATCGGGACGCCCGCCTCGGCCAGCGCCCATTCGAAGGTGAAGCTGCACCCGATCAGGAACGACACCAGGTCGTCCCGCCAGTGCGCGCGCACGTCAGTGGGCTCGCTCACCAGCTCGCCGTCCCGCCAGACCCGGTAGCGCGGCAGGTCGGTACGGAGATCCGCGCCCTCGGCGAGGACGGTCGTCCATGCTCCGGCGTCGGTGACGTCGAGCACCGGACACGGCTTGGGATTGCGCTGGCAGAACAGCAGCATGTCGTACGCCCAGTCCGCGGGCACCGCGATCAGGTTGACCTGGGTGTGGCCCGCCGCGACCCCGGCCGTGGGCCCGGTCAGCCCGGCGCGGAAGCGGGTCCGGGCGTCCGCGGGGCGCCACGCGTGCGCGTGCGCGTCGACATGGACCAGAGGGCGGTCGCAGGTGCGCTTCACGCGAGTTCCCTCCCGCGCGTCTCCGGCAGCCCGAGCAGCGCCAGCGCGGCCAGGGCGTAGCCGACGGCGCCGAAGACCAGCGCGCCGCCCACACCCCAGCTGTCGGCCAGGAAGCCGACCGTGGTCGGGAAGACGGCGCCCACCGCGCGGCCGGTGTTGTACGTGAAGCCCTGCCCGGTGCCGCGCACCGCCGTGGGGTACAGCTCGCTCAGGAACGACCCGAAGCCGCTGAAGATCGCCGACATGCAGAACCCGAGCGGGAAGCCCAGCACCAGCAGCAGGGTGTTGGCGCCGCTGGGAATGTTCGCGTACGCCAGGATGCAGACCGCAGACAGCAGCGCGAACAACCAGATGTTGCGGCGTCGGCCCAGCCGGTCGGTGAGGTAGCCGCCGGTCAGGTAGCCCAGGAAGGCGCCCGAGATCAGGAAGGTCAGATAGCCGCCCGTACCGACGACCGACAGGTCGCGTTCCGTCTTCAGGTACGTCGGCACCCATGTGGCCAGCGTGTAGTAGCCGCCTTGGACCCCGGTGGAGAGCAGCACGGCGAAGACCGTGGTGCGCAGCATGCCCGGGGCGAAGATGGCCCTGAACGAGCCCTTGTGGGCGCTGTGCTCCCGTACGGCCACCGCCTGGGGCGCGTCGTGCACTCGGCGGCGCATCCAGATCACGAGCAGCGCGGGCAGCGCGCCGGTCCAGAACATCACGCGCCAGGCCAGGTCGTCGCTTACCAGCGAGAACACCAGCGTGTACATGATCGCGGCCAGGGCCCAGCCCACGGCCCAGGAGCTCTGGATCGCGCCGAGCGTGCGGCCCCGGTGCTTGGCGCTCGCGTACTCGGCGACCAGGATCGCGCCGACCGCCCACTCGCCGCCGAAGCCCAGGCCCTGGAGGGCGCGGAACACCAGCAGCGTCTCGTAGTTGGGCGCGAATCCGCAGGCGACCGTGAACACCGCGTACGTGATCACGGTGATCATCAGTGCCTTGACCCGGCCGATCCGGTCCGCCAGCACACCCGCGAGGGCGCCGCCGATCGCGGAGACCACCAGCGTGACGGTGGTGAACAGGCCGGTCTGCCCGCTGTCCAGGCCGAAGTAGGCGGCCAGCGCCACCATGCTCAGCGGCAGCGTGAAGTAGTCGTACGAGTCCAGGGCATAGCCGCCGAACGCGCCGGCGAAGGCCCGCCGGCCCCGCGGTCCCAGGGCGCGCAGCCAGCCCAACGCGCCCTCGTCGGGGGCGCGTTCGACGGTCGGCCGGGCGTGGGTGGTGGGAGGGGTCGTGCTCATGTGCACCTCGCAGAGGGAGGACGAAGGGTGCTGGGGACTGAGCCGTGCCGTGCGGAAGCGAGCGGCGCCGCGGTGAGGGAGGCGGCGCCGTCGTAGCAAGGTAGAGGATCGTTGAACGATCCCTCAATACCCATGTTGTTTCGTTCCGGTGTCTGCGATTGAATTCCGGGCATGGCAGAGCAGCTGTCGGGCCTGGCCGACGACCGTGCGCTCCTGGGGCGCACCAGTACCGCCGAGCGGGTCTCGGACATCCTCAGGACGCGCATCGCCGAGGGGTTCTTCCCGCCTGGCACGCGCCTGTCGGAGGACAGCATCGGCGGCGCCCTCGGGGTCTCCCGCAACACCCTGCGCGAGGCGTTCCGCCTGCTCACCCATGAACGCCTGCTCGTCCACGAGCTCAACCGGGGCGTCTTCGTCCGGGTCCTGACCGTCGAGGACGTCGAGGACATCTACCGCACGCGCGGCCTCGTCGAGTGCGCGGTCGTGCGCGGGCTCGGAGAGCCGCCGTACGGCCTGGACGATCTCGACAGGGCGGTCGGAGAGGGGCAGCGGGCGGCGCACGAAGGTGACTGGAACGGAGTGGGTACGGCCAATATCCACTTCCACCGCGAGCTCGTGGCTCTGGCGGGCAGCGACCGCACCGACGAGCTGATGCGCAGCGTCTTCGCCGAACTGCGGCTCGCTTTCCATGTCGTGGACGACCCCCGGCGGCTGCACGAGCCCTACCTGGTCCGCAATCTGGAGATCCTCCAGGCCCTGCAGAGCGGGGAGCGGGACACGGCCGAGCGGCTCCTCGCGGTCTACCTGGACGACTCGCTGCGGCGGGTGGTGGAGGTGTACCGGCGCCGGGTCGGTGAGGACGGCGCCGGTCTCGTGTGACGGGGTGGCGCGGGTTCTTGTGGCGGGGCGGGGCGGGTTTCCTGTGGCAGGGCGAGGCCGGTAGGAGGGGGGTGGCGTCCGGGTCTGTGGCGCCTCCGCGACGGCCGTCGCATCTGAGTCGTTTGGGTCGTTGTCAGACCCAGGACCTAGTCTGTGCACCGTGACTTCGCCTGCATCGACGGACAGCGTTCCGCCCCAGCTCAGCGCGGGGCCGCGCCCCGCGTTGGGCCCGGCCGCCGACGAGGGCCTGGCGCGGCGCCTGCGCGCGCTCGCCTGCACCGCCCCGCTGCACGACCTGGACGCGCGCAAGGCGAACCTGGCCGGCGAGTACTCGGTGTACGGCATGGCGGAGGTGGCGCTCGCCGCCATCGACCTGGTCACCCTGAACATGGACTTCGACACCGGCGCGGACCACGACCAGATAGTGGCCCGGCTCATCCCGCGCATCGCCGCCCAGGCCCCCGGCCGTCCCGTAGCCGAGCACGAGCGCGTGGCGCGCTGGGTGCTGGAGAACCTGATCAACGTCGGCAGCGTCGACCGCGGATTCCGTGCGGTTTACGGCACGTTCGCACCGGATGGCACCTATGTCCGTCGCGACTACGACTTCAAGCTGATCGAGGAGGTGCCCGGACCCGGCGGCACGGTGTACCTCCGTACGACGGACGAGGCGGTCAACGTCCTCGTCGGGGCACTGGACACCGATGTCACCAGCGCCCAGATCGCCGCCGAGGTCAAGCTGGAGGTGCTGATCAGCCGCGGCCGCCTCGCCGACGCCCAGCTGGCCGCCGAACAGGCCCGGTACCGGACCGTGCAGTACTCCGAGACGCTGCGCAAGGCGCTGGACGCGACCCGACGCAACGTCCGCGCGGTGGATTGGCTCCAGGCCGTGCCCGACATGATCGCGGAGGCGCTGGACCATGTCGCCGACCGGTACCGCCACGAGAACGCGATCCTCACGAACATCCGCAAGGCCCGGGACGAGTCCGAGGAACCCGAGCACAAGCGGCGGGCCGCCGAGCTCGTCGACATCGTCAAGGACTGCATCCGACGCCACACGCAGTTGCAGTCGCGCCTGCTGGAGGCCGGGCCGCTGTTCCGCGCGGAGCAGGACCGACAGGCCTTCGCCACACCCATGACGACGTCCGGGATCGACCTGTACGGCCATCTCGTCGCGCCCGTGCTGCCGCTGCCCGTGGAGCAGGCGGTCCGCGTCACGGACGCGTTCTTCGCGCGCGGGACGGGACTGCGCACGCCGGTGTCCGTGCGGGTCGGGGACCTGGTGGACATACTGCTGACGCCTCCGGTCGAGCGGGAGCATCTGGGCGCGGAGATGCCGGAACCGGATCTCATCGCCACCCCCGACGACAGCCGGTTCAGCGAGGAGCAACTGGCGGCGGCGATGGAGCTGCTCGATCTGCCGCCCGACGCCCCGCGGCGGTTGTCGGGGCTGCTGGCGCAGGCCCGTCGGTCCGATCCCGATCTGCCGTACCTGGTCGCCCTGTTGGCCGTCCACGCGGCCAGTCCCGCGGTCGGGACGGCCTATCGCCAGGGCGAGGAGAAGCTGCTGTTCGCCGTGGACGACGGGACCGAGCTGGACGATCCGGAGTTCGGCGGGGCGGATCTGATCGTGGGAACCGCCCTGTTGGACGCGGCGGGGATGGCGGCGGACAGGACGGAAGCAGCGTGAGCCGAGTGACAGCACAGCAAGGAGCCGAAACGTGACCGAGCACGCCGAGTGGAGTGAGCCGGAGGCCGCTGCCCCCTCCGCGAGTGCCGCCGTCACGCCCGCCGACGCCGCCGACGCCGCCCGGCTCGTGGCCTTCGGGCTGCAGCCGAAACTCCAGCCCGCGCGGGACCAGGAGTACACCGAGCTGCTGCGGCGCTACCGGGAGGACCCGGCCTTCGCCCGGCTCGCGGACGCCGTGGCCGCCGGGCTCGGCCTCGTCGTGCTGGAGGTGTCCCCGCGCGCGGGGATGGCGGTGACCGCCGCCGAGGACTCGGTGTTCGCCGTGCGCATGGGTGACTACGCGCGCCGCACCTCGGCCGACGGAGGGGACCGCTTCCTGCACGGTCTCGCCCATCTCGCCGTCGCCGCCCTGGCGTTCCCGCGCCCCGAGGACCTCGCCGACGACGGCTACATCGGGCGCGTCTCGGTCAACGGCGTCGACGCGTTCGTACGACAGGCCTGCCGGCGTCTGGAGGAGCGCGCCGAGGAGCAGGGCGACAACACCGACCCGGCCACCGACGCACCCGGCCTGGAGGCCGCCTGGCGGATCTGGGCCAGACGCACCGCCACCGGCGCCACCAAGGACGCCCGCAGACTCGCCGGGTCCACCACCGGCATCGTCGGCAAGGCCGTGGCCTTCCTCACCGACTCCGGGTTCCTCCAGCGCACCGGCGACGACAACGGCGGTACGTACCGCACGACGGCCCGCTACCAGCTCCAGGTCCGCGACATGGCGGGCAGCGCCGCCATGGCCGAACTGCTGGAGCTGGGCGTCGTCCCGGTCACCGACGGCACCGCGACGCTGCTGCCGCCGGAGGCGACCGACGACCTGGAGCTGGTGGCCGACGCCGGGCTGCCGTTCCACTCCGCCTGAATTCCCGACCTGCCGAAGACTTACGAGAGTCCGCCATGTACGAGCTGTCCCGGGTCCGCCTCTACTCCATCGGGCCCGCCGGTGCGCGCTACGCCGACACCGTGCTTGACCTGCGCGGTGTGGGTGAGCCCGTGCCCGACCCCGCGCCCACGCAGGCGGAGTTCTTCGAGGAGGAGCCCGTCGGCCCGCCACGCCGGCCCGCGCCCGCGGGCGTGCTGTTCCTGGAGAACGGCGGCGGCAAGTCGGTGCTGCTCAAGCTGATCTTCTCGGTGATGCTGCCCGGCCACCGCAACACCCTGGGCGGCGCCAGCTCCGGCGTGCTGCGCAAGTTCCTGCTCGCCGACGACTGCGGCCATGTCGCCCTGGAGTGGCAGCACACCCTGACCGGCGAGTGCGTGGTGGTCGGCAAGGCCAGCGAGTGGCGCGGCCGGCAGGTCTCCAACGACCCGCGGAAGTTCGCCGAGGCCTGGTACTCCTTCCGGCCCGGGCCCGGCCTCTCGCTGGACAACCTGCCGGTCGCCGAGTCCACCGCCGTACGGCCGGCCGTCGAGGGCGCGTCCGGCGCGCAGGGCCGCCGCCGCACCATGAAGGGCTTCCGGGACGCCCTCACCGAGGCGGGCAAGGCGTATCCACACCTGGAGGTGCACTGGGAGGAGATCCACGACCGCTGGATCGAGCACCTGGGCGACCTCGGCCTGGACCCCGAACTCTTCCGCTACCAGCGGGAGATGAACGCCGACGAGGGCGAGGCCGCCGGCCTCTTCGCGGTGAAGAAGGACTCCGACTTCACCGACCTGCTGCTGCGCGCGGTCACCGACACCCGGGACACCGACGGCCTGGCCGACCTGGTCGGCGGGTTCGGCAACAAGCTCGGCCGGCGCGCCGAGCTGATCGCGGAGCGGGACTTCACCGCCGGGTCCGTCGATCTGCTCGGACGGATCGTGGAGGCGGCGGAGACGCGTTCCCGCGCGCGGGACATCCACGCCGGCGCCGAGCGGCGGACCCGGACGCTGGCACGGCGGCTGTCCGCGCGCGGGGTCCAGGAGCGCGTCCGCGCGGCCGACCTCGCCCAGCGGGTCACCGCCGCCGCGTACGCCGTCACCCACGCCGAGGCGGGCCGAGAGCGCAGCGCGCTGATCGCCGCCGAACTCGCCTACCGGCACGCCTCGCTGGCCCTCGCCGCCGCCGAGAAGGCCGCGGCCGCGCAGAAGCGGGAGCTCGCGGAGGCCCGCACCCTGCACTCGGCCTGGCAGGCCGCCGAGGCCGTACTGCGCCACCGTGCCGCCGCCGACCGGGTCGCGCGCGTGGCGGCGGCGATCCAGGAGGCCGAACGGGACGCGGCCCCGGCCCTCGCCGCCAGAGCGAAGGCCGCAGTCGATCTCGTACGAGCGCTGCACGCGGCGGCCGAGAGCGCCGAGACCCTGGCCAACGAGGGCGAGGAGCGCTCCGCCGCCCTTCAGGAGGCCGGCGAGGCCGCCTACCGGGACTCCACCTCCGCCGCCACCGAGGCCCAGCGCGCCCGCAGCGAGGTCGGACACCTCAAGCAGCGGCTGGCCGAGGTCGAACAGGAGACGGCCGAGGCCGTGCGCGCCGGGTGGCTGGACGACAGCGCCCCGGACGCGGACCCGGCTCGCGCGGCCCTCGCCGCGAGCGACGCGGAGAAGAGCGCCGTCGCCGCCTGGGACACCGCGCGGGAGGCGTCCCGGCGGGCGTCGGAACACGCGCGCGAGGCGGGCGCCACGGAGTCCCGCGCGGAGCTGACCGCCGCCCGCGCGGCCGACGCGGCGACGGCGGCGGAGCGCTCGTACGAGGCGGAGCGGCGGCTGGCCGAGGCGCTGGCGGCCGAGGAACGTCTGGCGGAGCTGCTCAGCCTCACGGGCGAGTCCCCCACCACGGTTCCGCAGCCGCGCCACGAGGAGGGCCGGAGCCCCCTCAACCCCGAGGAACTGGACCGTTTCGCCGACGAGTTGCGTGAACTCCTCGACGACGCCGTCTCCTCCGCCGAGCGGCAGCTCTTCGAACTGCGGACCGCCGCGGCCGACGACTCCCGGATCCTCGGCGCCCTCGGCGACGGCGGACTGCTGCCGCCGGGCCCGGACGTGCTGGCCACAGTGGAGTTCCTCGGCGAGCACGGCATCCCCGCCCTGCCCGGCTGGCGCTACCTCGCCCAGGCCGTCGACCCCGCCGACCACGCGCGCGTGCTGGCGGCCCGGCCCGAACTCGTCGACGGCGTCATCATCACCGACCCCGACACGCACGCGCGTGCCCGCGAGGCGCTCGGCGACGCGGCACTGCTGCCCCGGTCCGCCGTCGCCGTCGGAACCGCCGCCGCCCTCCTCGCCCCGACACCGGGCACGGACGCCGCGAACGGCGACGTCTTCCTCGTACCGCCGAACCCGGCCATGCACGACGAGCACGCCGCGGACGAGGAACGGCAGGCGTTGCGCGCGCGGGCGAGCGAGCGGGACGAGGAGATCCGCAACCTCGCCGCCCGGCTCGGCAAGGACCGGGAGCTGGACGCCGCTCCGGTGCTGAAGCAGACCTTCTCCATCCGGGACGCCTACCTGGACCCGATCTCCTACCTCCAGGTCGCCCTGCTCAAGCGCC
>NZ_JBSFOK010000086.1:0-18842 GCF_053587635.1 Streptomyces sp. NPDC003635 | reverse complement strand
GGCCCTGTCTTCATGCGCGCACGACGGGAAGATCACCCCGGCGGGAAACCCGTTCGACCCGCACGTTCCATGATCGGTTGAGATACGGCTTCTCACGCCACCACAGCAACGACGAAGCCACCCCACACGACGGACACCACCAGCAGGACCACACACGCGGACACCGACCCCACCCTCGCCCGCAGCCCGAGGTCGCACCCCCGCACCTGCCCGCAGCAGAACCCACCACGTCCTCATCGGTCTGATCGCGTCCGGCACCGTCGTCATCGCCGGCATCGGCTTCGCCGGCTCGTACGCGGCCGTCCATGAACTGGCCCTCCACAAGAAGTTCGGGGCCTTCAGTCACCTGTTCCCGATCGGTGTCGACGCAGGAATCTGTGTCCTGCTCGCCCTGGACCTGCTCCTGACCCGGCTGCGCATCCCTTTCCCGCTGCTGCGGCAGACGGCATGGCTGCTCACCGCCGCCACGATCACCTTCAACGCCGCGGCCGCCTGGCCGGATCCGCTGGGCGTGAGCATGCACGCCGTCATCCCGGTCCTGTTCGTGGTGACGGTGGAGGCCGCCCGCCACGCCATCGGCCGCCTCGCGGACGTAGCGTCGGACCAGCACCAGCAGGGCATCCGGCTGGCCCGCTGGCTCCTGAGCCCGCTGCCGACGTTCCTGCTGTGGCGGCGCATGAAGCTCTGGGAGCTGCGCTCGTACGAACAAATGATCAAGCGGGAGCAGCAACGCCTCACGTATCAGACCCGCCTACGCTCCCGCTACGGCCGCGCCTGGCGCCGCAAAGCCCCGGCGGAGTCCCTGCTCCCCCTCAAACTCGCGAAGTACGGCATCCCCCTGCCGGAAACAAACCCACCAGACCTGGAAACAGCAGGCACCGCATCACCCCCGCTCCACCGACCCCCCATGCCAGAGCCCGCCTCCGGGGCCAGCGACACACCTCCCGCCCATCCAGGTCGCCATCCGACGTCAGCCCAACAGCAATCCCCGCACCCACAGCCCCAGACCCGGCGCCACCAGCAGGCGCAGCACGAGCCGGTCAGGCCGGCCGCACCCACCAGCCCGGCCGCACCCGCCCTGACCCCCAGCACCGAACCATCCCCACCACACCAGCCGACCGCCTCACCCGGACCCGCAGGCCACACCACCCCGCACCAGACCAGCCACCCCCTCACCCAAGTCGACCGTTACTACCAGGCCTGGCACGCTCATCACACACTGCACGGCCACGAACCCACCCCCCGCCAGCTGTCAACCATCCTCACTCAGCAAGGAATCCGCACCCGACACGGTCTGAGGGGCCACGAAGTTTCCGGACAGGCACCCAATAGGGTTGTCCTGAGCAAGGAAACGAGGAAGAAGTGGCGCCTCCCAGTAAGTACTCGCCGGAGTTCCGCGAGGAAGCAGTCCAGATCGCGTTGAGGTCAAGCAAGACGATCTCCGAAGTCGCCCGGGAGCTTGAGCTGAACCCAGAGACGCTACGCGGCTGGGTCAAGAAGCACCAGAAGCAGCAGGAACCGGCCCCCGACGCGGAACTGACGGTGAACGAGCGGGCGCGCCTGAAGGAACTCGAACGACGCAACCGTGAGCTGGAGATGGAAGTTACCTTCCTGAAAAAAGCCGCAGCGTACTTCGCGAAGGATCCCCGGTAGCAAGCAAGTACGAGTTCATCGACGAGATGCGGCTCGACACCGAGAAGTACGCATACAGCGTCGAGTTCATGTGCGGCCGACTTGGCGTCTCCAGATCCGGCTACTACGACTGGCGATCCCGCCCGGAATCCGCAACAGCTCAGCGGCGCGAAGAACTGAAATTGCTCATCGAGAAAGCCTTCGACATGTCCGACAGCACCTACGGGCACCGGCGCATCCAGGCCCAGCTGCACCGCTGGGGCGTCGCCGCGGGCGTGGAGTTGGTTCGCCGCCTGATGCGCGAACTGGGCCTGGTGCCCTGCCTGCCACGGCCGAAGAGGTTCAACCTCACACAGGCTGCGGCCGGCCAGGTGCCGGACCTCGTCGGCCGCGACTTCACCGCAGACGCGCCCGGCGAGAAGCTCGTCGGTGACATTACCTATATCGCGACCGGGGAGGGCTGGCTGTACCTTGCGACGGTCATCGACTGCTGCACGAAGGAAGTCATCGGTTACGCGATGGACGACCACTACCAAACCCCACTGATATCCAGGGCGATCCGTAACGCGGCACGGAACAGGAACCTCTCGGCCGACGCGATATTTCACTCGGATCGCGGAAGTAACTACATGTCAGTCGAGTTCGGGAGGACGCTGGACCGCTTCGGGCTCCGCAGATCTGCCGGCCGCACCGGGATCTGTTTCGACAACGCCATGGCCGAATCATTCTTCGGCGCCCTGAAGAACGAGCGCGTATCAAGGGTGACTTACCTGACCCGCGAAGCCGCCCGACAGGACATCACTCGCTACATCGAATTCTGGTACAATCGCAAACGCCTCCACTCGGCGGTGGGTTACCGCCCTCCGCGCGAAGTCCACGCCGAGTACGAGAAGTTGCGAATCGCCGCGTGAATTAAGCGGTCAGAAGCCTGTCCGGAAAACGCGAGGCCCCTCAGTCAGACCGTCACCGCCAAAGCCCTCGCCCGCTACTACCCCCAATTCCGCCTCTACACAGTCTGGGCCCGCCACCGCTCCCACACCCCGGACCCCGACCTCCACCTCATCCTCAGAGAACTCACCCGCCAAGGCATCACCGCCCAATACAACAAACCCCTCACCCTCACCGACCTCACACCCCACCTCACCGCCTTCCAACGCCGCTGGCACACCTTCGACCGCCAGCCTTCACACACCGGATGACACCACCACCGCGCCCAACGCCAAAAGCCAGCGGCCCGCGCTTCTGTGCCCAGGCAGGTACGGAGGTCACCGGCCTGTCATAGGGTTCCGGTCAAGAGTCCCCCAGTCCTTCGGAGCGCCTGTGCCCCGCCCTGCTCGCCTTGTGTCCACGCTCGCGGCCCCTGTCCCCTTCTCGGGAGCCGACACAGCGCCTTGCCTGGAGCCCCGGCCCACATCCCGGCTCCTCGTACAGCGAGGGGACACCGAGCTGATCGTCCAGGAAGTCCAGCCGCCGACCATGGCCTCGGCCGTCTCCTTTCCGGCGCCATGGCCTCGCCGTTTCGGCACGAGCGCAGTGTCGCCTGCCGGTGACCTGGTTGTCTTCGCCGGACCGCATGCACTGCGAGCCATCGACCAGTCGGGAAGCCCACGGTGGGAACTGCGGCACCGCTGCTGGGCAGGCTGCGCGGGGCACACAGACTTCTCCGAGTACGCGGACGACAGAGAGCACCGCTATGCCAACAGTGGCTCGGCCGGCTTCTCCTCGGACGGGAAGACGGTGTGGGCCCACGTCCGCGGTCCTCTGGAGCACGATGCCCCGGACCACGACCGTGGGGAAGAATGGCTGGTCATCGACGCCGCTGACGGCACGGTGCTGGCCCGCGCGCAGACTCGCACGTCCGCGGCGGGCTCCGCCCACGTTCCGCATCCGGACCCCGGCCAGATGGGTCTGTCCATCGGAGCAGGCCAGGACGGATCACCCCAGCGCTGGGGGAAGTGGGACGGTCACGCCCTGACTGTCCACAGCTTCGGCGACGAGGACCGCGTCCTGCTGGGGGTGAGCCCGAGCGGAGACCGTCTGCTCACAGTGACCCATGACCAGGACCTTCTCGCCGTTCATCTGGGCGCCGACGGCTCGGCGGTGGCCGAACTGAACGCGGACGTGATTCCCCCGCATCCCGCGTTCGAGGAGGAGAGCACAGATGACGAGGCGCAGGCGTTCTTCGACTACGAGGGCGGCTTCGTCGACGAAAACACCCTCGTCGTCGGGACCGTCGAGAGCGACGAGGAGTTCGGCACAGGCCGGCACTGGCTCGTCGACGCGGTCCAGATGCAGCTGATCGACCAGATCACCTATCCCTTCGAGGTGTCCGGCCTGCCCAGGGCTCTCGGAGACGGCACCTGGTACACCGTGTCCGACCTCGACCACGCCCTCCACATCTGGGCTCTGTAACGGCGCCGCCCACGATCAGGCGTGCCAGCGCGCTGAGCACGTTCATCTGAAGGCAGCTGTGTACGTTCGCGTGTACGCCGACAGGCGATGGAATCGCAACGATGCGTCCTCGGAGCCTGGCGTCCCTATGGCGCCAGGGAGGGCTCGTTGCCCCCCGCCTCGCGCAGCATGCCGCTCAGCCGCCAGACGACCGCGATGGTCAGCGCAACCGCACCGGCGCGCAGTGCGTCGCCGAGCATCACATGGCGCAGCGCCTGGCGGGCCTCGTCTGCTGTCCCGGCCTGCTTGAGAGCCGAGTAGCCACCCGTGGCCCACACGCCTGCGGCAAGGACGGTGAGCCACCACCCGGTGAGCAGAGGATTGCCGCGACGGCGCCGCATCGCCGGCTGGGCGGCAGCCCACAGGTCATTGATGAACATCTTCGGCACGAAGAGCTGGGCCCCTGGAACCAGCCAGCCGAACAGGGCCCAGCCACGGTGGCGACGCTGCCCCTCCGGCCACACGGCTTCTGCCAGTGAGCGCATGCTGTCGAGCCACAGGATGAACAGCAGTAGCGTCGCGAGGAACGCCGCGTGCAGCCACCCGGTCAGATTCCCGAGCCACATGTCGGCCCTGACCAGATCCTCACCGACTTCGGACTGCTGAAGTGCCGCCGCCAGCAGCACCTGGTACTTGTTCCAGCCGGCCACCACAGTGGCCACCGACAGCGCCAGGTAACAGGCAAGCATGCCGCACGTCGCCCGGGCGAGCCCGCCCGGCCGCGCCACACTTCCGCCCACCACGCACCTCCGGCCGCCCAACGGTGCGGACTCGCCGCAGGTCGCAGCGGATCATAACCACGGCGCCGGCGGAAGTCGCAGCCGACGGTCGAGCCCCAGCCCAGTCATTGATGCGCAGGTCGAGCGTGTGCAGCCCGAGGTACACCTCGTCCGACCAACCATGGGACCACCGACGCGCACGCTGTCTGGCCGACGCCTTTAATGGCTTTCGTGGGCATTCGACAGCTCAGACCAGACCGCTTGGATCGACCGGAGGACAGCGTCACCTCCGCCGACGGCACGGGCCGCGTCTTACGCTTGGCGCGCCGACTGCCCTTCACCATCGGGCTGCTCGTGGCCGTGCTCGTGGTGGCCCTGGCCACGCAGTCCCTGTGGCGGCCGGCGGAGGACCGTTCCTGGTATCCCCAGATCGCCTACGGCCTGCCGTCATTCGAGGCGAACCGTTGGTGGACACCGTTCAGCGGCTTCGTGTTCGGTACCCGGCCGAGCGCCGAGCTGGCCGTCATGGCCGCCTTGGTCTTCCTGGTGGGCTTCGCCGAATGGCGGATGGGCAGCCGGTGGGCGGCGGCGACCACGCTCGTCGGCCATCTCGTCGCGGTGCTCGCCAGTGCCGGACTGCTGTGGCTGGGCCGGGGCGTGAGCTGGTCGTGGGCGGAGCTGGTGTCCCGGGATCTGGACGTGGGACCCTCGGCCGGCGCGCTGGCCGCCGCGACCCTGGCCACCGCGACCCTGCCCTCCCCGTGGCGACTGCGGGTGCGTCTGGCCCTTTCGGGCTATGTGCTGGTGGTGTTCCTCTTCGTGGGCGGGCTCGCCGACCTGGAGCATCTGGTCGGCGTCGGGCTGGGCCTGACCGCCGCCCGGTGGCTGCCGGTTCCGGGGCGGTCCCCGGCGTCGGGCCGGGTGAGCCGCCGCGAGTGGCGCCTGTTCGCCGCCTCGGGCGTCGTGCTGCTCCTGGCCATCACCGTCGTGGTGTGGCTGATCCCCGCCCAGGGGCCCATGGGCTCCACCTACGGGCTGGGCGGATCCGCGCTGCACGCCGCCGTCCACGCGCTGGTGGCCGTCGTACTCGTGGACGGACTGCGCAGGGGCCGACGCGCCGCCTGGTGGATCACCACCGTGCTGGCCGCGTTGTCGGTCCTGCTGGGCGCTGTGGTCACGGTGGCGTACGCGGTGGCGGACGAGGCCGACCGGCGCGACACGCTCCAGGACCTGCCGGTGCTGGCGCCGCTGGGCGTGGTCTGGGCCGCCGAGCTCGCCGTACTCCTGGCGGGCCGGTCCGCGTTCCGCGTCCCCACCCCCTTGCTCGGCGGGTTTCGCCGCTCACGCGACTCGACCGCGCGGGATGAGCGCGAGCGGGCGGTGGACCTTCTCGTCCGGTACGGCGGCACCAACCTGTCCTGGATGACCACCTGGCCCGACAACTCCTACTTCTTCGCCTCCTCCGGTCATGCCTACGTCGCCTACCGACAGCACGCGGGCGTGTGCATCGCCCTCAGCGATCCGGCCGGGGCGCCACATGACCGGCGGGCGGCGGTGAGGGACTTCGTCGACTTCTGTGAGCACCACGGCACGGTGCCTTGCCTGTTCTCCACCACCCGCCCGGTCGCCGGGGCCGCCGAGGCGCTGGGCTGGCACAGCGTCCAGGTGGCGGAGGACACCGTTGTGGCCCTCCCAGGGCTGGAGCTCACCGGCAAGCGGTGGCAGAAGGTGCGCAGCGCCCTGAACCGCGGCAAGAAGCTGGATGTCCGCTTCGAACTGGTCCGCCTGGCCGATCAGCCACGCGGGGTCGTCAACCAGGTGCGCGCCATCTCCGAGGAGTGGGTGGGTGACAAAGGGCTGCCGGAGATGGGTTTCACGCTGGGCGGCGTGGAGGAGGCACTCGACCCCCACGTGCGCGTCGGACTGGCGATGGAAGGCGCGACGGTGCTCGGCGTCACCTCGTGGATCCCCGTGTACGCCGGCGAAGGTCGAGTTCGAGGGTGGACGCTCGACGTCATGCGCCGGCGTGCGGCTGGGCCCTTCCCGCCCGTGGTCGAGTTCATGATTGCCTCCGCGTTCCTCGCCTTCCAGGAGGAGGGCGCGGAGTTCGTGTCCCTGTCCGGGGCGCCGCTCGCCCACAGCGACAGCACCTGGTCGGAGTCCGCCACCCCCTTCGACCGTGCCCTGGACCAGCTCGGCGTCTTCATGGAGCCGTACTACGGATTCCGCTCCCTGCACGCCTTCAAGGAGAAGTTCAACCCGCGCTACGAGCCGCTGTACCTGCTGTACCGCGACGAGGCGGACCTGCCGCGCATCGGCGTCGCCCTCACCCGCGCCTACATGCCCGAGGCCACCACCCGCGACCTGATCCGGGCCCTACGCAAACCCTGGTGAGCGCGAGTACGCGCCGGCGGAACGGCGCCCACAGCCGCCGACCGACGGCCTGAGCAAGTCAAACGGCGCCGGAAGTCACCGTCACCAGTAGCGGGTCCGACCAGGGGGGCGCACCGAGACGAATCTGACTTACTGTCAAGCAGGACAGCACAGCCGCACGCTGTGGTTCAGGCCGCCCCAGCCCTGAACGCACTGGGGCTTGCGCCTTTGTGGCGCTTGAAGGCCGCGCTGAAGCCGAAAGCGTCGGCGTAGCCCACGTTCTTCGCGATCTGGGCGATGCTGAGATCGGTGTCGGCCAGGAGTGTCTCGGCATCGTCCATGCGGCACTCGGTGAGGTAGGCGAGGGGCGGGCGGCCCATCAGCTGGGTGAAGCGTCTGGCGAACAGCGCCCGGGAGACACCGGCTTGCGCCGCCAGCGACGCCACCGTCCAGGTATCGGCGGGCCGACTGTGGAAGGCATGCAGGGCGGGCGCGAGGACCGGGTCGGCCAGTCCGCGATACCAGCTCGGGGCATCGGCGCCCGCCTGGTCGAACCAGGTGCGCAGGGTGCATACCAGTGCCCAGTCAAGGAGCCGGTCCATCAGCGCTTGCGAACCGGCCGAGAACCGGGCGGCGTCGGCGGCGGAGCTCTCCAGCCAGGCGCAGACCTCGGCGTCCTCGGTGACCACCAGGACGGGGGGCAGTGCACGCAGGAGCCGTTCGTGGCGATGGCCCCAGGCGCGATAGGCGCCGACGATGAGTGCCGTGGCTCCGCCCGGGTCGGCGCCCCAGTGGATGCCGGTGAGTTCGTGATCAGAGCACGAGGGATCCGCAGTAAAGCAGTTGATCTCGTACTGTGCGTGGGGGCGTTGGACAGTGGTGGGCTCGTCCACGAGGTGGAACGGGGCGGGGCCGCGCACGATCGCCGTGTCGCCCGCGGTGATCACTCGCTCGGTGCCGTCGGCGAGCAGCAGGGTCCCGCCCCCGCGCAGCACGGTGACCATGGTCAGCGGGGCGCTGTCGGCGAAGCGGATGGTCCAGGGCGCGCTCAGGACGGCATGACTGACGACCGAGCCCTCGGCCCGAATACCGCTGAGCAGCGAACTCAAGGGATCCATTAGGCAATCGTAGACGATCTCCTATGTTTCGGAGAGTTTCTCCCATGGATCATCTACGCGGCCACGGATGTACTGGAGGCACCGAAGAGAGCCCCGCAGTCCGTAGGGAGACACCGTGACGCAGCACAGCAGTGACGCCAAGACAGCTCTCGTGGTCGTCGCGCACCACCGCAGCGATTCCCTCACCGCACACACCGCCCGGCGCGCGGCCGCCCGCCTCGAAGCCGCCGGGTACCGCGTCGACCTGCTCGACCTGCACGCCGAGGGGTTCGACCCACGGATGAACGTGGAGGACCAGCCGGACTGGGGCAACCGGGAGAAGACGTACTCGCAGGAGACGCACGCGCATATGCGGCGCATCCTCGACGCCGACGCCATCGTCGCCGTCTTCCCCGTGTACTGGCAGAGCCTGCCCGCTGTCCTCAAGGGATGGATCGACCGGGTGTGGAACTACGGGTTCGCCTACGGCCGCAGCAAGCCCCGTCTGGCCGGCAAGCGCATCCTGTGGCTGGCCCTGGCCGGAGCCACCGCCGACGATCCCATCGCCCAGCAGATGCAGTCCGTTCTCGAGGCCAACCTCAGTGAGGGCATCGCCTATTACTGCGGCTTCTCCCAGTCCACCGTGGGCCTGCTCCTCGACGCGGAGGAGCGGCCGCAACGTGTGGACGCCGAGGGCAATCTGCACATCGGCGACGTCGTCGCCGACGCCGAACGGGAGGCCCAGTACGCCGACTTCGACCGTCGGACTTCGGAGTTCGTGGACGGGTTCCTCACGGCCGAACCGATCGCGGCCTGAACAGTCCGCGATCCGGGGCATCGGGCAGGCTCGCCGGGCTGCTTTCGACGGGCATGGCCCTGGGGAGCGGCGCGGCGGCCTTCAAGTGCAGCGGCCGCAGGCCAAGTTGCCACAGCAGGAAAGGCCCCGACCCTCTGTCGCGGAACCCGCAGTCGTCGGCGAACTGCGCCTGTCCCACATGAGGGGGGCAGTCCGACTGCACACCCGCCGTGCCGGCACCCCAGTGCGGGGTGCCGACAAGGCAAGGTTCTGGATCGCGCGTAGAGAAGGGCGCTATGGAGCCTTCGGCTGCGGCAGGCGCCCCCCAGAATTACAGGGTGCTGGTCAGCCGGTCGGTGAGCAGACGGGTGAAGCGGGCGGGATCGGGCAGGTCGCCGCCTTCGGCGAGCAGCGCGCTGCCGTAGATCAGTTCGGCGATCTCCGGCAGTGCGGGGTCGTCGGCGCCTGCGGCGTGTGCCGTGCGCAGGGCGGTGATCAGGGGGTGGTCGGGGTTGAGTTCCAGGATCCTCTTGACGGGGGGCAGTTGCTGTCCCATCGCCCGGTACATCTTCTCCAGCGTGGGTGTCACGTCGTGGGCGTCGCCGACGATGCATGCCGCCGAGGTCGTCAGGCGTGACGACAGGCGGACCTGCTTGACCTGCTCGGACAGGGTGGTGGTCAGCCACTCCAGCAGGGCGGCGAAGTCCTGCTCGCGCTGGGCCTTGTCGGCGTCCGTTTCCCGGTCGTCGTCGGCGGACTCGTCGAGGTCGACCTGGCCCTTGGCGATGGACTGCAGCCGATGGCCGTCGAAGGCGGGCACCTGGTCCACCCACACCTCGTCGACGGGATCGGTGAGGATCAGGACCTCGTAGCCCTTGGCGGCGAAGGCCTCCATGTGCGGCGAGTTCTCCACCATGGCGCGGGTTTCGCCGGTCAGGTAGTAGATGGTGTCCTGGCCGTCCTTCATCCGCTCGACGTACTCGCGCAGCGTGGTGGTCTTGTCCGGGTCGTGGGTGGAGGCGGCCGACACCAGTTCCAGCAGGGCCTCGGTGTTGTCCGTGTCCTCGACGAGGCCTTCCTTCAGCACCCGGCCGAACTGTTCCCACACCTTGGTGTAGCGCTCCGCGTCCTTGGACTGCATGTCCTTGATGGCGCCGAGGACCTTCTTGACCAGGCGCCGACGGACGCCGCGGATCTGTCGGTCGTGCTGGAGGATCTCGCGGGAGACGTTCAGCGACAGGTCGTGGGCGTCCACGACACCCTTGACGAAGCGCAGGTAGTTGGGCATGAGCGCTTCGCAGTCGTCCATGATGAACACGCGCTTGACGTACAGCTGCACGCCCCGCTTGGTCTCACGGGAGAACAGGTCGAAGGGCGCCTGTGAGGGGATGAACAGCAGCGCCTCGTACTCGAAGGTGCCCTCGGCGCGCATGTGGATCGTCTCGGCCGGGGGCAGCCAGTCGTGGCTGATCTGCTGGTAGAACTCGTGGTATTCGCCGTCGGTCACCTCGGTGCGCGGCCGGGCCCACAGCGCCTTCATCGAGTTGAGCGTGTCGACCTCACGGGTGGTCTCGCCCTCACTGTCGGTACGCTCGATGGCCATCCGGATCGGCCAGCGGATGAAGTCGGAGTACCGCTTGACGATCTGGCGGATCTTCTGCTCGGACAAGTAGTCGGCGAGACCGTCCTCGCTGTCGACGGCCTTGAGGTGCAGGGTGACCGACGTGCCCACGGGCAGGCCGTCCACCGTCTGGAGGTCGTAGGTGCCCTCGCCGTCGGACTCCCACTGGGTGCCGGAGTCAGTGCCGACTCGCCGGGTGCGCAGGATGACCTTGTCGGCGACCATGAACGCGGAGTAGAAGCCGACGCCGAACTGCCCGATCAGGCTCTCTGCGGTGGCGGCGTCCTTTGACTCCTTGATCTTCTCCAGCAGGCCGGCGGTTCCGGACTTGGCGATCGTGCCGATCAGCTCGACGAGTTCGTCCCGGGTCATGCCGATCCCGTTGTCCCGGACGGTCAGTGTGCGCGCGTCCGTGTCGACTTCCAACGCGATGTGCAGGTCGGTGGTGTCGGTCTCGGCGAGGCTGGCGTCGGTCAGCGATTCCAGCCTCAGCTTGTCCAAGGCGTCGGAGGCGTTCGAGATCAGCTCGCGCAGGAAGATGTCCTTGTTCGAGTAGATCGAGTGAATCACCAGTCGCAGCAACTGGCGGGTCTCGGCCTGGAATTCCAGTGTCTCGACACTGCTGACCATGCGGATCTCTTTCTGTGAGAACGTCATCAACGGAACGTGGACTGGGGCCGGGACGGATCGCTGCCCGTCATCGGCGTGGTGCGGGGCGCGTGGAACCGCACCCGCGTGGTGTGATCGCCTGCGGTTCGATTCAGTCATCGTCGGCTGCTGTCGTCGTGCGCCGGTCGTCGAGGGCGTCCGGGGACGCGATACGGCCGGTGTGGCGGGCATCGAGGTAGGGCGCCTGCCGGTCAGGGAGGTCATGAGTTCGCCGGCGTCGGCGGTGCGGGCGTCGGCCCGAGCCCAGGTGGCCGCAGCCCGTTCGGCAACACTGGCCTGGCGGGTGGCCGTCACGCACTGCTCGCCGGTCATGCCCACGACACCGGGCCGCCCACGCAGATATCGGCGGTCTGCGGCCTGGCGACCGACGACGCCGAGAGGGCCGAAGCGGTCGGCCCACCGGACACCCGCACCGCAGGCTGCTTCGATCAAGCCGGTCTCCCAGCCGGCGAGTTGCTCGCGCACCTGCCGGAACGACATCAGACTGACCAGCACCTGCCGGGCACCGGGACGGCCGGTGTCGGAGGGCTCATGCCATGTGGCGTCTGCAGCGGCCATAGCCGCCGCAGTGGCGGGAGAGGACGCCGGACCGCAGGCGTCAGTGCCGACGGTGGACGGCTGGTCCGCTACGGCCACGGGCACCCCCTCGGTGGTCACCAGGTCGACGACAGAGCGCTTGTCATCCATCCGATGAAAAGTTACCTGTGTCGGCGCAGCGCGATCGAGCAACCGGCAGACAGCCACGCCACGGCGGCCATCGTCGGGGACCGGGCCCCGGCTCCCCGTCAGAGCGGTGGGCAGGTCACGGATGACGATTCGGCCAGTCACAGGAACAGTTGCTGCCCACCTCCCAACGCACGGCCGGACGCAAAGTGGCAGGGCCGCATGACTGCGCTCCCCCAGGACCCGCAAGTACCCGCACTTGTGCCAGAAGGCGGGCCAGCTGATGGGAGGTTGACGCCGACACCAAGGCGCGCGCAGAGCCGCGGGGTTGTGCGGGGGCGTGCGCGCGATGCGGTCCGCGACCGGCTCGAGGTCCACCTCCAGGCCTCCGCTCCGGCCGAGGCGGGCCCAAGCTGACACCGACCGCGACCGAGGGCCGGACGTCGACCTGCTCTCGCGTACCTGACGTCTGCGCCGCTCACCCACCGCCAGGCTCCTGCGGCGACAGCCAGCACCCGGCTACCTCCTTGCCTGTGAGGCCACGAATCGGTGCTGGACGAAGACGGCAATGAATGGGGTGAAGAGTGTGGGCGATCTGTGGGCTTGCGCTGACCCGACAGGTGGATTCATCCCCGAATGACCCAGCGGATCACGCGTGGGGCGGGTGGGTATGCCCTGCCCTCCCGCTTACCGTCCTGCCCACTGCGACCCAGGCGTCCTGCGCCGCGGACCCGGTGGTGTCCTTCAGTCCCGCCGCGGCACCCGCTGCCAGCGCGGTGAGCACCAGAGCGACTGGTCTCGATGGGTTCCCCATCCCCCTTGGGCCGTCGAGGTCTTGGCCCACCCGGATGCCCAATGTCCCTTGTGAGGCTTTGCCGACAACGTTTCACCCAGCGTCCCTCTGGCTTCGCTCCGGACGTAAACACTCCGGCGATGTCATCCCAAAAGAGACCGGACGGGTCGATGTTGTCGATGGGGTCGCCTGCGGCATAGAGGCAGGGATTGATCTCCTGGCCGGAGGGGTCGGGTTGGGAGAAGCGGCCGAGTCGGGGGTCGTAGTAGCGGTGGCCCGTCTCGTACGGGCCCGTCGGGTCGAGGTAGGCGCCGGTGTAGCGGTGGGCTGGGGGACGGGCCTGGGTGGTGGTGCCGCGGGGAAAGAAAGGAGACATCGGGTACGCCGCGACATCGTCGTGGTCTTGGTCTTGCAGGCCCTGGGCGGTACTGCGGGTGGACACGCTCGGTTGCTCCAGGTCGGCTGACAGCGGATACGACACCGTGGCCGCTTCCTCTTGGCACGCACATGACGCTGACTCACCCCCGGTGATGCACGACCTGGAGACTCCCCCACCCGGCACCACAGCCCAGGAGGGCCGTAGGTGCGGGGTTCCGAGTACGTCGCTGGACATGCGCAGCGGGCACGCAACCGGTGACACGGGCTGGCGAACGACTGTGCGAAGATTTCGTCCGAGACACCGAAAACTCACCCTGACCTGCCCAGAGCCCTCAATGGCGGCCCGCACCGAGAGAAGCACATATGCGTATCACCGCCGCCAGAGGCCGACGGCTCGTGACCGCCGTCGTCGGCACGGTCCTCGTCACCGGCTGCGGCAGCGCCGAGCCCTCCGCCCAGGCGGAGGCGCCCCCGCTCTCGCCGGCGCCTTTCGACCAGCGGCATGTGCGGGCAGAGCTGGAGGCGGCGTCCGTGGCCGCCGGTCTGCCCGAAGGGCTGACGGAGCTCCAAGACGGCGTATCGCCCGTCCAGGGAGCCACGGAGAAGGAACGGAAACGCGCCGCGCTCGCCGCACGCCTGTCGCCCTGCACGGTCCACTGGTCACACAACCCTGCGGACGCCTCCTCCGCCACCTCCGACCCCGCGCAGATGCGACGCCAGCTGGACCTCGTCCTCGCGGACCTGGCCGCAAGCGGCTGGGCGAAAAGCGACACCGACGACGAGGTACCGATGGGGGACGACGGCACCGCCTTCATGGCCACTTACAAGAAGCGGGGCTGGACTCTCCACGCCCGGCACTACACGTTCTCCCCCTGGAGTCACTCCACCGCGACGGCCACCCAGGACGCCTGCTTCGCCAAGATCACCGACGAGGAAGCAGCCCTGCTCGACGACTAGGGTCCGCCTTCGAACGGATCTTGCCCAAAGCAGGAATGACGCGGGCCTGACCGCTGCCTCGTAGGCTGCAGCCCTGTCGTATCTGGCGGCGATGTCACGGAAGCCTTTGAGCGGGTTGAAGCAGCGTTCGACGACGTTGCGTCTGCGCAAGATCTGACGGTCGAATAACGGCGACCGGCGACTGACGCCCCGTCACCGCAGCAGTAACGGTGCACTTTTACCGTACGAGGTGGTGACGTCAGCTTGTACGCCCACAGCGCCCGCAGCATCAGATGACCTCGGTCTGCTGCGGGGTCACGCAGTGGCAGTACTCGCCAACCTGCACGGTGTAGCCCTTCGGCGGTTCCAAGGACGTCGTCCACCAGATCCCGGTCACCTCCCCGACAGCTTCTGTCGTGGCGCCCGGTGTGTCCGACTCCAAGCGGATTCGGACGCGCGTTCCTTCGGGCAGGTCGCTGCGGTAGCGGGGCGGCATGTCGGGATGAAGTCCTCCCCGGGAGACCAGGTACTCCGACCGCAGCCTCCAGGGGCTGCCGTCCTCGGTTTCCACCGCGTAGAGCGGTCCGACGTGGCCATCACGCTCGTCCTGCTCGATGACACACGCGACGATCACACCGCGGCTACCTACGATCTCCGGCCCAAGCCAGCCCAACTTCGGAATCGGTGGGTGTGGCGTCGTCAGTTCCACCATCTCGCCGTAGACCAGTGCGGCCTGATCGGGCCAGGGAGTCTCGTCCAACAGCCACCGATGCTCCACGGTCATGAGCCCCTCCCGTTCATGGCCTCGGCGAGCCACCACACCGTACCGACGGGGCGTCCGGACAGAGCTGGCCAGTTCTCCCATCGCGCGATCCTGAGGCTCCGGCCGGCCGGGCGGCGACCATGGTCGCATCGGATCTGCTCGTCCGGCGCGACCTGTGCAACGCTGTCATCCGGGACGAACGGGGGCAGCTATGGCGGAAGGCGCGGCCGACGGGACAGAGCGGGAAGTCACCAGAAACACCCTGTCAGGGACCGTCCGCGGGCCGGTTGTCCAAGCCGGCACAGTCAAGGGCGGCGTTCACGCGCACTTCCACGAGCCGGGGCTGCCGCTGGCGTCGGACGTCTGCGCGTTCACACCGGTGGCGAACCCGCCACGGCTCCTGACCAGTCGGCTCTGGGGTCGCGACGACGATCTCAACCAGGTCGTCCGGCAGCTTGAGGTGCCCTCGGACGACGGCTTTGGCGTGGCACTCGTCGGAATGCCCGGTGTGGGCAAGACCGAACTCGCCCTGCATGTCGCCGACGCACTGCGGGAGCGGTATCCGATCACCTGGTGGGTCAGCGCGCAGGACAGCGCGGCCGTGACTCGGGGCCTCGCAGCCCTGGCCCACCATCTGCTGCCCGGGCACCGGCACTGGCGCACACCGGCGGATGCGGCCGCCTGGGCCATGGACTGGCTGCACCACCACGACGGCTGGCTGCTCGTCCTGGACAGTGTCGAGACGCCGAGCGACGTGGCCGTTGTACTGGCCCGGATCGCTCGCGGACCGGTGATGGTGACCACGCGGTGGGACGTGGACTGGAAGGAATGCGGGCTGGCCGCGAGGACCGTCGAATCTCTGCCTGCCTCCATCGGCGCGGCGTGGCTCTCCGCACACACGGACCTGGGCTGCGACGACGGCGCCCACCGGCTGGCGGCGGACCTGGGAGGGCTCCCGCTCGCCCTCCAGCAGGCCGCGGCATACCTGCGCGAACAAGGCCTGTCCTATGAGAGCTATCAGCGACTGCTCGACAGCGAGCCTGGCGAACTCCTCGACTCACCGGCATGGACGGACGTGCACCGCCGCAACACGGCACGAAGTCTGCGCCTGAGTCTCGACGCCGTAGCAGCGCTACGGCCGACCGCCGTCCGCCTCCTCAAGACGGCCTGCTGCTACGCGCCCGAGCCCATCCCGCTCGGCCTGCTGACGCCAAACCCTCAGCCGTCGATAGGCCACCGCTCCGACATCGAACTCCTGCGCGCCTATTCGCTCATCACCTCGGACCGCGCCAGCGTGAGCGTCCACCAGCTCCTACGACGGCTGCTCCGGTCGGACATGAAGACCGACGGCGGGGAAGCGGCCACGGCCTGCGAGCGGCTCAGGTCCACCCTCCCCGGGGACCCCTTCTCGACAGTCGCCGATTGGCCGCGCTGGCTCGCTCTGATCCCGCACGCCCAGGCCCTGGACGCCTTCGTCGACACGATCAGTGGTGTGCCGGGGCAAGCGGTCGCCGATCTCGCAGGAGCACTGCACGGCGTGGGAACGTTCATGCTGGCCCAGGGGTGGACCGGCCAGGCGCTCGGGTCTCTGGCACGGGCCGCCGAGCGGCGCACGACGGTACTGGGAGAGGGGGACGCAGACACCCTCGCCTCGCGCCACCGTCTCGGAGAGGCACTCCGCGCTCTCGGCAACCTGCAAGAGGCGTTCGACGTCCACTGTGCGACGCTGGACGCCCGGTTGAGTCTGCACGGCGCGCAGCACCAGCTCACCCTGCAGACGCGCGAAGCGCTGGCCATCACGTGCAAGGCAATGGGGCGCACCGACGAGGCCATCGTCCAGCACCAGGCCATCCTGCGTGATCGCGCCGCGGCCCTCGGCGACGATCACACCGACGTCCTGTGGTCCATGCACAACCTCGCACTCGCCTACAAACAGGCAGGCAGGCTCGATAAGGCGCTCGACCTGCACTACCAAGTCCTCGAACGCCGCACGTCCTTGCTGGGACCGGACGACCCAGACACCTTGCGCTGCCTGCACAACATCGCCAACACCCTCCACGCAGCACGGCGTTACGAGGAAGCCATCGCCGCGCAGGAGCAGAGCGTCGCGGACCGCGAACGCGTCCTGGGGCCAGGGCACCGCGACACCCTTCGCTCCCAGTCCAACCTGGCCGACTCCTATCTCGCCGCAGGCAGGGTGGCCGAAGCCGTCGCGCTGCACCAGCGCACCCTCGCCCAGCGGGAGCGGGAACTCGGGCCGCAGGAGCCGGACACCCGCCATTCGCGAGAGCGACATGACGCCGCACGCAAGCAGCTACTCTCCGTGCCAGAACCCGACAAATCGCCCTGAATCGGGCGCACCCGTAGCCGCTAATGGTGGTGATCCCACCGCTCCTACACCCACGAGATCGACCGCCTCGTGACCCGCCACACCGCCGCGCCAGAAAAGTTCGGGGTTGGCAAGCAGGGCGCTGACCAGCTAGATCATGGCGTCGACGTAGTTGTCGAGGCTGGCGTCCCAGGCGGTGGCGTTGCGGCGGTTGCGAGCGATGCCTAGAGGTCGAGAACGGCGCGGAGTGCGTTGTCGACGAGTTCCTGCTGCTCTGGACCGATGTTGCCGTGGAGCGCGGCCGTCTCAAAGCGGGACGTGGACAGCTGCAGGAGATTTACGGCCACAGCCGAGGCGTCGACCGGGACAGTCAACCGGACACTCATGGCCGTGTCGGGGTGGACGGCGGGAGCGTGCAGCACCAGAGCGACGACGGCGCCGTACGCTTCGGCGAGGCCGTCGAGACTGACGATGAGGACGGTGCGCACCCCCTTCCCGGTGTCGACATCGAAGACGTCACCCTTGCGAATCGTCACAGGGCGTCGCCTTCACCCTCAAGGTCGAGGGTGGGCAGCGCGGCGAGCTTGCGGCCCGCGTCCAGCGTCATCTGCCGACGCACGGCCTTGAGGATGTAGTCGTTCAACGACGGCGCCTCGGCCGCAGCATCCCGCAGTTGCTTGTCCATGGCGTCCGGGATCCGCAAGGTGATGGCAGTCATGACACCAAATCTAGTGGCAAGGCTGCCATCACCGCACCCTCTCAGGCCGAGGTCGCTTCCCAGCCGCCGGCTCGAGGGCAGCACAGGTCCGCACTGGGCGTGTGCCAAACATGGCCGTCGCGGGCGGGCCCGAGGCCTGCCACTGCCATTCGCCGAGGCCCGCTTTGCGGCCACGCCGCTAGGGAGGCGGGCTTTCGCGACCTCCTCGCCCTGCCGGCTGCCGTAGGGCTCGCCGAAGACACGGTCGGAGACGAAGGCAGCGACAGCGTTTGCCGATCAGGCGACCAGGCCCAGATCGTTGACTGCTTGCAGGGCCTAGGTATGGCGCCTAGTGGCGGGTCGCCAGGGTTATCGCCGCACAGGGCACCAGAGTGCGCCTCCGGCTCGGCATGCCTACCCATCCAGGCAACGAGTCACGGCAGCACTCTTTCGGGCGCGCCCGCGACAGGAGCCCGTCCACCACCCCTCGAGAAAAACTGTCATGGCGGCGGTAGACATTTACTCGCCGCGGAGCTACTGTCGTATCGAAGACGAGAAGTCCAAGTGGGCCCGGCAGACACGAACTGCCGCGCAGAACCAAGCAGGACACGGCCCCCCGGGGCCGTGAGCAGTACCCGCGGTATCCAGCACGACAACCGAGTAATCGAAGGTAAGGAGCACAAGCGCCATCAGGATCGCCCGGGCGAGGACGTTATCCGCCCGGGTACCCGCTGCCCCCGGATTGGAAGGTGGTCCCCGGTTACGCATCCGCGATCCCCGCAGCCCCGCCCTCACGGGCGGAACCTGCGGACTTACAAGGCCGGCGCAGTGGGCCGGTAGATGGTGTTGCAAGCTCGGGGCCCGGGTGCCGTACGGCACCCCGGCCCCCCCGCCCCCGTGCCCGGAAGAACAGGGTTATTGCCCC
>NZ_JBSFOK010000085.1:0-19145 GCF_053587635.1 Streptomyces sp. NPDC003635 | reverse complement strand
GCCAGAAGAATCTTCTGGCCCAGCCCACCCTGCGCTTCCTTGCTGACTACCAGCGGTACCAGCGGCCGCGGCGGCCTCCGCTGGCCGGGGATCGCATCACGAACCCGAGCAGCCACACCACGAGAACGACGACCGCAATCAACCAAAGGGCCTTCAGAGCGAAGCCGGCGCCGAAAAGAAGGAGCGCGAGAAGCAGAACGAGAAGCAGGGGAACCATGATTATCAACCTCCGAAAAAGCATGTGCCCTGGCTTCGAGCAGACATACGTGTGGGTTTCCGGGTTTACCCCTCCCGCGGCGCGGTATAAGGTGCGCCGCCGCGGTTCTTCGGATCGCCCGGCCCCGGCACTGTGCCGGTTCGCGGCACCTGCGGGCACAGTCGGTTCGCTTCGGCGGTGCTGGACCCGCGGGTGGCCTTTCTCGATCGGCAAGGAGGAGCCGTGACCAGCACACACATCGACTCGGAAGGGCCCGAAGTGACAGCCGCGCCGTCCTCGTCGCCGACGGAGCGCAAGCAGCGGATGCGTCGTCGTCTGGAGCGGCTGATCGGCATCGCCGCAACGGAAGGCAACTCCCTGCTGCCGCTGCGCAATGGGGATGAGATCTTCGCTGCGATGCTGGAGAGCATCCGCAACGCCGAACACACCGTGGACATGATGACGTTCGTGTACTGGCGTGGCGAAATAGCCCGCCAGTTCGCAGAGGCGCTGGCTGACCGGGCCGGCAAGGGCGTGCGCGTGCGGCTGCTGCTGGACGGTTTCGGCAGTCGGCAGATCGAAAACGATTTGCTGGAGATGATGGACCGGGCCGGGGTCGAGGTGGCCTGGTTCCGAAAGCCCCTTTACCTCACCCCGCTCAAACAGAATCACCGCTGCCATCGCAAGGTGTTGGTGGTGGACGAGGAGACGGCGTTCACCGGCGGGGTGGGCATCGCTGAGGAATGGTGCGGGGACGCCCGGAACGAGCACGAATGGCGCGACACCCACGTTCAGGTACGCGGACCCGCGGTGGACGGCATCGCCGCCGCCTTCGCACAGAACTGGGCCGAATGCCACGACACCCTCTTCGACGCGCGCGACCGCTTCGGCCCCCACACGCCGCAAGGCGATGCCGTGGTCCAGGTCGTCCGCGGCTCGGCCAGCCTCGGCTGGCAGGACATGCAGACGCTGCTGCGCGTCATGATCGAATGTGCTCAGGACCAATTCCGTTTGGCCACGGCCTACTTCGCCCCCGATGAGTTCTTCATCGACCTGCTGTGCACGGCCGCCCGACGCGGTGTCGAGGTGGAGATCCTGCTGCCCGGCCCGCACACCGACAAGCGGGTGTGCCGACTGGCCGGCCAGCGCTTCTACGAGCAGCTGATCGACTGCGGGGTGCGCATCTTCGAGTATCAGCCGACGATGATGCACGCCAAAGTCATCACCGTCGACGGGGTCGCCGCCCTGATCGGCTCCACCAACTTCAACCGGCGCTCTCTGGACCACGACGAGGAAGTCATGTGCGCCGTCCTCGACGAGAACTTCGCCGCCACCCTCAATCGGCACTTCGACGACGACCTGAAGGTCAGTCAGCAGATCGAGCGGGGCCGCTGGAAGCGCCGCTCCGCCCCGCAGCGGCTGCGGGAGGCCGCCGTGGCCCCCATCCGTCGCTTCCTGTGAGGCACGGGCAGGGGCCTCACTACCCCGCCGTGCCCCCGAACCGTAGACCCGCGTTCTCGAGCCACCGCCCGCCGACACCGCCGCCAATCTCCCAGCGATCACACACCACGGCGCCCCCGTGGTCCGTCCTCCTTGAGGCGGACGGGCCACGGGGGCGCCGCGTGGCGTCAGGCCAGCCGAGACAGCCGCTGCGGCGCGCTCGTCAATGCCTGCCCCCTGACTCCCGCGTCAGCGGGCGCCGTCGGCCGCGCTGGGAGGACGAAAGCAGGCGGTGACCGCTTTGCCGTCGGGGCACAGGCGGGCTTCCCACTCGTCGGCCAGGGCGTCGACCAGGAACATGCCCCGCCCACCGGGACGGTCCTCGCTGGGAGCGCGTGGGGTGGGCAAGTCCGCGGAGGCGTCGTCGTGCACCGTGACGTGCAGGCATTGACCGTCCCAGGTCAACACCAGCCGGGCAGTGGAATGGGCGTGAATGTGGGCGTTGGTGACCAGTTCTGACACGGTCAGGAGCACATCGTCCACCGTCTGCGGGGCGCTGTGCGCCCAGCCGAGCGTCTCCAGATGCCCCCGCGCCCAGTCACGCGCCGCCTTCGGGCCGGTGTTCACGGGCAGCGAGCGCGCCCAGCCCACCGCCCGCAGTGACGATTCGTCCACGGTGCCCCTCCCTGTCGTTGGATCCGTTCCGTGGCTGTCGCAAGTACCCGCTGTGTGCGGGCTGACGCCGCCTGGCGCACTCCGGAGCGGAGCAACCGGCGTGCGCTATAGGCTGAGGGCCCGAAAAAAGCTTCCTGCTGCGTGTCAGGTGGAAGCCGGCCGACGGGGGCTGTCGGAGGGGTGAAGGAGACCGAGCGGGGACGCCCCGCATGCGGTGGGGATGGCCGGACGAGGTCAGGGAGGGCTGCGTTGGAGGTGAGCACTCTGCTGAGTCGTGCCGGAAAACGTACCTGTGGTGAGTTCAGCGCGCTCCCCCGTCCGGTCTGGGGGCAGGGTCTGTCCGCACTGACCCGGCATCAGGTGGGTGTGTCGTGCGTGGAGCTGTCTGACGCGACCTTGGTCGATGCGGTGGGTGTGACCGCGCTGTCGGTCCCGGCCATGAACCTGCCCGATGGGCGGATGGTGCTCGCACGGCCTCCCCGCCACCTGCTCACGGTGGAGCCCATGCTCGGCCCCGGCCTGAACAGGATCGAGGTGGCACCGCGATGAGTCCGGTGAATGCCGACGACGTGTTCGAGCACCCTGCCCTGTTCTACCGCACCGAGCAGGAGTACACGCATCAGACGGTGTCGTTCCTGAGGAAAGGGCTGGCGAACAGCGAGCCGGTCGCCGTCGCCGTACCCGGCCCCAACCTGGAACTGATCAGGACAGGGCTGGGCGCGGACGCCGAGGACGTCCTGCTCCTGGACATGACCGAGGTCGGCCGCAACCCCGGGCGGATCATCCCCAAGGTGCTGCGCGCCTTCGCCGACGCGCACCCCGAGGGGCGGGTGCGGATCATCGGTGAGCCGATCTGGGCCGGGCGCAGCGCGGTGGAGTACCCGGCCTGCGCGCAGCACGAGGCAGTGATCAACGCCGCGTTCGACGGTCGGCCGGTGACAATCCTGTGCCCGTACGACGAGGTACGGCTGGAACCGGACGTGATCGCCGACGCGCGGATCACCCACCCCACCGTCATCAGCGGTGACGGCCGTGAGGAGATCAGCGAGGCCTACGACTGGGAAGCGGTCGTCGCCCGCTACAACCGGGCCCTACCGCCCGCACCGGACGCCGCAGTCTTCTCCTTCGGAGACGAGGAGCTTCCAGCAGTCCGCAAGTTTGGTGTCGCGCAGGCGGCTCGGCTGGGCCTGTCCGGGGTACGGCTGATGGATGCGGAGCTGGTCGTCGCGGAACTGACGACCAACAGCGTGCTCCACGGCGGCGGCCGGGGAACGCTGGCGGTCTGGGCCGACCACGGCCAGGTCGTGTTCGAGGTCCGCGACGCGGGACGGCTGATCGACCCCTTGGCCGGCTGCCGCCTGCCGGAGCCCGGACAGCCTGGTGGGCGGGGGTTGCTCTTGGTCCACAGCGTCGCCGACCTGGTGCGCCTGCACACCGACGGCCTGGGAACGACCGTCCGCGTCTACGTCAGCCCGTGACCCGTCTGGGGGCAGCCACGGGCCTTGCCGCCCGCACCCCCTGCCGCACGGTCGGTGAGCATCAGGAAAGCGATGCCGTACGGGCGGCGTGCCGCCGCGGAGGCGAGGGAGTCTCCCCTCTCGGGGTTGGTCGGTCGAACGCGCCTCGCGCGGCGCCGGAAAGACGGGGCGGTCACAATCGGCCACCCGGCATTCAGGCCGTTCGAAGGTCATCCCGTTCGAAAGTCTTGCCGTTCGCACCCTCGCCGCGTTCCCGCGGGACCCGGCGAACCTCATCGGACGGTGATGAACCTCATCGGGCAGTGACCGGCCATGGCCGGTCGCGTAGTGATCGAGCCATGCCCGGACGCGTTCCAGAAGAGACGGACCGGTGCGAATCGGGCGGCTTCGCCACCGGCGGCGTCCAGGCGCCGCCGCACCGGTGCACCGACACTCAGCCTCCCAAAGAGAAACCGTCTCAGGTACCCCTGTTCCGTGCGGGTATGCCGTTTCCGGCCAGTCGTTATTCTCGTGGTTCTCAGCTGGGCCGACGCTTTGTTCCGCGCCGGGAACGTGGGTTAATCTGCGGCGTGTTTTTCTCGTTGCGTACTGGCCGTGAACTGCGGAACTGCACGCACGACGGTCGGGCCACCGATCGGTTCAAAGCGGGTTCCGAGTTCTCGGTGACGAGGGCTCCTGGGGGAGCGGAACGAGGTTACGCATGACGAGCAACAGCGCCGGGGTCGTCGAGGTTTCTCCGGATGATCAGGAGCTGCGGCGGCTTCTGGCGGGCCTGACGGCCGTGCGGGACGGGGACTTCGGCACCCGTCTGCCGGTCGACGCCGACGGCCTGATGGGGGACATCGCCAAGGTCTTCAACGGCATGGTCGACCAGTTGTCGGTGTTCACGTCCGAGGTCACCCGGGTGGCCCGCGAGGTCGGCACCGAGGGGACGCTGGGCGGGCAGGCGGAGGTTCCGGGTGTTTCGGGCACGTGGGCCGACCTGACGGACTCGGTCAATGCCATGGCGGGCAACCTGACCACCCAGGTCCGTGACATCGCGCAGGTGGCCACGGCTGTGGCCAAGGGCGACCTGTCGCAGAAGATCGATGTGCCGGCGCGCGGCGAGATCCTGCAGCTGAAGGAGACCGTCAACACGATGGTCGACCAGCTGTCCGCGTTCGCCGACGAGGTCACCCGCGTCGCCCGTGAGGTCGGCAGCGAGGGGCGGCTCGGCGGACAGGCCCAGGTGCCTGGCGTGGCCGGGGTGTGGCGCGACCTGACGGACTCCGTGAACTTCATGGCGGGCAACCTCACCGGCCAGGTCCGCTCCATCGCCCAGGTGACCACGGCGGTGGCCAAGGGAGACCTCTCCCAGAAGATCACCGTCGACGCGCGCGGTGAGATCCTCGAACTCAAGAGCACCATCAACACGATGGTCGACCAGCTCTCCGCCTTCGCCGACGAGGTCACCCGCGTCGCCCGCGAGGTCGGCACCGAAGGACGCCTCGGCGGACAGGCCCAGGTGCGCGGTGTGTCGGGCACCTGGAAGGACCTCACCGACAACGTCAACGTCATGGCCTCCAACCTGACCGGCCAGGTCCGCTCGATCGCCCAGGTGGCCACCGCCGTGGCGCGGGGTGACCTGTCGCAGCGGATCACGGTCGAGGTGAAGGGCGAGGTCGCGGCGCTGGCGGATGTCATCAACACGATGGTCGACACGCTGTCGGCCTTCGCCGACGAGGTCACCCGTGTGGCGCGTGAGGTCGGCACCGAAGGACGCCTCGGCGGACAGGCGCACGTGCCGAACGTCGCGGGCACGTGGAAGGACCTCACCGACAACGTCAACTCGATGGCCAACAACCTCACCGGCCAGGTGCGCAACATCGCGCTGGTGACGACCGCGGTGGCCAGGGGTGACCTGTCGAAGAAGATCGACGTGGACGCCCGCGGCGAGATCCTCGAACTCAAGACGACGATCAACACGATGGTCGACCAGCTCTCCGCCTTCGCCGACGAGGTCACCCGCGTCGCCCGCGAGGTCGGCACCGAAGGACGCCTCGGCGGACAGGCCGAGGTGGAGGGCGTCTCCGGCACCTGGAAGCGCCTGACGGAGAACGTCAACGAGCTGGCCGGGAACCTCACCCGGCAGGTGCGCGCGATCGCCGAGGTCACCAGCGCCGTCGCGGAGGGCGACCTGACGCGCTCGATCAACGTCGAGGCTTCCGGCGAGGTCGCCGAACTCAAGGACAACATCAACTCGATGGTGGAGTCCCTGCGCGAGACCACCCGGGCCAACCAGGAGCAGGACTGGCTCAAGACCAATCTCGCCCGCATCTCGGGACTGATGCAGGGCCACCGTGACCTTCCCGTGGTCGCTGAACTGATCATGGACGAGCTGGTCCCCCTGGTGGCGGCCCAGTACGGCGCCTTCTACCTGGCCGAGGACGGCGACGACGGCCCCCGACTCCGGCTTGTCGGTTCCTACGGCTACCCGGAGGAGGACACCCGGCCCCGACGGATCCCCTTCGGCCGCACCCTGGTCGGTCAGGCCGCCCGCAGCCGACGCCCCATCACGGTGGACGACCTGCCGCCGGACTACGTGACCATCTCCTCCGGGCTCGGCCAGGTGGTACCGACCGCGCTGGTGCTGCTGCCCATTGTGGTCGAGGACCAGGTCCTCGGCGTCATCGAGTTGGCGTCTGTCACATCCTTCACACAGATCCAGCACGACTTCTTGGCACAGCTGATGGAGACCATCGGTGTCAACGTCAACACCATCGTGGCCAACGCCCGCACTGACGAGCTGCTGGCCGAGTCGCAGCGCCTGACGGCCGAACTCCAGGACCGATCGGCGGAGTTGCAGGTACAGCAGGAAGAACTGCAGCGCTCCAATGCCGACCTGGAGGAGAAGGCCTCGCTGCTGGCGGCACAGAACCGCGACATCGAGGCGAAGAACCTGCAGATCGAGCAGGCCCGGCAGGAACTGGAGACACGCGCCCAACAGCTGTCGCTGGCCTCGAAGTACAAGTCCGAGTTCCTGGCGAACATGAGCCACGAGCTGCGCACCCCGCTGAACAGCCTGCTCATCCTGGCCCAGTTGCTGGCCCAGAACCCGGCTCGTAACCTCACGGCGAAGCAGGTCGAGTACGCGCAGATCATCCACTCCGCCGGCTCGGACCTGCTCCAACTGATCAGCGACATCCTCGACCTGTCGAAGGTCGAGGCCGGGAAGATGGACGTCACGCCGGAGCGCGTGGCGTTGCGCCAGCTCATCGAGTACGTCGAGGCCACCTTCCGGCCCATGACGACGCAGAAGAGCCTGGACTTCACGGTGACGACCGCTCCCGGCGCACCCGCGGACCTGTTCACGGACGACTCGCGGCTGCGCCAGGTGCTGCGCAACCTCCTGTCCAACGCGGTGAAGTTCACCGAACAGGGCGGCGTGCAGCTGAGCGTCGAGCCGGCGCTGGACGACGAGGTGCCCGCGGGAGTCGTCCGGGGCGGCGCCGTGGTGGCCTTCCGGGTGACGGACACCGGCATCGGCATCCCTGAGCAGCACCTGGAGACGATCTTCGGCGCCTTCCAGCAGGCGGACGGCACGACGAGCCGCAAGTACGGCGGCACCGGTCTGGGGCTGTCCATCACCCGGGAGATCGCCCATCTTCTCGGGGGTGCCGTCACGGTGCACAGCACGCCCGGCCAGGGCAGTACGTTCACGCTCTTCCTGCCCGTGGCCCGTCCCGACTTCGAGGAAGTGATCGAGCAGGGCAGACCTCTGGAGGAGCTCCCGTCCGAGCCCCTTCCGGAGGGGCTGTCACGCCCGGTGCCGGTGCCCCGGGCCGGGTCGCGGCCCCGGCGCCTGCTCGTCGTGGAGGAGCGGCCGCGCGGTCTGCTGACCCTCGTCGCGGAGAGTGTGGTCGCCGATCTCACGCACGGCCATGAAGACGGTGGACAGCGACCCGCCGTCGACATCATCACCGCCGTCGGGGCGCATGAGGCGGCGGGCGCGCTCGCCGCGGAACCGTGCCACTGCGTCGTCCTGGAACTGGGCACGCAGGACGGTGAGGCCTCCCGCTTCCTCGAGGCGCTGGGGGGTGACTCGGCGCTGGCGAGTGTTCCCGTGCTGGTGCACAGCGGTCATCGCACGGACCTGGTCCTGGAAGAGACACTGCGGTCCCGCTCGGCGGGCAGCGCACTGGAATTCCTGTCCAGTCTCGACGAGCTGCGCGAGCGCATCGTCCTGCACCTGTCCGCCGAGGAGCCGGGGGACGTTTTGTCGCTGGTCCGGCCCGAGGAATCGCGGCCCGTGCCGCCGCAGCCGGTCGACGGCTCCCCGGCGGGGGACCGCACGGTCCTCGTCGTCGACGACGACGCACGCAACCTCTTCGCGCTCAGCGGGATTCTGGAGCTGCACGGCTTCCGGGTGCTGCACGCCGAGAACGGGCGCCAGTGCATCGAGTCGCTGGTGAACAACCCAGACGTCGCGCTCGTGTTGATGGACGTGATGATGCCGGAGATGGACGGCTACACCGCGACGGCCGAGATCCGCCGGATGCCGCAGTACGCGGAGCTGCCGATCATCGCCGTCACCGCCAAGGCGATGCCCGGGGACCGGGAGAAGAGCCTCGCCTCGGGCGCCAGCGACTACGTCACCAAGCCCGTCGACACACGCGACCTCATCGCCTGCGTCCGGCGCTGGCTGCCCGTATGAGCACGTCGGCGCCCCGCCCGCACCCCGGCGGGCCGGGCGCCCCGCAGCGCCTGCCGTTCCGCGCCCCAGGGCGCTTCAGCCGAGGAGCTTTCACACCGTGAGCCAGTCCGAGCATCCGGGCGAACCGGATCAGGGCGGTGCGCCGAAGCTCGAAGCCGGCGCTCCCCCGGCGTCCTCCGGCCTGTCGGTGCCCTCCGCGGGCGAACTGTCCACGAGGCCTGTCGGAGGGCTGCCCGCGGGCCCGGTTGACGAGCTGTCCACAGGGGCCACTGGCGAGCTGCCCACGGACCCAGTTGACGAGCTGCCCACGGTTCCCGTCGGCGTCCCCTCCGCGTCGCCGGTGGGCCGACTGGCGGCCACCGTGGAGCGGCTCAGCCGAGAGGTGCGGGCAGCCCAGGCGGAAGCCGAGGGACGCGCCCTGATCGAACTCGCCAAGGGCATCCTGGTCGAGCGGCTGACGTGCGGGCCCGCCCAGGCCGCCCGGCAGCTCGCCGAGCTGGCCGAGCAGGCCCAGCTCACCCCCCTCGAACTCGCGGTCGACATCATCAATCAGGCCGCCCGGGACCGGATGTCCGAGGTGACGGACGCGTTCCTCGCCGCCACCCGTGCCGCGGACGAGGCCAAGGACGAGTCGGCCGCCGTACGACTGCGCGCGGCGGAGAGCGGCGCGCTGGCCGCGGACGACACCCAGGCGGTCGCCGAAGCCCTGCTGGAGCAGGCGCTGCGTCCTCTCGGCGCGGTGGCTGTGGCCGTCTGGGCCGTGGGTTCCGACGGTTCGCTCACCCTGGCGGGCAGCGCCGGGTTCTCTCCGGCGGAGGCGGCGCGCTGGCGGTATGTCCCGCCGGACGTGGTCACGGTGGCGCGACGGGGCCTCACCGAGCGCAGGGGGCAGTGGATCCCCTCCCTCGCGGGAGCGGGACTTCCCAGCATCGGTGTGCACCACCATCCGCACGGAGGCCGAGCCGCCCTGCCCGCCGGCACGGGAGGGCGCATCTACGGCGTGCTGGAGATCGCCTGGCCCACTCCCGTGGAGCCTCAGCCTCCGCAGATCGTCCGCCAGGTGGAGGCCCTGGCGGAGCTGTGCGGCCACACGCTGGAGACGCACCCGCTCCTGCACGGTCCCACCCACGAACCGCGCGTCCTGCCGGACGCCGCGGAGCTGATGGACCTGGCCGACGGCCTGCACGATCCCGCGCTGGTCCTGGTGCCGCACCTCGACGACGCCGGGAACCTCGAGGACTTCCGCATCCAGCACGTCAACAACCGCTTCCTGGATCCGGCCGGCCGGCCGCGTGCGGTCGTCAACGGCGCGCTCCTGCTGGAGGCCTACCCGATGGCCGCAGGGGACAGTGAGCTGTTCCAGCGCGTCGAGCGGGTCTACGCCACCGGAGAACCCTTCCGCGCCCGCCGGATGAACCTCACCGCTCTCGTCGACCAGGTCCCCCTCTCGGCAGTCGCGGACATCAGTATCAGCCGGCACGGCACCACCGTCCTGCTCATCTGGCGCATCGAGGACGAGACGGCGCGCCTGGCAAGTCTTCTGCAGCACGCCCAACGCCTCGGCCGTATCGGCGGCTTCGAGGAGAACGTGCTGACCGGCGAGATCACCTGGAACGGCCAGCTGTTCGACCTCTACGGGCGCCCTCAGTCGAGCACCCCGGTGCCCCTGGAGAACCTGTCGGCCCACGCGCATCCGGACGACGGCGTCTCCATCCGCCGTTTCCTGCGCACGCTGCTGCACCACCGTCGGCCGGCCGCCGCCGCCTTCCGGCTCCAGCGACCTGACGGAGTGACCCGCCACATCCGGGTCGTCGCCGAGCCGGTGCTCGACACCGACGGCCGCCTGCTCCTGGTACGCGGCGCCTACCAGGACATCTCCGCCCAGCACTGGACCGAGGTGGCGCTCGCCGCCACCCGCGACCAGCTGGCACACACCGAGCAGCAGGCCACCGAGCGCAACCGGCTCACCCTCCAGCTGCAGCACGCCATCATGCCTCCCGCCCAGGCACCGCTGGAGGTCCCCGGCCTCCAGATGGCCGTCCGCTACCGGCCCGCGGAGACCGAGCACCTGGTGGGCGGCGACTGGTACGACACCGTCGTGCTGCCCTCCGGGCAGGTTCTGCTGTGCGTGGGAGACGTGGCCGGCCACGGCATAGAGGCCGCGACCAGCATGGTGGTCCTGCGCAACGCCCTGCGTGGCCTGGCGGTCACCGGCGCCGGGCCGGGCCAGCTGCTGTCATGGCTCAACATCGTGGCCCACCACCTCACGGGGGCCGTCACCGCCACCGCGGTATGCGGTCTGTACGACCCAGCCCTGAGGACGTTCCGCTGGGCCAGAGCGGGCCACCTGCCGCCCGTGCTCGTCCAGGGCAATGAGGCGGCTGCCCTGCCTCTGCTGCAGGGGATGCTGCTCGGAGCGCTCCCCGAGGTCGTGTACGAGGAGGCCGAGATCCAACTGGCCCCGGGCAACACCCTGTTGATGTACACGGACGGCCTGATCGAACGCCGCGACCGGTCCGTGGAGGAGTCCCTGATCCACCTGCTGACCACCGCCCGCACGGCACCCAGCACACTCGACCAGCAACTGGACCGCCTGCTCACCTACAGCAACTCGGACACCGACGACGACACGTGCATCGTGGGCATCCGGCTCGGATAAGGGCTTCGTGGCGGTGCGTGGCTGCGGCGCCGTGCATGACCGTGACCTCAGCGCAGTTCGCCACGGGCCTCGCCGCCGCATCCCTCCCGCGTTGCCGGCCTCGATGCAGCGCCTTCGAGCAACTCACACCCTGCGACGCCTCATGGGCCGCTGCCGCAGCCCGCGGCAGCCGACCAAGGTCCCGCCCTCCCGCGTCGGCCCTTCACCTCGCCAGGCTCAGCTCTTGTCGACCGCCGAGATCTGGGCGGTGGCCCGTTCGAAGGAGACCGCAACGAGTCGGTCGCTGAAGGAGTCAGCGGAGTCAACGTCCGCCACCTTCGCGCGGTATGCCCGGATCGCTGGGTCGGCGAGGGTGACGACCAGCACGGGGCAGTCCTCGACGTCGTTGGTGTTTTCAGGCAAACATTTGTTGAGGCTGAGCAAGCTGTGTCCAGGACAGACGGCCTTGGCGGGCAGATCGACATCCAGCAGCAACTCCCTGCCGGGATCGACACGGAAGCTGCCGGTCTCCGGGACTTTCACCGGCTTGCCCATGAAGCCGCCGTCGACGACAGTCGCGGTAAGCCCGCGGGCGGAGGCCCGGCGGCCCTCGCCGTGCGGTCCGTAAAAGTCGAGCGTGACCTTCCCCTTGGCCACCGGTGCGTCGAGGTACAGGGGTCGGTCACCTGACCGGATGGCCACGTGGACAGTGAACCGCGCCTGGCCCGGCGTCTTCGACCCCGGATCGTAAAAGCCCCAGCTGCTGAGCAGCAGTCGCGGAACCTGCCCCCGCTCCCCCTCGCCCCGTGCTACAGGCCGCGGCCCATCGTCCACTCCGCACTTCGACAGCTGCGCCGTACCGCCGCCTGCAAGCGGACGGTCCTGCAACGGCCCGGCAGAGAGCCGCCCTTCCCTGAAAGTGCGCCGATCGGATGTCGTCGCGGAGTACGCCAGTACCAACACGCCCGCAACAAGCACAGCAAGGATCAACTTGGAACGCCCGGACATGCGGAACACTCAGCCACGCCCCCGCACTCGGCCACCCCTCGCGGCCGTGCCCTCAGGTCGGCCGCGGCGGGGAATCAAGCCCACAACACTCATGATTCCATCAGCGTGCCTGCCACGAAGAACATCACAGCTCCGGCCCTGAACACCGTCACATGCTGGGGTCGAGCCGATCAGCCCTACCTCCATCGGATCCCGGTTGCGCAACCGGCGAGCTTGACATACGGGCTTCCACTTCCCTCAAGCTGTGCCAAGGGGTCGTAGCAGACCCGGGGGAGGCGACATGTCGAAGGTCAAAGTCACCGCGTCGGGGCTCGTCGGTGCATGGGCGCTGTCGTGCGTCGCTGCCGCCCCGATCTCGTACTGGTGGGGGCGAGAAGCCTCGGACTGGGAGCCGCCTCCTCCTGGACTGATCCAGGGCGCTGAAACGAACGAGATGCTCACCGTCCTCCCGTACGCGCTCGCTCGCTTCGGCTTGCTGATGCTGCTGGTGACCGGGCTCCTGGTGGCCACCGCCTACTGGCGCAGGGAGCCCGAGCGCCGACGTCAGTAACCCGCTTCTTCGACCTGTCACCGAGCCCAGTCGCCATGCGAGGCGTGCACCGCCTGGTCTGTGCGCTGTCTGCTGTGGGAACGCCGCGCCCTACTGAGCCGGTAGCGGATCACCAGGGCCGTCAGGAGCAGGACCGTGAAGACCATGGCGATCACGGCCGGACCCGCGGCGTCCAGAACATCTGCGGCGGCGCGCTGTGCCTTGCCCGCAGTCTCTACGACGGGGTCCGCGGTGGGATTGCGCTGGGCCCGGATTTCGTACCAGCCGTAGTAGGCGACGTAAGCGCCTACCAGCAGGAGCAGACCGCCGCCTAGGCGGGGCGCGAGGGCACCCAGGCGGCGCAGAGGGGTTACGGCCGTGGTCCGGGCGAGGGCAATGGCCAGGGATGCGGCGCCGACGATCAGCCCCATGCCCGCGGCGTAGGCGGCGAACAGGGCGATCCCCTCGCCGGTCGAGCCGCCGCGGAAGGCGGAGACGACGATGGCGAGGAAGGGCGCGACGGTACAACCCAGGGACGCCGTGGCGTAGGCCATCCCGAAAAGGGCCATCGTGGGCAGGGAACGGGTCACCTGGGGCGCGCGGCGGACTTTCGGGCCGAGGTTGGGCAGGCTCCGGCCCGTCAGGAGCCAGACACCAGCGGCTGCGATGAGCAGGCCGAAGCCGATGGTGAACCAGGGCAGGTGCTGTTGGACCTGTCCCGCGACCGGCTGGACGGCCAGACCGAAGGTCCCGAACAGGACGACGAATCCGGCGGTCATCGCGACCGTGGCGGTCAGAGCCCGGCCGACCGCGACCGTCCGGCTGGGCGAGTCGTCGCCGAGGACGAGCAGCGAGAGGTAAGCGGGCAGCAGGGCGAAACCGCAGGGGTTGACGGCGGCGAGCATTCCGGCGCCGAGCGCGAGTGCGAGGGGCAGGTCGGCCATGGTCGGTTCACCCGGTGAGGGCGGCGACCTTCGCCGCCAGACCCTCGCCGCCGGGCAGGACTCCCTCGTAGACGGCCTTCCCCGCCTCGTCGAGGATCACGTAGTGGCTCTGCTCGGTGACCCCGAACCGCTTCCACACCTCGCCGTTCTCGTCGGACAGGTGGGGGAAGGAGCCCGTGCCCGTGTCGGAGACGAAGTCGCGCATGGCCGCGGGGGTGTCCAGGCCCGCGACGCCCACCACGTTCGCTTTGCCCTCGAAGTCGGCTGCGACCTTGCTGGTCTCGGCAGCCTGTCCCTTGCACGTGGGGCACCACGGTGCCCAGAACCACAGCACGGCAGGCTTGCCCCTCAGGCTGCTCGCGTCGAACGGCTTCTCGTCGAGGGTGGTCGCGGTGAAGTTCAGCGTCTCAGGCACCTTCGTTCCGCCGGAAGACGAGGCCGTTGCCGGGGAGGCGTCCGCGACGTCGGCGGAGTCGGAGCCGCTGTTGGATCCGCATCCGGTGACGGCGAGCACGACGGCGGCGAGAACGGCCGGCAGGTGGACGCGGGTGCGCATGGTAAGTCTCCTGGGTAGTCGCGAGCGGTGTGAGGTTAGCGCCGCCGGAGGAGGCGAACAGCGGTTCAGGACCTTACGGTTCGATGACGTGCGCCCGCGCACACGACGTCGCCGTCCGCCGGTTGGTCGGTCGGTCCTCAACGCTCGTTGGAGGTGCGAGTGGCCGAGCCTGTCCGAGTTCACCGACGGGCCGACCAGGGGGCCTGCTCCGTTCGTCTGCCTGGTCAGACACTCATGCCGTAGCCCAGTTCCTCAGCCCCGATGTGCCAGAAGGAGTTCTCGTCCGCGACGGCCTCGGCATCAAGCATCTCGAATCGCTCCAGCAGCGCTTCAGTGAGCGCGTCGGCAGCCTGCTCGGCCAGGTCCACGCTCTCGTCCTCGCTCAGGCCGTCACCGGGCCCTTCGTATGCAGCAGCCTCAGCAGCGGCCTCCTCATAAGCACGGTTGAAGGCAACAAACGCCGCAACGCCGGAGTTCACCAACCGAGGAGCACCGCCCTCCGGCAGAAACCACAGCGAGTCGTCATTACGCCGTAGGGCGAGCGCGCTCAGCCCTGCGTCGACCGCGATCAGGGCATACCGCGCACCGTCAACCGTGCGTTCCACAAAAGGGGAGTCCTGCCACACTCCGGGGTATGGGCAGCGCACACATCCGGCCAAGAGCGCGGCGACTTCAGCGTCGTTCATGCCGGGAACATAGCCCGCCCAGCCGACGCTTCGCCAAGCCGGTGAGCAGGCCCGGGGGTCTGATCGGCGCTTGCGGGGCGGGTGACTTCGCCGAGCGCAGGTTCTTTGGCTGGCGCTCCCGCCGGCGCCCGTCCGACACCCGCTACGGCCACGCCTGGTTCTGACCTGTGTCCCACATCACACGCGACTCCTGTCAGTAAACAGGGCGCTGCTCCGCTCAAACCTTCGAGGGAGCGAGCGAACAGACAGGAGTGACACATGAAGCATCGCATCGTCGTTCTCGGTGCCGGTTACGCGGGAGCCTACGTGGCCGGGAACCTCACCCGCAGGCTGTCCCCGGCTGACACCGAGATCACCGTGGTCAACGCCGTCCCGGACTTTGTCCAGCGCATGCGGCTGCACCAGTTGGCGGCCGGTCGGAATGTCGCGGCTCCGAAGCTCGCCGAGGTGTTCGCGGGAACGGCGATACGGCTACGTCTGGCCCGTGTCACCACCGTCGACCCCGAGCACCAGGTCGTCGCCGTGGCCGCCGCAGACGGCGGCGCCGAACTCGGCTACGACACGCTGGTCTACGCGCTCGGCAGCCACGGCGACGACCGTGGCGTTCCCGGGGCGGCCCAAAACGCCTTCGACGTCGCGGCCCGGCCCTCGGCACTACGTCTGCGCGAACGCCTGGACGGTCTGGGTCAACGGGGCGAGGCCAAGAAGGTGGTGGTCGTCGGCGACGGGTTGACCGGCATCGAGACAGCCACCGAACTCGCCGAATCCCGGCCCGGGTTGTCCGTGACGCTCATCGCCCGCGGCGAGCTGGGCCGCCGGCTCTCCCCGGGAGCCCGGGACCACCTGCGCCAGGCCTGCGACCGGCTGGGCGTCACCGTCCTGGAGCACACCGTCGTCGAGGCCGTGGAAGCGACGCGGGTGCTGTGCGCCGACGGTACCGCCCTGGCGTCCGACGCGACCGTGTGGACGGCCGGATTCACGGTCGACCCCCTCGCGGCCACCAGCGGGCTGGAGGTCACCGAGCACGGCCGGATCGTTGTCGACCGCACTATGCGTTCGGTCTCGCACCCGAACGTCCACGCCATCGGCGACAGCGCCTTCGCCATCGGCGACCACGGGCGGCCGCTGCCGATGTCCTGCGCTTCGGCCGGATACACCGGCCGGCAGGCCATCGAGACGATCGTGGGACATCTGACCGGCCGCAAGAGCGCCAACACCAAGCTCGTCCACACGTACAACCACATCAGCCTCGGACGGCGGGACGGGCTCCTCCAGCCGGTCGACGACGAAGGACAGGCGAAGTCGCGGTACTTGGGCGGCCGAACGGCCGCGCGGATCAAAGCGAGCATCCTCACGACCTCGCTCTGGGCCACCTCACACCCGACGTTCGGCCTGCCCAAGCGCAGGCGCCGCCTGGACAACGCACAGGTAGTCGCGAACAGGACAGCTGCCGCGTAGCCGATATCAGGATGATCCACATGGACAGCAGCGCAACCGACCTCTTCGACGTCGGCCGGTTCGAGGCCAGCCGCAACCGGCTGGCCTCCCTGGCGTACCGGCTGCTCGGCTCCGCGACCGAGGCCGAGGACGCCGTGCAGGAAGCGTTCCTTCATTGGCAGGCCGCGGACCGGCAGTTGATCCAGGTGCCGGAGGCATGGCTGACCAAAGTCGTCACCAACCTGTGCCTGGACCAGCTCCGTTCGGCACGGGCCCGGCGCGAGCGGGCCGTCGGTGTCTGGCTGCCCGAGCCGCTCCTGGACGGCGACTCTGTGCTCGGCCCGGCCGACACCTTCGAGCAGCGCGAATCGGTCTCCCTGGCCGTGCTGACCCTCATGGAGCGCCTGTCACCCGCCGAGCGGGCCGTCTACGTCCTGCGCGAGGCCTTCTCCTACAGCCACGCGGAGATCGCCGAGATCCTCGACGTCACCGAGCCCGCGAGCCAGCAGCACCTGCATCGGGCGCGGCGACGCGTCACCGCCGCACGCCGCGGCGGCGAAGTCGACCCGGAAGCCGCCCGCGGGATCGTCGAGGAATTTCTGGCCGCCGCCTCCTCAGGGCGCACCGAACGGCTGGTGGCGCTGCTCGCCGACGACGCGACCGCGATCTCCGACGGCGCCGGCCTGGCTGAGAGGCTGCTGCGGTACGACACTCCGCGGCACATCGCGGCCGTCGTACGCGCCGGATTCAAACCCACGTCCGCGAAACGGCGGTTCGCCGGCGGCACGCCCGCCGTGCACTACGCGCGCGTCAACGGCGCACCCGCCCTCCTCTTCGTCGTCGGCGACCAGGCCGTCGGCGCGGTGACGTTCGACATCGCCGACGGAAGGATCACGACCGTACGCGGCATCGCCGCCCCCACCCGCATCGCCCGCCTCGGCGCGGCCTGGCGGCAGCATGCCAACGGCACTCCTCTCATCGCCCAGTGGTGATGGCCGGTTCGGGTTGGACCGGCCGGAGGGGTGTGCCTCGCATGCCACTCATCAATCCTTGTGAGAGACGCGGGCCACGAGCAGTGCCACGAGCACCGCCCACGGGACCTGCGCCAGGCCCACGGCGCCCCAGCACAGGGCACCCAGGACAACGGCCACGACGAGAAACGTGGACATCGCCCGTCGGTCGACGAGGAACGCCCATTCCTTGCGGGCACTGCCCCGGTGCCGCGTCTCACGGACGGCCGTACGCGCGCCCAGAAGGGCGCACACGACGGCGACGCCGAGCGCTGAGGAGGCGGTCTCGGGAGTCACTGCGAGGCGCGCTGGTAGATGTCGGGGATGCCGTCGGCGTTGTCGTCGCGTTCCTCTTCCTCGTACAGGCGTTTGTAGACGCGGTTGCGGCGGCGCAGGAGGACGGCGGCGAGGATCGCGGCGGTCAGGGAGCCGAGCAGCACGGCGGCCTTGACGTGTTCGATGTCGGCCGGGTCGGCGAAAGAGAGTTCACCGATCAGCAGGGCCACGGTGAAGCCGATGCCGGCGAGGACGGCGAGGCCGAGGACGTCGGCCCAGGCGAGATCCGGGTTGAGTCTGGCGCGGGTGAAGCGGGCGGCCAGGTAAGTGCCCAGAAAGACGCCGAGGATCTTTCCGACGACCAGGCCGACGTAGACCGCGAGCGGCTCGGGGTCGGTGAAGACGCGGGTGAGGGCGTCCCCGGAGACGCTGACGCCGGCGGCGAAGAGGGCGAAGAGGGGGACCGCGACGCCGGCCGAGAAGGGGTGCACCAGGTGGGAGACGCGCGCTCCGGGCGAGCGGTCCTCGTCCTTGTCCCGGGTGGTGCGCAGGATCAGGCCCATGGCGACACCGGCGACGGTCGCGTGCACGCCGGAGTTGTACATCAGCGCCCAGACGGCGCCCCCGAGGGGGGCGTAGTACCACCAGCCGCGCACTCGCAAGCGCTGCAGAACATAGAAGACGACGAGACCGGCGAAGGCGCCGCTCAGGGCGAGGAAGTCGAGGTCGGCGGTGAAGAAGACCGCGATGATCAGGATGGCGCCCAGGTCGTCGACGACGGCGAGGGTGAGCAGGAACGCGCGAAGCGCGGAGGGCAGATGGGTGCTGATGACGGCGAGGACCGCGAGGGCGAAGGCGATGTCGGTGGCCATCGGCACGGCCCAGCCATCGAGGCTACCGCCGCCCGTCGCGGCCGTGAGCGCGTAAAGGGCGGCCGGGACGGCCATGCCGCAGGCGGCGGCGATGACGGGGAGGGCGGCGGTCGCCGGGGTGCGCAGCTCGCCCAGGACGAGTTCGCGCTTCAGCTCGATGCCCGCCACGAGGAAGAAGACGGCGAGGAGGCCGTCGGCCGTCCAGTGCCCGACGGACAGGTCGAGCCCGAGGGCCGCAATACCGAAGTGGAAGTCGCGTATCTGCTCGTAGGCCCCGCTCCAGGGGCTGTTGGCCCACACCAGAGCGGTCACGGCCGCCGCGAGCAGGACCAGTCCGCCCACGGTCTCGGTGCGCAGGGCTTCGGCGACCGCTTGGCGCTCCGGCCAGGGAAGGACACCGAGCAGCGTCTTTCGCGGGCGTGCCTCGGTCATGGGAAAGGGCCTCCGGGGCTGTCGACAAATGGGCGCACAGGCCCTCGGACGCCGACCAGACTTCCCGGCACACCAGCATCGTCTTGATGCGTTGTTTACACCCTATCGGGTGACGCGGGGGTCTCACCAGGCGTCTCTGACGCGTAAATAGGTGCAGGTCAGGGTGGTGGTAGGCATGTCTGGGTGCCCGGTGACCGTGGTGGTCGCCGGGTGTCCGGGTTCTTGTGTCAGGCTGCGTCCTCGATCGGGTTGAGGGTGACGGTGTAGCCGAGCTG